>NZ_CAKZHY010000098.1 GCF_936928535.1 uncultured Bradyrhizobium sp. | reverse complement strand
TTGTTCACGATCTTCTGCGCCGGCGGCTCGGTGACGACCTCGTCGCCCGGCTGCAAGCTTGCGGGTGCCTGCGGCACGGCGCCCTGCTGCGTCCCGCCCTTCTGCTGCGGCTGGCGCTGGCCAGGAGCTGCGCCCGGCTGGGCAGGCCCGCCCGGGGGTGCAACCGCTACGGCAGGCGGCTGGTTCTGCGGAGCGACAGTGCTACCCGGCGGCGGCGCCAGCGGCTGGGTTTCGACGGGTCCCGGCAGCGCATTGCCCTGGCGCGGCATCGGGCGCGACGGCAGCACGCGGCCCTGCGGCGGCAGCTCGGGCACCTCTTCGTCGTCGTCAGGGGTCGGCGCCGGTTGCGGCTGGCCGCCACGGGGAATCGTCCCCGGCGGCCGCAGCGGCGGCGGATCGGAGAAAATCGTGCCGATCTGCGCCTGGACCGGCGTTGCAACCGTCAGCGCGGTGGCAGCCAGCAGCGCCGCAAGGCCTGTCAGGGTAAAGGTTTTGAACATCTCGCGCGGCTTCAACAGCGAATCGGGCTTGTTGGACATTCTACAGGGGATACCGCCGCTCGCAGGCCAACCGGTTAACACGGCGAATACGGCGGGGAAAGGGCGGCCGTAGCTTGGTGGCGTCACGCGGAGTCACTAGCGATCACGACCGCACTTAACTCTTTGAGCTCGTTTCATTATCCCCAAGTTTAGACGATCATGAGCGATCATGAAGAAACAGGGGCAAAGAGCAGTGGTGAACTCGGAAAGGTGAGTGTCTAGCGTGGCGATTAACCAGCGAGGTCGCCAGCGGTGCACGCACCAAACCCCCATCGACACCAGCCAGCAAGCCCCAAAAAAGGTCTCACCCTCAAAACCATTCAAACCCTTGTCCAGGCCGCTCAGCCGGGCATGTGGGCGCACGAACGCGGGCTATGCCTCGCGGTCGCCAAAAGCGGTTCAGCCTTCTGGGCGCTCCGCTATTCCACGTTAGGCGGTCGGCGGCGACTGATGACCTTGCAGCCGTACCAGCCGATCGATGCAGCCGGGCTAAAGGCCCTCGAATGGCAGGCCGCGGAACTCCGCAAACTGATCAAGACAGGCCGCGACCCGTTGGCCGAGCGAGACGCGAACGCCGCCGCAACCGCTACGGCGGCCAGGACCGTCAAACGAGTTGCCATCGATACATTCGAGGAAGTCGCGCGCGACTACATCGCTCAACACAAGGATGGTTGGAAAAATGCCAAGCACCACCAGCAGTGGGAGAACACGCTGGAAACCTATGCATATCCGATCATCGGCAAGTTACTCCCACACGAGATCACTACCGAAGACGTATTGAAGGTCTTGCGACAGGATCATGAGCGCGCAGGAAAGAAAGGCACACTTTGGACTGGCGCTCGCGAAACTGCATCGCGAGTGCGTATGAGAATTGAAACGGTTATCGGCGCAGCCAAGGCGAAAGGGATAACGAACCCGGACACGCGAGAGATTTGGATAAACCATCACAACCCGGCGCAATGGAAGGATCACCTTGAACATTGGTTGAACGGGAAACAATCGAAAGGACACTTCACCGCAATGGATTGGAAGGACGCCCCCGCGTTTATAATCGAATTGCGCGAAAAACCCGACTACAGCGCAAAGGCATTGATGCTGACAATTCTCTGCGCAACACGCACGAATGAAACACTGAATGCGAAGCGAGCCGAATTCGATCTAGACAATGCAACGTGGACCATCCCCGCCGAACGTATGAAAGCGGGCGTTGAACACCGCGTCCCTTTGTCGGATGCCGCTGTTCAGCTGTTGCGTGCGCTGCCAACGATCGATGACAACCCCTACATATTTCCCGGTATGAAGCGGGGCAAGCCGCTAGGCCATATGAGCATGTTGGAGATGCTATGCGGAATGCGCGAAGGCCTCACGGTACACGGCTTTAGATCGACGTTCCAAGATTGGGCGGAAGATACAACTCTGCATCCGGACGTGATCACCGATATGGCCCTTGCGCACGCCATCAAAAATAAGACGAAGCGGGCCTATCGTCGGGGCAACGCATTCGACCGTCGCCGCGATCTAATGCAACAATGGTGCGATTATCTCCTAACGGAAGCACCAACGTACAAAGTGAAATGGGAGAAGCTGATCGCCTGAAAGGCTGCTTGTGTATAATCCCAGGAAGAAGCCCGTTCGCGGGCTTTTTCTTTTTGACGCAGCGTTAGCGAATATGAGAGTGCTTAGCTGGTCGCGCAGTCGGATGACAGCGGCGTAAGGGTCGGATGGCCTGAGTTGCGGTGAAGACGCAGCGTGCGTGGGTGGATGCCCTGCAATGCCATCAATTCCAAGCAGGACCCGGCTCATGTCCCAAGATAACACGACTATCCTGACCACCGATCAGGTTTGCCAGCGCCTCACGATCTCAGCGCCCACGCTGCGCCGCTACGCCAAAGCAGGCCACGGCTTCCCTCCTAAGATCCCTCTAGGCCCGCGTCGCGTTGGCTATCTCGCCAGCGACATCGAGAACTATATCGCGAACCGGCGCAAAGCGGCCCTCGCCACAGCAGACGGCTAGGCGTCTGGTCAATCGGCGCCAGTTGTCTGAATTGCTTCAAAGAAAAGGGCGGAACGCTCATCCGCCGCACAAAAGAAATAGGCCCCGCCAAGTTGCGGCCTTGGCGCGGCCTCAAGCTAACTCTTTGCTTCTAGGAAAGCGGAATGACTATACACGACCACGCGTCGCATCTCAACAGTTGCGCGCCGCTAGCCGGTATTACCCTGCGCGCATTCGATAGCGGCCCCCTGCTGCAAAGCTATGAGCAAGCCGCCGCCTACGTCGCAGCACTCGTTCAAGGCGATCCACACGCGACGATCATCGACGCGAGGGCAATCCACGACATTAAAAAAGACATTGCCGCTATTCCTCGCCGTGGAACGCTTCGGCAACTTTGGCAAGAACTATGCACGTTAAATTCTCAGGGCTACGGCGTGTTCGTTGCGATCAACGAAATGGACGGG
Organism: uncultured Bradyrhizobium sp.; assembly: GCF_936928535.1. Lineage (GTDB taxonomy): Bacteria > Pseudomonadota > Alphaproteobacteria > Rhizobiales > Xanthobacteraceae > Bradyrhizobium. The sequence goes on along the minus strand of NZ_CAKZHY010000098.1, from coordinate 185,487 downwards.
TTAGGGCGTGAAATCACCAACGTCAAAACTATACGTTGTCAGGCCGTTGATTTGGACAGTCTTAGCGCGCAACATAACTATGAGCGAGCCACGCAATTCAACCCTCCTCCGTCATTCGCTGTACAATCGTCGCCGGGGAAGCTGCATGTCTATTGGCAAACGCAACAGCATGACGACCGCGACCGCTTCACGCTACTGCAACGAAAGTTGCGGACGGTGTTTGACGGCGATAAACGTGTTGTCGATCCGGCGCGCGTGCTGCGGCTACCGGGAACGATCCATGCGAAGAACCAGGACGCGCCGCATCTTGTAACGTGTTGGGCATTGACCAACTACAACAAGCCGATTGATCCGGGGGCGTTAGAAGCGGCATTACACGACGTCAACGTGATCGACGGCACGGGCGAGCGATACGAACTAGGCGAACCGAAGATGCAGGCGCCCGGATGGGATTGGTGTTTGCGCGCACTCGCCGAAACGAACCCCAACGATTTGGATCGCGATGCATGGGTTGGATTTACAGCCGCATGGAAGCAGGCAGCATGGAATTTCGCTCCTGAACAACAGCTTTATGGGGTTTGGGCGCGGTGGTGTTCCCAATATGTCGTTGAGGGCCAAGGCACGCCATCGGACGCATATCTTAGAAAGAATTGGAACAGCTTACGATCGACTGAAGTCGGCTGGCCCAGCTTGGAACGTCGCAATGGCAATCTGCACGCGCTGCGCTTGTTCGGTGAGAAGCTAGCGGAAGAGCAACGCAAGTTTGATCCATCGCCGATGCCGCATGAACAATCGCAGGCACCGCGACAAATCCCCGTACCCACGGGCGAATTGCTGACCGATAGCGAGCAGCGCGAATGGTTCAAAGACTGTGTGTTGATCGGTCCGGAGAACACGATCTTTGGCCCCCGTGGTATTCGTTACGACGTTGGCAGCTTCAACAGCACATACGGCGGTAAGAATTTCGTTGTCGATGGATTGGGCAAGACGGTCAACAAGGCTTGGGAAGCCGCGACCAACTCGCGATTATGGCGAATTCCAACAGTTGACGGAACATGCTTTAGACCGCGACAAATAGCAGGCCAGATCATCACCGATGGGCTATCTCGCACCTATGTCAACACCTACATTCCGGCAACTGTTGAACGGATGGATGGCGATGCAATGCCGTTCTTGCGGCATGTTGCTTTAGTGCTGCCAGATATCCACGACCAACGCATATTGATCGAATTTCTCGCCCACAACGCACGGTTTCCGGGACATAAAATCCCGTGGTCGCCGCTGATCCAATCGACGGAAGGCATCGGAAAGAACGTCTTCAAGCAGGTAATGCGTCACGTTATCGATACGCAATACTTTTACCAGCCGAAGGCGAAACAGCTCAACGATAGCGGCAGCAAATTCAACGGGTGGATGGAAGGCAAGCTTTTCTTCTTGGTCGATGAAATCAAGACCGACGAGAAACGCGATATGGTCGAAACGCTCAAACCGTTCATCACCGAAACAGAACTTGAAATCGAAGCTAAGACGGTCAATCAAAAGATGGGTGATACGCCGGGCAATTGGCTGTTCTTTAGCAATCATAAGGATGCGATCCCAATTCATGCGAATGGACGGCGTTTCGCGATATTCTACAGCCCTCTTCAATCGGTGGATGACCTCACGTCGCGCGGGATGAACGACGACTATTTTAATGGTCTCTATGGTTGGCTGGGCAACGAGCAGAATGGTGGGCATAAGACCGGCTTAAAGATCGTCGCGAACTACTTGCTCAGCTACCCGATCGAATGCGGTGCTATACCGATGCGCGCCCCCAGGACGACTAGTACAGCAGAGGCGCTGATCGAAAGTCGCGGCTGGCTAGAACAGCTAATCGCAGATGCCGTAGACGATGCATTGCCGGGGTTCCGGGCCGGTTGGATTAGCACGGCCGCTGTGGCCCGGCTTCTTCGCGAGCGCGGGACCAAACCAGTTGCAGCACGCACGCTTGGCACGGCAATCGGCAGTCTCGGCTATCATCATCGCGGGCAGGCTGGGCGCGGCTTCCTTCAGGATGATCCGCGCGAGCCGAACAAGCGGGGCGTTTTGTGGAGTGTCAACAAAGATGCCGATGTGAGCGATTATGGACGCGCCCAAGGTTATGGATGATCGCTATAATTTCTGTACAATCGAAGACCATCACAGCGCCGATCACAACGCCTGTAAGCCACTGACAGTACACGCATTTCTGTGATCGCTATGATCGCTGCGTTTCTTCCTTGCCCTGCTCCACAGTAGGACGGCAGCATGGTCCGGAAATATGGAAATTATGGGCGTGCTCTCTATTCTTCTTCATCTCAACATTAGAAGTATCATAGCGATTATAGCGGCATATAAGAACCCGCTGCGAAATAAGGCCAAAATCGACGCTATGATTTTCCCCGAGTCGTAGCGTGTTCACAGCATTGCAGCGCCTTTCTCAAACAAGCAATTTGCGCGTGCGCGGGGGGCTGCATAGTCATGAAGCTTACGGCCTACTTCGACGAGAGCGGAACGCACGACGACTCCCCTATTGCCGCGATGGCGGGCTTCGTTGGTGACAAGCGCCAATGGTCAAAGTTCGAGAAGCGCGTTGGCAAGCTCTTCGCACGCTACAAGGTCGGCACCTTTCATACAATCGATGTCCGCCGCACAAAGGCGGACTTCAAGGGCTGGTCGGTCGACAGGAAGATCGCGTTCCTCGACGAATTCCAGCACATCATCAACGAAACAATGCTCAGCGGCGTCGCGGCCTTCATCTATCGAGACGACTACGACTACTACAGCAACCTCACGTGGCCTAAGGGAACGCGCAAGGACTCCGAATACGGAATACTATTTAGGGCTTGCCTCTCGCAAACCATCGATACCATCGGTCACCTACCGGTTATGCAAGAACCCACGATGAAGGTCGTACTCGAAGACGGCCACAACAATCGCGAAGACGCTGCCCGAATCTACAATTGGGCCGCCAACCGGAATGGCCAGCACCGCGCGCTGTCGGGACTTAGCTTCGCCGACAAGACTTGTTTGCCTCTCGCTGCGGCTGATTTGTTCGCTTACTCGGCATGGGGCGCGGAGGTCGGACAGAAGCCGATCGGAGCGCCGAAGGGGCCGACCAAGTCGGAAGCGAGTTACCGCGGCAACATCTACAAGATTGTCCTCGTTCGAGACAGCCTCGATAGCTTGCACGAGCAAGCAATTAGATTTTCGCGATAGAACGGCCCGCAAGCCCGCGCACCAACTAGGCGGATGCTTCATCCGCTATGGTCTGGTTCTAAATATCTGAGATAATTGCGATGGTGATTGCGATGATCCCCGCACTCACCACGATCATTAGCCAACCGGCGCATATGCGGTGACCAAATTCCGCTGTGGACAAGTTGAACGGCTTCCTCGTCCCCGATCATCGCAACTCAATTCGAAACTCTTATCGATAGCGCCATGGACCATCGCGACGGAACAACGCTCCATCGCAATTGCGCTACGGACCGTCGCAACTCAATTCGAAACTCTTATCAATGATCGTTGTAGCGTCGCCTTGCGCTGCTCCGACGCGTCGTCTTGTCAGCATTTTGGCTACTCGGTTATCTCTGGACACGTTCACAACGGCGATAAGCGCCGCACGTTCAGAGAAAGGAATTGTGCTCATGAAAATTAGGCGCTCCGACACCGGGCGAGGAATTGCCTATACGCTTAATCACGAGGATGGTCGCACCCTCGTTGTGCACGCGCCGTCGCTTGAACCGGGAACGACCCTTGCCAAGGCAGTTGCCAATCTCGTGGCACGGCTGGACGACTTCGCCGGCAACGTCGGCGTTGTAGATGACCAATTCAAGGCAACGGCTCGTGCCGAGCAATTGAGAGCGGCATCGCGGAACGTACTCAGCAAGGCCTTTCAGGCCGCTCAGAGCGACGGCCGTAAGGAACACCAGCAGATTGCCGCAGCCCACGCCACCGCACTCAGCATTGACCCCGCGACCCCCGCCACCGGTCATATTAGGCAAAGAGCGTTGGCCCGATGGGACGCCGCCAAGGGAATTGGTGATAAGGGCGCGCTGATCGATGGTCTGTCGACGGAAGGCCTTGCCGCACTGATTGAGACCGAAGCCTACCACGAGGTGCCGGCCGAGATGCAAACAATGATCACCGAGAAGTACGTGATCAAAAGGCACATTGAACGCACCGGATTGCAAAGCGACTGGCCTTTGCACCCCGACCACATCGATCCCCTTAAAACAGGGCCAAATATCGAAGCAGCCACGGCGGCCTCTCGCGCTGCCCTCGACAGGCTGAATGCGCGCTCCGATGCGGTCACCCACGTGAACGCGATGATGTGCAACGTTATCGATCTCGTCGCGATTTGCACTGATCTGAAACGTGATGAGGCCTACAACCTTCTTGTGAGCGGTGCTGCCGCAACTTGATCGGCTAACGGTCGGGCCGGCTCTCAATCGTCCAACAATAGAGGAACCACCAACATGGCGACGACAAACGAACAACACCGCGAAGCCGGCATTTCGCATATAAACTACATGCGGGAATTGCTGCAGAAGTACGGCGATGAAGCAAGGCTTAAACTTCACGCTGATCACATGCGATCATTGATTGCCGTCGCATCCCCTAACAAGAATGAACCAGCGTAGCGCGAACGATGCCGATTCAGGCCTAAGCGTGCGTCCGACCGCACGCCTAGGCTCGATCGAAAGACTAATACTGATGCCCGGCCCCCGTCCACACTTCCCGCACAGCGTCGTTTTGCCGACTGCGCCGAAGATCGATGCCGCAAGTCTGCGGAACGCGTTCGGACGGTCGCGCGGCGTTATTCATCTGTGGGTAAAGCTTTATGGACTGCCTGCGCCAACGCGCGTTGGGAATGACTGGCTTACGCCGACGGCCGACGTTGTGAGATGGTGCTCGTCCCACAATATCGGAGTGATTTGGGTTTGAAGATGGTCAATGTCCCGACGCTAGAAGCCCCTAAATCAAGCGACCGTGACGCCAATGGACGTTGGCTGACAACATCGGGGCGCCCGCGCGGATCACGCAACAAGCTGTCATCTGAAATGCTTGCCAGCATCAAAGCGATGGGGCCCGAAGCAATCAATAAGTTGCGCGATGCGCTCAACGATAAGGAAAGCCCGTCACACTGGAAAGCAATGGAATTGATCCTCCGCTACTGCCTGCCTCCGGCGCGCACCGTTGAATTGGACGATGCTGAACCGGAAACGATCAAGCAAGCGTTCATCGACGGTACGTTGAGCGCAGATGAGACGAAGGCAATCGCAATTGCGATGGAGAAGCTCAAAAACATCGCAAATATCGACGACATTCAGTGTCAGGTTGAAGAGTTAACCGCGCTGATAATTAAGCAGCAATCGAGCAAGTGACAACAATAGCATCAATCAAGAAACAGCTTGCGGTATTGCTGGCGGTTGTAAAGCCCGCGCACAGTGTGGCCGCTAAGCTTGAAACGCTCAACGAGGATGATCGGGCTCGATATGACCGCTATTGCGACGGCCTGTCGGCATTCATCGCGCGAAACGACATCGATGCAGACGGTGATGCGGGTAATGCCTACGCAATGATACTTCGCGGTTATGGCCCGCGACTACCGGAACGGATCGGCAAGCCGTTGTTCGGCGAAACGCCTTCGATAATCAAGACGGACTCTGATGATGACGCGGCCCGCAAATGGATGGAGTATCTCAATGACGCAGTATTTCGTTGAAAAGCCCAAGCTGACCGTCACCATAATCAACGGCAAAATCGATGATATTGAAAGAGGAAAGCCGAACCGTGACGCGATCAACGTTGAAACGTTTGATGCGACGTTTGGCGCAATTCACGTTGCAGATGGACGGCTACATCTGGACGGCCTAGCATTGATTGATTTGATGGCGTGGCTTCACCGTGAACGGCCCGCCAATTTCAGGAGCGAAGGTCGTCGCTTCTACAAGCTGTTCCCCAATTCATCGGATATTTTCGATTTGGTGCGCGCGACCCTTCGCTGCGCGAGCGGTAGGGAGAGCGAGGCTCATGGAGAGGCCGCCTATTTCTGTGCGCGGGTTCGCGAGGCCCATCCGATCGAATTCGCAGAATTCCGCGAAGCGTGGCTACAACGGCAGTAGAATCGAAGGCTCAGGACAGCGGACGCGCCCTCCTCCGTGGTCTACATCTAAGCTGCTGAATTGATTGCGATGATGATTGCAATGGTTCACGCACTCGCCAAACGGTCTTACCACGGCAGTTTATATGGCTACTGCGCGGATAGAGCGGTTTCAGCGCCGATAATCGATCGCCTTTGTAGACTCCAGGCCGACGAGCTTCTTGCTGAACTATTGCCTCCTCACATCCGTCGCTAGATATGATAAACTGGTCAGTACCTGATCCACGGGTGTGACGCATATAGGAATTGTTCTACCACTGAGCTCACTAACTCTCTTCTTGTACGCGAACGCCTTTTCTTCGATCTGCTCTCGCATTTGCTCAAAGGATGTGCCGTCTAGCATCGCGCTGCGAATTCTTTCCGGCGGTAGCACGGTGAGGGGCGCGTCCAGAATGGCGAACATCGCCTCTACCTCGGGGCTACGGGTGTAGTCGAAGGCCCGCAGCGATTTAAGGGCTGCAAAGTCATTCTGGCCTGAGAGGAACGCAGTTGCTGTTTCGCCGCTTGTGAGGAACTTCATCGCGTTTTCTTCGGCCTGCGGCCGGAGTGAACCAATCAGCTGCTGCAGTTTGACCAGATTCGCCTCGGCTTCGGCGCTGCGTGACGGCTTGAAAAAGAAATCGAGGGATCCACGCACTCCACCGAATTTGTAAGTTTCTTCGTTCACTCCCTCCCAAAAGTGGGCGGGGAAATTTCTGAACGTAACGTCACTCCATGCATCCGGCTGCATTGTCGGATGCTGAATTGTATGCCTGAATTCGGTGACAGTTTGCATCGTCGCCGAACCGACATCCCAAACGCTATTCGTCGTTTTGTCCGCAAGCGAAAATGCGAGCTTCATCCCGTAGCGATAAAACCAAATATTATCTGGGACCTTATTATACGGGGCCCCCGGCCCCGCGGGGAGCGCGAGCTCGACTTGACCGCTGTACTCAGCAACACAGGCGAAGATTTCGAATCGAGAGTGATCAATGATTTCGAGCCAAAGTGCTTCTCTTGGGACGAGCGACAGAACCGACCTGTCGAGCGTCTTGTTTCCTATTTTAATAGCGTTCAATTCTCGCTCAAAACCAGCCTCGAAGTCCGGCAATCTCATGCCAAAATACTTGCTTCTGGTCACCTTCAAATCCGGTGAGCAAGGCTTTACCGCAAACTTGACGAACGGATGTAGACTCTCTTCCTGGTCGCTCGGAAATATTCCACGACCGGCGTCGCTGAGTCTTTCGACGGGCATAGTCGCTTGAGGAGCATCCGGGTGCGAGGGTGGTTTCAAAATGGCTGGATAAATTTTTCGAAGATATTCCGGAAATGTTGGCCTGTTGAGGGCATTGTTTTTCTCTTGCTCGTTGAGTGTAGCGGGTATGACTTCTCCCGGAAGGGGTTGATCGGGACTCTTCCAAGGATACTGTTTAGGGAGGGTCTTTGCTATGGCCGCCGCTAGTTGGAGTGAGGCCGCCGTGTAGTTGTCAAATCGCTTTAGCAAGAGGCCGCCATCGATACGGTACGTACCGTCTGCTTGGGGTTCGGCAAACGCCTCGCGGTAAAATCGCTGAGTCTGTGCACCGGCGCCTACGATATTTTCCAACGGCGCGGGAAAGTTCATTTCTCTGAGCGAAGGAAATTGGGAGAGAGTGCGATTGAGAAGCCCTGCGCCCCAAAGCCAAGCTTGGGGATTCGGAGTTTCGAAGTCACGACCAAATTTGTCTCGCGCAAACTCTGAAAAATGACGATTAATTTGCGTCGTATTGGCAATGTAGCTAGGCCTAGAGTCAGTTTGCTCGACGAAGAATGCCTCGAGCGATTGTTCACGGCTGGCGCGGTCCCACGAACCGAAGGCTGCAAGATCAAACGCACTGAAGACGCAGTCCTTCGCCACCGAGGTTTCTTCCGGCTCGAGATTAACGCACCTTGACCATTGTCCGCGGCGGCCGCGTTCACTGTAGGCTTCAAGAAGGTCACGACTTTCGGCCTGGGCTTTGGCAAGCCCGAGCCGGACTTTTTCGAGTTCGGCGTTTTGGCCTTTCAAAAGTTCGATCACGACTTTCGTCAGCGCCTCCTGCCGTCCGAAGCCCACATCAACAACAGCACCCATTCTCGTAAATGCAGCGAGCATATCCTCATGTAGCCGGTCAATCTGCTGCGCAAGTAGTTTGATCGCCTCCATTACGGGTGCATTTGGATCTGTCACCTCTCTTTGACTGTCGATCAATTCGACGGCGATAACTCCCACCGCAATGATGAAATTGGTGTAGACTAATGGGTTAGCCAGGGTGCTGGTGGCCATAGTATAAAAGGTGTTGGAAAGCTTTTGTGCTGCAATAATTCCTTGGATTTGACTACTTGGCAGGTGCGACTGCCGGGCTAAATAGAGTGCTAATGTCAGACTTAAATCGACTGCCCTAAACGTCTCGGCAAGTTGCGCCTTCTTTTCCTCCAGCTCGCGGCGCTTTGCCTCGCGTTGCGCTTCAAGGGCGCGAGTCTCTGTTTGATTTTGCAGGATCTCCTTGGAGATTTCGAGATTCGTTTCCACAAGGCTGCTCAGTTGAGCAATTTTTGCTTTTGTAAATGACCTAACACTTTGAATCTGTTTTTGTGTCGCCACCTCATTTCTGTTGCTGACTTCTTTAGTATTATCGAGGTCAGCCTTTAGGGCTTGAATTTCACTTTCCAGTTCGAAAGTTTTATACTCCGTCGAGTTTTGAAGTTTGGTGATGTCTGATATGCGCAGGTAAGTCGCAAGATCTTGTTGGGCTATCGCACCGAGTGTTGGATCGTTGTTGATGGCTTGGACGATCCGTTGGCCACCTTGAAAAAATAGTTCAGTTCCGGGGTCGCCGAGCGGCTTACCGGTGCTAATCTGCATAGTATCAAGCTGAGATTGTGCGAGTTTTGCGAGTGTGGAAGATCCAATGCCGCCCACGTAAGCAGCGACGCCGGAGACTGCCAAATTTGTCACAGACGATATCGGAAGATCTGAAAATTTCATTCCTTGAATTTCTTGGTCCAAAGCCTTGGAGTACCCACGCAGAAATTTTTCTTCGGTCCCAAATTCTTGAAGGGCAAGGTCGATCCGTTCTGGTTGTGCGCGCCTGCTCAAGTGGGGATAGCCGACCAAGGCCATCGCGGAGATTTTATCGCGGCGATAAGCATCTTGAGCCGCCTCAAGGCGCATGAATTTGTAAAGGACCTGCTTACTTCCATCCTCCATCGCGCGACGGTTCAGGACTACGCCAAGCGCCAAACTATCATCTTGCTCTCCAGCGAGAGCCGAAAGCGAGCTCACAAAAATCAACGCTAAAGCTATTATGCTTGTGAAATGCATGAATATGCCTCGCTTCTCAGAGCCGATCCATATTTAGGGATCTTGAAGTCGGCGCCCCGCCGGGCGAACGAATACGAGCGAATGCTTCTGGCGAGAGAACAAGGGCCGGCTGCCCATTGCGCATCATTGCCTGTCATCGAGGATTCGAAGGTTAACAACTCACCGGTCGACGCGCAGCCGCCAAGGGCCCTGCGGCTAACCCGCACCGCACAAAATACTCATACTGAAATCCTCCCGTTCCCGATTTATTCAATCGCAAGTTTTGCCGTAGGGCAAACGGAATTTCTGTGTAAGCGCGGCTGAATAGACGCCTATGCGACGCGATAGCGTCGGTGAACCCCAGCCTGCTTGATCGCTGGATACAAATGTCCGCTCAAGGTCAAAATGCGATGGCAAGCGCCGTCCTAAGCGGCTTGCTCGCGAGGCGGAAACATCATCCGCCAGTTTCATTGAAGTGAAGGACGTCTTTCTTGCCGCTCACCAAAACAATCGACCGTTTTCCGGTAGGAAGAGCAAGGTAGGAGCAGCAGGCGAACTAGACCCGTCGATCGAAAAAACTGCCTTTCAGCGCTTCAACTATAGAGTCCTTGAGAACCTTCTTCGCCTCATTTTTTTGCAATTCTTCATCGGACGCTGTCAACACCTCGCAGATGTCCGTGAAGGCTTTCTTCGACGCGACCTGCATGATCGCTGGAAACGGTCCCTGATAGGTTTTGGCCGGAAATTTTAGCAAAAGATCGGTCGATGCTAGCGCCGCTGTCAACGATGTTACTTCGTTGTTAAGGATCGTTTCCGCATCTGCCGTTGTCGGAACTCCAGCTAGATAAGCGGCTCTCATTTTGCCTTCGTCCGAGTCAGGTTTGACGGAATTGCGCATATCTTGCTGTTTGAGTTCAAGAACAAGTTTTGCTCGATTAAGCGCGTGTTTATTCAGGATAAACCCCTTGACCGAATTTCTGGCAAGTTCAAGAAAACTTTGAAACCGTGCGTCAGCGTCACTGTGGCCATAGTAAACCGCCAAGGCCTTGAACACCGGCTCAAAGCAAATGAGCCCTTCAATCTCGTTGACCGGCAGAGGCTTTATCATTGGACTGCGAGTGAGCATATCGTCAGGCCAATCATCTCGATCCAAATGCCCAATAGCCGTGATGTTTCGCGTAGCATGGTTAGCGTTGAATACTGCAACGCACTGTTGGACACGTTCACAGCCGCCAACTGGTATGACGGCTGTGTTAGGACAGTTGTACCAAGCCGAGAGCAGCGTTTGTTCCGTATCGCCGATGGCGCCCTCACAAAATACAAGTCGGCTAGCAGATATTGAAAAGGATGCTGCTCCCAGAATTGCATTTATCGCTTCATTAGGAATCTCGGAGCCGTTAATCGCATCGAACGTTCCGGGCGACCTGACTACATAGATCGTCGGGCTTTTGCGGGAGAGAGCGAAAGGAATGTCGTGTGTTACGTATACGAAGAGCGCATTCTGCTTGAATGCCTCCATCTCATTCCAGAACTGGCGAGCTAAGAGAGGATGAAAATGAATCTCAGGTTCGTCAACAAGGATGATTTCGCGCGATGAGCTGGCTAGCCGAGTAATCAAGTAAAGCGCTGTTCGCTCCCCTTCGCTCATCCTTGCAGTTGCGTACGGAGTGGAGTCTCCGTCCTTCAAGACGGTGGGTTCATAGTCTAGATTGAGCGTACGCCCAGGAAATAGGCGGTGCCATAAAGAAGTGATTTTCTCCAAGCGAGTTTCGATTAGCTCATCGGGAAGCGTTTCGCCATTGCGATGCTTTTTTCGATATTTCTGCGCGGCAGATTTATCTTCCTCAAGCATCTGGGACATCAAGAAGGTATATTCGTTGTGAACCTCCCAATATTCAGATAGCTGCCGCTGTAATGCGTTTTGGCTGTTTGACTTCAGTTCATTGTCTGCTTGGCGTGGCAGGGCTGCTAGCCCAATGAAGCGATTGGCCGAGATTCGCTCTGCACGGGGATTGTTCCTTCCCACCAAGTCTACAGCGAAGCGGGTCTTCCCTACTCCATTAGGGCCAATTAAAATGATTTGATGCGTCGGATCGACGTCCATCTGCGAACCGTCCGGTAGATGCAAAGCTATTGGCATTGAAAAGCTCTACTGAATTTGCGGAATAAGCGAAGCCGTGCAGGATGATCGGATTTGTGCCTGCGGGGAAGCGAATCGGGATGGGAACCCGGACGCTATCAGAAGTTGACTTTCAGGACAGGTCATACGGGGCCGCGTGCCACAACAGATATTCTCTATCGGTTCGTCGCTTAGCGCGGACTTAGCCCTAAGGCGTGGTTAGTCACTATTGGTGAGCGAAAACCGTCGAACATTGAAAATATTGAATTTTTGGCATTGACGGGCGGAAAGGGCGGCATCCCTGCCCTGCCGGCCCCCGTCTGGCCAGACCTGCCCACGGATGGGATAAGTCGGAGGCCTCTCCCTGGGGCCGAGGCGGCATCGCCCCGAAACTGAAGTCCAACGATAACCAGAACCGCAAGGGGTCCCCATGCCTGTCGTGCTCGATCCCGATGCTGCCGCCGTCTACCGGGCCTTCCAGGAGGCCGGCCGCCCCGCCTACGAGACGCTAACCGCGGCGGAGGCGCGCGCCTATTACCTCCAGGCCCGCCTGGTCACCAACCCCGAACCACCTGAACTCGCCCGCATCGCGCCGCTGTCGATCCCGGCTCCGCACGGCACGATCGCGGCACGCCTCTATGTGCCGAAACACCCGCGGCTCAAGGACGGGCTGGCGCCCGCGCTGGTGTTCTTCCATGGCGGCGGCTGGGTGATCGGCGATCTCGACAGCCACGACGTGGCCTGCCGGCAGCTCGCCGACGCGGGCGCCTTGATCGTGATCTCGATCGACTACCGCCTCGCACCCGAGCACAAGTTTCCCGCCGCCGCCGACGATGCGATTGCCGCGACCAAATGGGTTGCCGGGAATGCACGCCAACTTGGAATAGACCCCGCGCGCCTCTCGATCGGCGGCGACAGCGCCGGCGGCAATCTCACAGCGGTCGTCGCGTTGGCCGCGCGTGATGACGATGGCCCAAAACTTGCGGGCCAGGTGCTGATCTATCCCGCCGTCGATTTCGCCATGACGCATGGTTCGCACAACGAGCCCGAGACCAGCGTGCTGCTGACGCATTCGGTGATCCGCTGGTTCCGCGACCATTATCTCAACGGCGCCGCAGATATCCATGACTGGCGCGCCTCGCCGGCCCGCGCCGAAAACCTTGCCGGCCTGCCGCCGGCCTATGTGCTCACCGCCGGTGCCGATCCCCTGCGCGACGAAGGCGACGAATACGCCGCGCGCCTGAAGCAGGCTGGCGTGCCCGTCACCTACAAACACTTCCCCGGCCAATTCCACGGCTTCTTCACCATGGGCAAATTGCTGCCACAGGCCAATGTCGCGGTGAGCGAGATCGGCGCGTGGCTGAAGTCATTAGGCTGAGGGCGCCACCATCCTGATGTCCACGCTTCGGACTGTCTTCACCCTTCCGCTGCGCGGCCTGAGTTGGCTCGGCAGCCAGGGCACGCGTGCGGTCGCCGCTGTCGTGTTCATCGCCGCAGCCGTGCCGCCGCTCGGCGCGCTGCTGCGGCCGTACCTCACCGAGGCGATCCTCGTCCTGCTCTGCATCTCCTTCATGCGGATGGACCTCGTGGCACTCTACGGTCATCTGCGCCGGCCGGCGCTGGTGGCGACGGCCACCGCCTGGACCACGATCGTCGTGCCCCTGATCGTTGGCCTGGTCACGCATGCGACCGGGCTCACCGAGCGCGCCCCCGGCCTGTCACTGGCGCTGATGCTGCAGAGCGCGGCCTCGCCGATGATGGCCTCTCCGGCGCTCGCCGCCCTGATGGGCCTCGATGCGACGCTGGTGCTGGTCACGCTGGTGACCGCAACCGCGATCGTGCCCTTCACCGCCTCGTTGTTCGCAAGTCTGTTTCTCGAGGGAGTGCTGAGCATCTCGCCGCTCACGCTCGGCCTGAAACTATCGGGCATCCTCGCAGCGTCGCTGCTGGCTGCATTGCTCATTCGCCGGCTGTTCGGCGCGGAGGCGATCCAGCGTCACAAGCAGCCGATCGACGGCTTCAACATCATCATCCTCTTCATCTTCGCGTCCGCGATCATGGGCGATGTCGTGAGCGATCTGCTGGCGCAGCCGCTCTTCACCGTCAGCCTCGCAGCTCTCTCCTTCGCAATCTATTTCACGCTGCTCACCGTGACGACCTTGTTGTTCCGCCGCATCGGCTACGAGCGCGCACTCGCGCTCGGACTGATGGTGTCGCAGCGCAATCTCGGCCTGATGCTGGCCGCGACATCAGGCGCGCTGCCGGCCACGACCTGGCTCTATTTCGCGATGACGCAGTTTCCGATCCACCTGTCGCCGTACTTGCTGACGCCGATCGCGCGGCGGCTGGTGGCGCGCCGAAGCAGCGTCGCGGCGGCGCCAGGGAGCGTCACGTAAGGCCTCGTCTTGCTGGAGGCCGCGGCATCCCCGTCAGCCTCGCGGATTGCGCGATCTCTTTTTCCTGCACTCCGCCAAGATCCAGTCGCGAAACGCTTTCATCGCATGCGTAAGCCTTTTGGATTTCAGCGATGTGAGCCAGTAGGATCCCAGGAAAACCTTGAAGTCATAGGGACAAACCAGCCGTTTGCGCGCCAGATCGTCCGCAAACAAGACGACCGGCAATAGCGCGACCCCGGCGCCTTGTGCCGCCGCATGCGCCAGGGAGACCGACGAGTCGAAGGTCGGGCCGGTCATCCGCGGCTGCCTGCATTTTGCCACCTCGAACCAGTGCGCCCACTCGCCCGGCCGATACGACCGCAACAGCACCTCCTTGTGGAGATCGACCGGATCTCTCAGGCGCTTGGCGACGTCAGGCGCGCACATCGGCGTGAAATGCGCCTCGACCAGAGGCTCGGCATTGGTTCCGTGCCAGGCGCCGTCGCCAAATCGAATGGCGTAGTCCAATCCCTCGCCGCCGAGGTCAACACGGTTATTGTTCGCAAAGATCCTGACGTCAATGTGCGGATGGCTCGCGGTGAAACTGCCGAGGCGCGGAAGCAGCCAGCCGGAGGCGAACGTGCCGACCACACCGATCGCGAGACTCTCACGCATCCGGCCGTTCTCGAAGCGATCAAGAACCTGGTTGATCTGGCCGAAGGCACTCGAGATGACAGGCTGCAGCGCCTCGCCTTCGTCCGTGAGAGCCAGCCCGCGGGTCAGCCGCTTGAAAAGCTTGACGCGCAGACTCTCTTCCAGGGTTCGCACCTGCTGGCTCACGGCGGCCTGCGAGACCCGCAGTTCGAGACCGGCCTTGGTGAAGCTGAGATGGCGCGCAGCTGCTTCGAATGAGCGCAGCGCGTTCAGCGGCAGATTGGAAATATTGGCAGGGCGACGGGCCAAGTCTGATCCAGGTTTGTCCGACCCAAGTTTTACTTATGGATGGCCTCACGAAGCATCGTTTGTCAATTGCCGGAGCACGACGCAAAAAACTCCCGCAATTTACGGGAGGTCTCGATGCTCACACGACGTCAATTCGGCTCATCTGCGCTTGCGGTGGCGGGAAGTCTTGTCCTGCCGAATGTTTCGGGCGCGACGCCATCAGGAACCGCACCGGTCGTCGAAGCCATCGAACATTTGGAACTGAAGAGCGGAGGCCGGCTCGGCGTCTCCGTGCTCGACACCACCACGGGCATTCCCATCCACCACAGGGGAGGTGAACGCTTTCCCATGTGCAGCACATTCAAGGTGCTTGCGGCGGCGGCCGTCCTCAAAGAGGTCGGCAGCAAGCTGGAAGGCCTTGAACGGCGGGTTCGGATCGAGCAGGCCGATCTCGTCGAATACTCGCCCGTCACGAGCAAACATGTCGGCGGCGATGGCATGTCGCTTCGCGAACTTTGCGAGGCTGCCATCACCATGAGCGACAACACGGCCGGCAACGCACTTCTGAAGAACATTGGCGGTCCCGCCGGCTTGACCAGCTTTGCGCGAAGCCTCGGCGACAGGATGACAAGGCTGGATCGGATCGAAACCGAGCTGAACGAGGCCGTGCCGGGCGATCCCCGCGACACGACCACGCCAAACGAGATGGCCGCGAATTTCAGACGCCTGCTTCTCGGCGATGTTCTGCTGCCGGAAGGGCGCGATCAGCTCGGCAAATGGCTGATCGCAAACAAGACCGGCGATACGCGCTTGCGCGCCGGCCTGCCGCAAGGCTGGCGTGTCGGTGACAAGACCGGAGCGGGCGAACGCGGCACAACCAATGATGTGGCCATCGTGTGGCCGCCTGAACGTGCGCCTGTCATCATCGCAGTCTACCTCACGGGCTCCACGCTCGATCCAAACGGACGCAATGATGTGATCGCATCCGTTGCACGCGAGGTCGCCAAGAGCTTCAGCTGAGGATCGTCGCCTACCCTGCCCGCGCTGCACGCCGCAGCGCTTGCGGCGGTTGGCCGAAGGCGCGGATGAAGGCACGGCGCATGCGCTCGGGATCGCGAAAGCCCGTCGCTTCCGCGACGCGCTCGATCGCCTCGCGCGAGGACTGCACCCGTTCGCGGGCGACCTCGATCCGCAAGCGCTCGATCGCCTTGGAAGGCGTCGTGCCGGTCTCTGCGGCAAAGGCGCGGGCGAAATGCCGCGCGCTCATGCCGGCGCGGTCGGCGAGGTTTTCCACGGTCAGTGGCGCGTCGAGATTTTCCCGCGCCCACGACAACAGCGCACCGAAGCGGCCGTTCGGCGTCTTCAATTCCAGCAGCGATGAGAACTGCGACTGGCCGCCGCTGCGGCGATGGTAGAGCACGAGCTGCCGCGCAGTCGCCTGCGCGATCTCCTCGCCATGGTCCTCGGTGACCATCGCGAGAGCGAGGTCGATGCCGGCACTGATGCCTGCCGAGGTCCAGACATTGCCGTCACGGGTGAAGATCTGGTCCGGCTCGAACTTGACCTTGGGATAGCGCGCGACGAATTCGCGCGTACGGCCCCAATGGGTGGTGGCGCGTCGGCCATCGAGCAGGCCGGCTTCGGCCAGCACATAGGCGCCCGAGCAGACGCTGGCGATCCGCACGCCCCTTTTGGCCAGCCGCTGCACAAAGGCGAGCGTCGTGGGACAGCGCGCCGGAACCGACACGCCCGCGCCACCCGCCACGACCAGGGTCGTGATCGCGTTCGCCGATTTGAAATCGCGCGCCATCATCTCGACGCCGGAGGACGAACGCACGGCGCCCGCGTTCAGCGCCAGCACGCGTAGCGCCAGCGGCTTGCCGCTGGCGCGTGCCGCGATCTCGAACACCGAGATGGGACCGGCCGCGTCGAGCAACTGGAAATCCGGGAAGATCAGGATGCCGATCATGTTGATGTCCGAAAGTGAGGGAAATACGCCATTTTGGACAGGATGCCATCATGCCATTTTGGGTCCGTCAAGCATTTCCTTGGAGGTTCTCATGTCGGCCCCGCTCCAGATCGGTCTCCTGGTGTTTCCGCACGTCACCCAGCTCGACTTCACCGGGCCGCTGCAGGTGTTTTCATCCGTTCCCGGCGCAAACGTGCACCTGATCTGGAAGACGCTGGATCCGGTGCCGAGCGATTCCGTGCTGAAGCTGACGCCGACCGTCACCTTCGCCGACTGCCCGCAACTCGACGTGATCTGCGTTCCCGGCGGCTTCGGCACCGACGCGCTCCTCAACGACGAGGAAACCCTCGACTTCGTGCGCGAGCAGGCTGCGAGCGCTAGATTCGTCACCTCGGTCTGTACGGGATCGCTGGTGCTGGGCGCCGCCGGGCTGTTGAAGGGCTACAACGCCGCGACCCATTGGAGCGCAATGGAGATGCTGACGCTGTTCGGTGCGACGCCGACGAAGACGCGCGTCTGCGTCGATCGCAATCGCGTCACCGGCGGCGGCGTCACCGCGGGGATCGATTTCGCGCTGAAGCTGGTGTCCCTGCTGGTCGATCGCACCACCGCTGAGGCCATTCAGCTCCGCCTCGAATACAATCCCGCGCCGCCCTTCAATGCCGGCTCGCCGGACACCGCGCCCGCCGAGGTGCTCGCGCTGATGAAGCAGCGGGTCGCGCCATTCCAGGCACGCCGTCTGGAGGCTGCCAAGCGCGCGGCTGAGCGGATGATGTAGTTGCGGGCAAGCATCTCTCGTGCTCCGGACGCGGCGCAGCGCTTCTTCAGCGGTGCGCTGCAGAGCCGGGGCCCATGCGTCGCGAATGCAAGGCCTGCTGGGTCCCGGCTCTGCGCAGCAGCGCAAGAACGCTGCAGCGCGTCCGGGACACGCAACCCCAACAGAAAAAGGCCGCTCGGTTTCCCGAACGGCCTTTCCTGTCTCACGGCGGCGCACATTCTCATCGGGCGATGTCGGAGCTTCCGGACCGGGGGCCTATCTCCCGATCGAGTCCTTCCTCGGCGGCCGCTGCATCTCGGGACAGTCGCGAACTGTTGCCCGAACCGAACGCGATGGTCTCCCATCTCCGTAAGATGGGCTTATTGAGCAGCAATGCTCGCACAGACGCAACGGCCCGTCGGCCGGCATCCCCGCTGATCCCGTTGTCCACAGCGATATCAGTCGGATGCGAGTGCATCCAATCCGATGATTGAGAGGATCTAGCTAGGCGTCCAGGGCTGGTAGTCGCCGGTCGCCTTCGGGCGCTTGCCACTCGCCAGCGTCGAGCCCGGAGGCCGGTAGGCTTTCGCCGTGCCGGTCGGGTTCGGTTGGTGCGGCTTTTGCCACTCGCGCGGCTGGTAGTTCTCCTCGGTCGGCGGCACATCGACGACGTGATGCATCCAGCCGTGCCAGCCCGTCGGAATGCGGCTCGCTTCCGCATAGCCGTTGTAGATCACCCAGCGCCGCTCGAAGCCGAGTGTCGGGTCGATCTTGCCGCCGGCGGTGCGGTAGTAGCGGTTGCCCTGCTCGTCCTGGCCGACCAACTCCCCGAACCTGGAAGTCCAGAGTTGCGTGCCAAAGGTCTGGCCGTTCCACCAGGTGAAGAGCTTCAGGAAGAATTGTTTCATGCGGCAAGGGCCCTGCTTCGTGGGGTCCTGATGCCATCCGGACGGCCAAATGTCCAGTTCGGCAGGCGCGACGGTGCCCAGCCCGATTGCGGTGACCGGGGCTCGCTACGGCTGCCGCAAATCAGACGCGATCCGTTCATCCCGGGTACAGCGACGAGGTGGAAATGTTCACCTCATGCGCAAACCAGTGTGATCCCAGGAACCAGCACATCTCGATGGGGTTGGCTCCCGGGAAAGGAGTTTGATCATGACAAGTCTGAAAGTATTGAGCGTCGCGGCATCCCTGGCGCTTCTTCCGGTGGCGACCCCGAGCTTCGCCCAGGGCCATGGCGGTCATTTCGGCGGTGGCGGCGGCCATTTCAGTGGTGGCGGCGGCCACTTCGGCGGCGGCAACTTTGGCGGCGCCCGGATCGGTGGCGGCGGCGGCAATTTCGCGGCCGGCGCAGCGGTGCGCCCGAGCGGCGGAGCCACCTTCAACGGCGGTAACCGCACCTTCGCGGCGACCGGCGGCCATTGGAATGGCGGCGGCAACTGGCACGGCGGCGGCGGCAACTGGAACGGCGGTTGGCACCACCATCACGGTGGCGGCTTCTGGCCGGGCTTGGCGGCAGGGGCCGCGATCGGCGGCCTTGGCTCATATGCCTATTACGGCGCCCCGTATTACGACGATTCCTACTATGACAACGGCTATTATGACGACGGTGGGTCCGTCGCCGTGGTGCCCGACTCCGGTGGCGATTCGTCGGCCTATTGCGCCCAGCGCTATCGGTCCTACGACCCGGCGTCCGGCACCTATCTCGGCTATGACGGCCTGCGCCATCCCTGCCCGTAACGCGACCTGACATCAATCATTCAAGGGCGGCGCCGATGATCGGTGCCGCCCTCCGTCTTGTTGGGCAACAAGGACGACCACCGTAGATCTTGCAGTCTCCTCATGCAGGCCTCAGGCGAATAGAATCTCACGAAACAGCTTTCGCCGATCGCGCGCATTTGCCTCAACCTGTCATTGAAATCCGATGGAATTCACCTGCAGACGTCAGGAACTCGCAGGGGCGCTATGCATTGCTCCGTGCATATCCATTTCGGCCCAATCCAAAATTGACCCGGCGCACGATTCGCCTATATCACCAATCGCTGTGGGGACTTCGATCTACTGGGAAAGGTCATGCCGCGTATTCTCGTGGTCGATGACGATCCGATGGTTGGCGCGACCATCGAGGTCCTCCTCCTGCGTCAGGGCTTCGACGTCACGTTGACCGACGGCGGCGAAACGGGGCTTGCTGCGCTGGAGGCGCAGACGTTCGACGTGATGCTGGTCGATATCTTCATGCCTCATATGCGCGGCTTTGAATCCATCCGCATCTTTCACGAACGTGCTCCCGCGATTCCGTTGATCGCCATGTCAGGCTACGCCTTCGCCTCTTCAGCCTCGCCCTCCCCGGACTTCCTGCGCATGGCGCTCGAGCTCGGCGCGATGCGCTGCCTGCGCAAGCCCTTCACGCCCGAAACGCTGCTGACTACGATCCGGGAATGCCTCGGCCAGAGCGCGCCGCCGAAGGACCAGAAAGAGGCCCCTTGAACTCCTCGCAGCGCGTCATTCTCGGTGCTGGACTTGCCGTTCTCCTGCTCATCACCGCCGCCTCGATCGGCCTCGACGTCAAGTCGCGGTCGGATACCGCCTGGGTCAGTCACACCGTTGGGGTGCTGAAGAAGATCTCGGATCTGCGCGCCCTGATCCGCAACGCCGAAAGCGCTGCGCGCGGCTACGAGATCTACCGGAGTTCGAGCTTCAACGACGAATTCCAGACGGCGCACGGCCAGATCGCGCCCGCCCTCGCCGAGCTCAAGCGCGGCTTGCGCGACAATCCCGATCAGATCGCGCTGCTGGAGAGCACCGAGCCGCTGGTGTTGCGCCGGATCGAGGTCGCCGCCGAGGCCATGCGCCTGCGCGCCGGAAACGATGCGGCGGGCATTGCCGCGCTCAACGGCAAGGCCGAAGGCCGCGGCCTGATGGACACGGTGATGGGCAATCTCGACCGGCTGAGTGCCGGCGAAGAGCGATTGCTCAGCGCGCGGTCGCAGGATTCGCGCCGCACCGGCATCGTGCTGCTCGGCATCGACGTCGCCGGCGCCCTGGTGATCCTGCTGCTGGTGCTCATGGTGATGCGCGAGAGCCAGCGCACCCAGGTCGCGCTCACGAGCTCGCTGCACGAGACCCAGGCCGCCAAGGAGGCGCTCGAAGCTGCCGTTGCCGAACGCACCGAGCACCTCGTCACCGCCCATGACGAGTTGCGGCTGTCGGTCAACGTGCTCCAAAGCACGTTCCGCAGCATGGCAGAGGCCGTGCTGGTGATCGACGCCGAGAGCACCGTGCTGCTGTCCAATCCGGCAGCCGAGCGCATGCTGCTGCATCGGGCCGGCATGAGCCTTGGCAATCTCCGCGCGCTGTCCGACGTGTTCCACGGCGACGGTGTCACGCCGCTCAAGTCCGATGAACTGCCCTCGGTGCGCGTGCTGCGCGGCGACGCGTTCGAAGATCTCGAGATGATCGTCCGCCCGCACAGTGGCAACAATGCGCGCCATCTGATGGTCAGCGGCCGGCCGATGCGCGACGGGCAAGGCAACATCTCCGGCGCCGTGCTGGTCTATCACGACGCAACCGCCTCGCGCGAGACCGAGCGGCAGCTGCAGCAGTCGCAGAAGCTGGATGCGATCGGCAAACTGACCGGCGGCGTCGCCCACGACTTCAACAACATGCTGACCGTCATATCAGGCAATACCGAGACGCTGGTGGCGAGCCTGAAGGAGCAGCCCGAGCTGCAGCGCACCGCGCGCCTGATCGACGACGCCGCCGAGCGCTGTGCAGAACTGATTCAGCACCTGCTGGCCTTCGCGCGAAAACAGCCGCTGCAGCCGCATGACGTCGAGATCAATGCGGCCATCGCCGACATCGCAAAGCTGTTGCGCCCCACCCTCGGCGAGCAGATCCAGATCGAGACGGTTCTGGAACAGGGACCGATGACGGCGCATATCGACCCGTCGCGCCTCGCCAATGCCGTGCTCAACATGGCGATCAACGCCCGCGACGCGATGCCGAACGGCGGCAAGCTGCTGCTCGAAACCCACCGGGTCGTGCTGGACGATGCCTATGCGCAATCCAATGCCGACGTACGGCCCGGCCCTTACGTGATGCTCGCCGTCAGCGACACCGGGACCGGCATGGCGCAGAGCGTCCAGGAAAAGGCGTTCGAGCCGTTCTTCACCACCAAGGAGGTCGGCAAGGGTTCAGGTCTCGGCCTCTCCATGGTTTACGGCTTCGTCAAGCAATCCGGCGGCCACATCAAGATCTACAGCGAGGAAGGCCACGGCACCACGATCAAGCTCTATCTGCCGCCGGGCGAAGGCCCCGGCGTCGCCACGGCCACCGCAACGCCCCAGGCCGAAGGCGGCGCCGAGACCATCTTCATTGTCGAAGACGATACGCTGGTGCGCAATTTCGTAACCGCGCAGCTCCAGAGCCTGGGCTACAAGACGGTGGCCGCGGGCGACAGCAAGGCCGCGCTGCAGATGATCGAGGCCGGCCAGGAATTCGACCTGCTCTTCACCGACGTCGTCATCCCCGGCGGCATGAGCGGCCGCGAGCTCGCCGACGAGATCGCCAGGCGCCGGCCGGGTGTGAAGGTGCTCTACACCTCCGGCTACACCGACAACGCCATCGTCCACCACGGCAAGCTCGATGACGGCGTGATGCTGCTGACCAAACCATACCGCCGCAACCAGCTCGCCGAGATGATCCGCAAGGCGCTGGGGGGCGGCGCTAGCGCGTCGCCAGCACCACCGCCGCCAGCGTGAAGATCAGCGACGCGATCTGGCCCGGCCCCAGCGGCTCGTGCAGCGCGATCGCGGAGGCGACGACGCCGATGACGGGCACCGCCATCGTGCCGATCGCCGCGACCGAGGCCGGCAGGCGGGCGAGCGCCGCAAACCAGCTGACATAGGCGATGCAGAACTGCACCACGGTCGAATAGAGCAGCAGCCACCAGCCGACCGGCGTCACCTTGTCCAGATGCGAGGTCTCGACCAAAAGGCCGACGATCGAGATCGGCAGGCAACCGATGCCGATCTGCCAGGCCGCAGCCGCGATCGGTGGCAAATGGATCGGGTATTTCTTCGAGAATACCGTGCCGATGGCAAAGCCGAGCGCGCCGCACAGCGCCATGATGATGCCGGGCGCCTTCTCGGCGCTGGCGGCGATGCCGTTGCCGCCCATAATCGAGGCGAGGCCGGCGAAGGCCATTACCAGCCCAAGCGTGCGCAACACCGTCGGCCGCTCCCCGAGCACCGGCCAGGCGATCAGCGAGGCCCAGACCGGCATGGTGTAGGCGATCAGCGCCGCCTCGCTCGCCGGCAGCCAGAGCAGCGCCAGCCCCATCAGCACCATCCAGCCGGTGACGTTGAGGATGGCGGCCGTCAGCAGCCGCGGCCAGATCGCGCGTGCGACCTTCAGGCTGTCGCCGCGCACCAGCGCGAGCAGCGCCAGCAGCACGGCGCCGAGCACGCCGGTGACGCCGCGCAGCGTCAGCGGCGGCAGCTCGCCAATCAGGAATTTGGTCACCGGCCAGTTGAATCCCCAGCCGATCGAGGTGATCGCGAGGAACATCAGGCCGGCCGGGGCGATACGCGGTCGCGTATCCCGGCGAGTCGAATCAAGCATGAGGGCAGTCCGGCAAAATCAGAGGTCAGCTTGGCGCGGATTCGCACCTCACACCACCACCCCGGCGGGCATGCCTGCCCTCATCTTCCGTACCACTACGTGAGTCCCGCTGACGCAATCCCATCGGCCAAAAATATAGCTGCCCTGTGAACAGCGGGATGAAGCGTCCGGAACATCTCGGGATGCAAATTTTTTCGGTTGGGAATCCCTGAGGACTCACTGATACTTGGCTCAACACAGGAGCGGGCATCGCCCCCTGTTATCCCCCATAATCCACCATATTTAGTATTTGATTCAGGAACCCGCACTAGTTCTTGACGGGCGCAGCGGAGAGTCCTAGCTTTCGGACCGTTCGGCGCGAGTGAGTTTGCGTCCCGCCGGCACTCCCCCAAAGGGTCCGCATAACTGCACTCCGCCAAGCCAGACGAAGGCAGCGGGATGAGGGCTTGTCTGCCCTCGATAGGCGGATTTTTCGGCGCCAGAACGGGCCGGCAACAGGCTCGGATGGCAACAGTAGACGTTGTGACGGCGTGGGGCGTTTGAACGCATGTCGGGCGCATCCCCTTGGGGGGCGGATGGGTCTGGACATGCCGGCGGGATGATCGATGCACGCATCGAAGAATCACGTCGGGAGAAACTGGGCCGGATCCACCGGCTGAACTGCGGTGCCAGGGGCTGATGAGGCCCTGAAGGAAACGCGAAACGAAATGTCGACCCGGACGCCCTCAACGAGGGGCTGACAGGTCAAAAGAATAGGACGGGGCAAGACCATGCGGATTGAGCGGCGCCACACCACGGTAGGACAGTCACCTTATGCGGGAATCGAATTCCGCCTGACCACGTCGGAGATCAGGAATCCCGACGGCTCGGTCGTGTTCAAAATGGACGGCGTCGAGGTCCCGGCCGAATGGTCGCAGGTCGCCTCCGACGTGCTCGCCCAGAAGTATTTCCGTAAAGCCGGCGTTGCCGCGCGCCTGAAGAAGGTCGAGGAGGAATCCGTCCCCTCCTTCCTGTGGCGCTCGGTCCCGGATACCGAAGCCCTCGCCGCTCTGCCCGAGAAAGAGCGTTTCGTCAGCGAGCTCAGTGCAAAACAGGTGTTCGACCGCCTCGCCGGCTGCTGGACCTATTGGGGCTGGAAGGGCAAGTACTTCTCGTCCGACGAGGACGCCCAGGCGTTCTATGACGAGCTCCGCTACATGCTCGCCATGCAGATGGTCGCGCCGAACTCGCCGCAATGGTTCAACACCGGTCTTCATTGGGCCTATGGCATCGACGGTCCCGGCCAGGGCCATTATTACGTCGACCCCTTCACCGGCAAGCTGACCCGCTCGAAATCCTCCTACGAGCATCCGCAGCCGCACGCCTGCTTCATCCAGGGCGTCGGTGACGATCTCGTCAACGAGGGCGGCATCATGGACCTCTGGGTCCGCGAAGCCCGCCTGTTCAAGTATGGCTCCGGCACCGGCTCCAACTTCTCGCGCCTGCGCGGCGAAGGCGAGAGGCTGTCGGGTGGGGGCCGCTCGTCCGGCCTGATGAGCTTCCTCAAGATCGGCGACCGCGCAGCGGGTGCGATCAAGTCGGGCGGCACCACGCGCCGCGCCGCCAAGATGGTCGTCGTCGACGTCGATCATCCTGACATCGAGACCTATATCGACTGGAAGGTGAAGGAGGAGCAGAAGGTCGCCGCCCTCGTCACCGGCTCCAAGATCAACCAGAAGCACCTCAAGGCGGTTCTGAAGGCCTGCGTGAACTGCGAAGGCTCGGGCGATGATTGCTTCGACCCCGAGAAGAACCCGGCGCTCCGTCGGGAAATCAAGCTGGCTCGTCGCTCGCTGGTGCCCGACAACTACATCAAGCGGGTCATCCAGTTCGCCAAGCAAGGCTACAAGGACATCCAGTTCGACACCTACGACACCGACTGGGATAGCGAAGCCTATCTCACGGTCTCCGGCCAGAACTCCAACAACTCGGTCTCGCTGAAGGACGATTTCCTCCGCGCCGTCGAGACCGATGGCGACTGGAATCTGAACGCCCGCATCTCCAAGAAGGTGACGAAGACGCTGAAGGCGCGCGACCTCTGGGAAAAAATTGGCTACGCCGCCTGGGCGTCGGCCGACCCTGGCCTGCACTTCAACACCACCATGAACGACTGGCACACCTGCAAGGCGTCCGGCGACATCCGCGCGTCGAATCCGTGCTCGGAATACATGTTCCTCGACGACACCGCGTGCAACCTCGCCTCCGCGAACCTGCTGACCTTCTACAACACCGAGACCAAGCAGTTCGACGTCACCGGCTATGAGCACCTCTGCCAGCTCTGGACCATCGTGCTCGAAATCTCCGTCATGATGGCGCAGTTCCCCTCGCGCGCGATCGCCGAGCTCTCCTACGAGTTCCGCACGCTCGGCCTCGGCTACGCCAATATCGGCGGCCTCCTGATGACCATGGGCCTGTCCTATGACAGCAAGGAAGGCCGTGCGCTCTGCGGCGCGCTGACCGCTGTGATGACCGGCATCACCTACAAGACCTCGGCCGAGATGGCGGCCGAGCTCGGCACCTTCCCCGGCTACAAGAAGAACGCCGCGCACATGCTGCGCGTCATCCGCAACCACCGCCGCGCCGCGCATGGCGAGCCTGGCGGTTACGAGGCGCTCTCCGTCAACCCGGTGCCGCTCGACCACGCCTCGTGCCCGCAACAGGACATCGTCGCCCATGCCAAGGCGGCCTGGGATGCGGCGCTCGCGCTCGGCGAACAGCACGGCTATCGCAACGCCCAGACCACGGTCATCGCGCCCACCGGCACGATCGGCCTCGTCATGGATTGCGACACCACCGGCATCGAGCCTGATTTCGCGCTGGTGAAGTTCAAGAAGCTCGCCGGCGGCGGCTACTTCAAGATCATCAACCGTGCGGTCCCCGCAGCGCTGCGCGCGCTCGGCTATCGCGAGAGCGAGATCGCGGAGATCGAGGCCTACGCCGTCGGCCACGGCTCGCTCTCCAACGCCCCCGGCATCAACGCCTCGACCTTGAAGTCGAAGGGCTTCACCGATGAGGCGATTGCAAAAGTCGAGAAGGCCCTGCCGACCGCCTTCGACATCAAGTTCGCCTTCAACAAGTGGACCTTTGGCGAAGACTTCATCCGCGACCAGCTCGGCATCGGTGCTGAAGCCATCGCGGCTCCCGGCTTCGACCTGCTCCAGGCCGTGGGCTTCACCAAGCGCGAGATCGAGGCGGCCAACGTCCACATCTGCGGCGCGATGACGGTGGAAGGTGCTCCGCACCTGAAGGCCGAACACTACCCGGTGTTCGACTGCGCCAATCCCTGCGGCAAGATCGGCAAGCGCTATCTGTCGGTCGAGAGCCACATCCGCATGATGGCCGCCGCCCAGCCCTTCATCTCGGGTGCGATCTCCAAGACCATCAACATGCCGAACGACGCCACGGTGGAGGACTGCAAGTCCGCCTACATGCTGTCGTGGAAGCTGGCACTGAAGGCCAACGCGCTCTATCGCGACGGCTCCAAGCTCTCCCAGCCGCTCAACTCCCAGCTCATCAGCGATGACGAGGACGAGGACGATGCGGTCGAGACGCTCTACGAGAAGCCGATGGCGGCGCGTGCCGCCCAGGTCTCGGAGAAGATCGTCGAGAAGCTGGTCGAGCGCATCATCGTGATGCGCGAGCGCGAGAAGATGCCGGATCGTCGCAAGGGCTACACCCAGAAGGCGGTCGTCGGCGGCCACAAGGTTTACTTGCGCACCGGCGAATACGACGACGGCCGTCTCGGCGAGATCTTCATCGACATGCACAAGGAAGGCGCGGCGCTCCGCTCCTTCATCAACAACTTCGCCATCGCGGTGTCGCTCGGCCTGCAATACGGCGTGCCGCTCGACGAATATGTCGACGCCTTCACCTTCACCCGCTTCGAGCCGGCGGGCCCCGTGCAGGGCAACGACAGCATCAAGTACGCGACCTCGATCCTCGACTACGTCTTCCGCGAGCTCGCGGTGAGCTACATGTCGCGCTTCGATCTCGCCCATGTCGATCCCAACGAGACGGGCTTTGACGCGCTCGGCAAGGGCGTCGAGGAAGGCAAGGAGCCTGACGAAACCCACCACGCGACCAAGCTGGTCTCGCGCGGCCTCACCCGCTCGCGGACCGACAACCTCGTCGTGATGCGCGGTGGCAGCGCCGCGATCGCGCAAGGCAACGACAGCGCGCCATCAGGCGGCAGCAAGGTCACGGCCCTCGCCCACGGCACATCTGCCCGCGTCGGCGATGCCATCGAAGGCGCCGTCGCCCTGAAGCAGGAAGCGCAGCACGACCTCTCCCCCACGGAGAAGCTCGAGGCGCTCCAGTGGAGCAAGGCCGGCAGCGCCGCAACGACTGCGGTCCCCACCAAGGCAGAGCGCCGCGCGGAAGCCAAGGCCAAGGGCTACGAAGGCGAGATGTGCAGCGAGTGCGGCAACTTCACGCTGGTGCGGAACGGCACGTGCATGAAGTGCGATACGTGCGGCAGCACGACGGGGTGTTCGTGAGGGGTAGATGCGAGGTAAGTGAGATAGGAGCACAGAATTGCGACCCCAAACGAAACTGCCTTCGCAAAGCAGCCATTCGAATGGACACGTCGCATCCCGAGACCCGACCCGTCGCTAAAGTCTGGTAGATCAAAGCTTCCAGAGATACAGCGGCGCTCCTCGGGGCGGCTCGGGGCTACCGACGACGGTTCTAGAACGTCAGAGGTGGGCCGATGCACCTGTGAACGACGGCTTATTCGTTCGATGGGACGTGAGACGCAACCCTAACGGATTGCGCCGGCGTGATCCGAGGGCTTCAAATGCGAAAACCTCAGATCATCATCGAAGTCAGGGTGAATGTTGCGCTGTGCCTCTTCGGAGTCGCAGCGATCATCAAAGCTCTGATGTAAAGATAAGGGGCAGAAGTCCGTGCGCGGACTTCTGCTTCTTTATTTCAGCGCGTAGGGTGGGTTAGCGTAGCGTAACCCGCCTCTTCGCTTTCAGAGCGGATCAAAGTTGGTGGGTTACGCCTTCGGCTAACCCACTCTACGCGCTCCATCCGGGCTACTCGCTTTTCATTGCTCATCATTCGTCACCACATTTCGACGCGCTTGTCGTGCAGCCCGCCGCGCCGCCCGCTTCGCAACCCAGCGCGCACGAAACTGCTTTGCGGCACGATACGTCCGCGGCGCGACGACCTGGAATGCCAAAGAGGCCACTCCGGCGACCACTCCTTTCACCACGTCGAAAGCGAAATCGGGTCCAAAATAATCCCACATGACCGTGCCTCCTTCTCGCGAAGGCTCCGCCTGATGGGAATGGGCAGATTGCAAACATGAAAAAGCCCCGTCACCGGCGGGGCCTTCCGGAAATTCTCTGTGCGCCCTGTTCAGCGCACGCGAAATCTCTCGGTACACCCGCTCATGGTGGACTCGATGAACCAGCTGCAAAGCATGGCGGTGCGATGAAAAACGGCCATAGTGATCACCCAAAGATCTTGAAATGCGATGGCGCTCGATGCGCAATGCCAAACGCGCGCATGAGAGGCCTGTTGGCGGCAGATAAGCAGACTGGACGGCCGCCGTCTGTGGCGTCATTCACAATTGCCGACCGACTTTTCTTCATGACCATGTCGATTGAATGCACTGTGACCGTAGCGGCAGATTCTATAGCTCCAGTTGTACGACGCGCGACCGCTTCCCATTGATTGCCGCGCTCGGCCTTTTGCGCCCCCAGTAGCACTTTCCCCCCGACCAGAATTATCTTGCGCTGGATCAAGTCCCCCTGACCTAATCCCGGTCATGACCACCTTTGTCTCGGCCGTCAGCGACGGCCGAAGCGCCCACAGGGGACCACCGGCGCGCGACGAATTTGCATCGTTGCGGGCCCGCGCGAGAGCGTCATGTGGCATCACAGGACCATACGCTTCTGGCTGATCTGCCTGGTCATCGCCTGCGTTCTGCCGGTGACGCTGGCGGCGGGTTTTCTGATCGTGCATTCCTACCGGCAGAATACCGCCTTTGTCGGTCAGAGCACGATCGCAACCGCCCGCGCGCTGATCCAGGCCGTCGACGCCGAGTTGTACGGCGTGCAATCCGCGCTGCAGGCGCTCGCAACATCGCCTCACCTCTCCTCCGGCAATCTCGAGGGCTTCTACGGGCAGGCGCGCGAGGCGCTGACGGTCCTGACCGGCAGCAACATCGTCCTCACCGATCCCGCGACGCAGCAGGTCCTCAATACGCTGCGGCCGTTCGGCGCTGCCCTGCCCCGGCATGGACAGCCCGACGTGGTGCGGCGGATTCTGGAAACAGGCAAACCCGTCATTTCCGATCTCTTTCACGGTCCGGTTGCCGATAGTTGGCTGTTCGTGGTCGAGGTTCCGGTGCTCGCCGACGGCAAGATCATCTACACGCTGGCCATGGGCATCACGCCCGATCGCCTGAGCGAGATTCTGCGCAGGCAGAACATTCCGCCAAGCTGGGTCGCCGCGATCTTCGACGGCACCGGCACCATCGTGGCGCGCACGCATGCCCCGGATCAGTTCGTCGGCAAGAAGGGCGCGGCGGAGTTTGTCCGACGCTTCTCGGAGGTCACTGAGGGCAGCATCGAAACAACGACGGTCGAAGGCATCCCGATTTTCAGCAGCTTCAGCCGCTCCCCCCGCTCCGGCTGGACGGTCGGCATGGGCATTCCGCTCGCCGATCTGACCGCGAACGCCCGGCAGTCGATCGCGTTCAACGCAGCAACGGCCGTTACGCTGCTAGCGCTGGGCTGCCTCGCGGCCGCGATGTTCGGTGCCCGCATCAGCCGTTCGATCCGAAAGCTCAGCCGCCCGGCCCTCGCACTGGGGTCACCGGGACAGCCCTCTATTTCAGTCACCGACATCACCGAGATCGACGAGGTCGGCCAGGCGCTAGTCAGGGCCTCGCAGCTGATTGCGCTGCGCGAGCGCGAGCGCGTCCAGAGAGAAGCGGAGACGCGCGAGGCGCTGGTCGCAAAGCAGGTGGCTGAACAAGCCAATCGGGCGAAGTCGGATTTTCTGGCGTCGATGAGCCACGAGTTGCGAACGCCGCTCGGCGCCATCTCCGGCTTCGCGCAATTGCTGCACGGGGCGGGAGACGCGCTCGGGCGCGATCGCCGGATTCGTTACACGGAGAACATCATGACGGCGAGCGAGCACCTCGAACATGTCATCAATGATGTATTGGACATGGCCCGCCTCGAGAGCGGACACGTCAAGCTCGACCTCGAGACGCTCGATTGCCTGGAGATCATGACCGAAGCGAGCCGCACGCTGGAGCTCCAGGCCCGCAAGAGCGGCATTGTCTTCACGGTGGACACCTCGGCAAACCTTCCGCTCGTCACCGCCGATCGGACCCGTCTGATCCAGATCCTGCTCAATCTCGGAAGCAACGCCATCAAGTACAACGTCCCGGGCGGCTGGGTTCAGCTTTCGGCGATCCCGGTCGGCAGCATGGTCCGCTTCATCGTCCGCGATACCGGACCGGGCATCCCTGACGCGCTTCGCGACCAGATATTCCAGCCGTTCAATCGCCTCGGCGCCGAGCTCACCCAGGTCGAGGGGACCGGCATCGGTCTTGCCCTCAGCCGCCGGCTGGTGCTGGCCATGAACGGCCGCATCGACTTCGCCAGCACCGAAGGAGTGGGCACCGAATTCTGGGTCGACCTGCCGGCCGCCGAAGAGACCGCGGCGACGTCAGCGAAAATTGCGACGCCATTGCCCGCCACGACCCCACTTGCGCGGAATACGGTTCTCTATATCGAGGACAAGATCCCGAATCTCGAATTGATGCGTGGCGTCGTCGAAACTGCGGGAGGCATCCGCTTGCTCGATGCGCAGACCGTCAAGGACGGGATCGCCATTGCGCGATCTGTAAAGCCCGATCTCGTCATCACTGACATTCACCTGTCCGACGGCAAGGGATTCGACGTCCTGCAGAGCCTGCGCGAAGATCCTTCCACCGCGCACATTCCTGTTGTCGCGCTGACTGCGGATGCCATGCCAGCCAACATGAGCAACATGAAGCGCATGGGATTCGACCACATCCTGACCAAGCCATTCAAGATCGTCGAATTGGTGAACCTGCTGCGCACCCGGCTTCCGAGCCCGTAGCAACCATTAAGCGGCGCCCGATTTGCGGGGAATATGACGCCGTGCTCGCGGAACGCGCGCCCCGCCGTACGTCCTTTCGAATTTGCCTTTGCAGTCGAGCCCTTCCCTCCTAAACTCCCGCTCCCACCGAGATGGTTCCGACGGCCCCGGTAGAAGCGGAGTAAACTTATGCCCAAACCGGAAAGCTTCCCGATCGAGAAGATCTTCGTTCCCACGAAGCAGAAGAAGGCCATCAGGCCCGAGACCGTCGGGGAGATCGCGGAAAGTATGCTGGACATCGGACAACAGGAGCCCATTTCCATCAGGCGCGACGGAGACCGCCTCGTTCTGGTCGAGGGGCTGCATCGGTTAGAGGCCTGCAAGGCGCTCGGCGAGGCGACCATTCTCGGTGTCCTTGTTACGGCCGAGCTTGCTCAACACAAGCCGCAGCTCGCCGAACGTCCCGAAGTCGAGGCTGAGCGCCTCAAGATGGCGCGATTGAAACAGTTGCGCCTCGAGAAGGAAGCCGCAGAGGCATCGACGGCGGCCTTGAACCGCGCCAGCGCAACGGAAGCGCCGCGCACCCGTCCGGCGAAAGGCGTCCGCGACAATCCGAAGGCATCTCCTGGCCGGACTGCGAAAGCGGCGCCGAAATCATTGTCGGCCTGGATCACGCAACAGAAGGGCAGCGGCGGCCGCTATTGATGTCGGGCTCCAGCTCGTAGGGTGGGTCCTGCAGATGCGTGAAGCGCATCTGCGCGGGGCTAACCCGCCCAATCATTCGCGGAACACACGGCCTGCGGAGATGATCTCCACGATCGTCGCCGCAGTTCCACGCACGCAAATCAAATTCTCTCCCGAATTCCTGCAAATCTCCGCCATCTACCAGGGGTAGGCTGCCACCTGCGAAGCGTGGTCAACAACGCATCTTGCAAGAAAATACGCAGACGCAAGGCCCGCTTCCGACAATGGAAATGGGAGTTATGCCATGCAGCATCTGCCGAACGACACCATCGACGTCACCCTCGACCAGTTTGGCCAGGTCGAGACCATCAACGGGGATCCTGATTTCCCGACCCTCACGGACGCCTGGGGCGGCAACGACACTGTCACGGCGAACCTCGATCAGCCCGAAGCCAAGGTCACGATCTTCGGTGACGACACCACGGTGCTGCATGGCCTGTCCCACGGCGGCAACGACACGCTTACGGTCAATTTCAACTACGGCTGGAACGCCGCCGTCGTGGTCGGCGACGCCCAATCGATGATCGACAACGCCACCGGCGGCAACGACACCATCGTCGTGGAGGCCGATCGCACGCTCTACACCCCTGTCTCGGCCTTCGGCGACGTCGCGGGCGACATGTCGGGCAATTCGCACGGCGGCAACGACATCATTACAGGCTCGATCGGGTGGCGCGATGGCCCCAATTTGTTTGCAGGCGATGCCGGCGGTTCCATGATCGATACCGCGCATGGCGGCAACGACACGATCAATGTCGGCGCGACCACCAGCGACGGCATGGCGACCCTCAGCGGCGACGCCATCGGTGCCCTGCGCGGCCTCGCGCAAGGGGGTAACGACAATCTGACCGCGACGCTGGGCGGCAGCCCGATATCCGGTGCATCGATGTCGGGAGATTCGTCGACGTCCCTGATGGATTTCGCCCGAGGCGGCGACGACGTCCTGACCGCCAAGATCGAAGGCCAGTACACGGATTCAAACTCGACGATGTATGGCGATGCGCCGATCATGTCGGGGCATTCCCAGGGCGGCAACGACATCCTCAACGGCGGCACCGGCCGGGACTTCATGTATGGCGATGCGCAGACCTACAAACCCGCATCACCCGACTCGATCACCGGCGGCATGGATAAGCTGAACGGTGGAGCCGGCGACGACCAGATGTGGGGCGGAGGAAACAACGACACTTTCGTCTTCAACAAAGGATCCGGCAACGACACGGTCAACGACTTCAATCAGGGCAACAAGGCGATGGGAAGCACCGCGACCGAGCACGATTTGATCAACGTGCACGACTACGGCTTTGCCGACTGGACCGCGCTGTCGCACCTGATCAGCGACAATGCCGCCGGCAATGCCGTGATTCATCTTTCGGCCAATGATTCCATCACGCTGGACGGTGTCCACACGGCGGCTCTGCATCAAACCGACTTCATCGTCTGAGCGCGATCCCGCTTATCCGGAAGGACTGATGGGTTTCGCTTCGCTCGACCATCCCGCACGGTCTGCGGGATGGGTTGAGCATGGCGAAACCCATCGGCCGTTTACACTCCCCCAGAGGAAAGAACCCTCACCCGCCGCTCGCGGGACAATGCTTCGCATCGCCCGCAGCGCGTCGGCCTCTCCCGCAAGCGGGAGAGGCCGAGCAAGCCACCGACAATCTTCGCCAAATCCGCATGCGACAGCCCCGCCCCGCCGGGCGGCGTCGACCTAGCGCCGCCTCAATCCCGCCCGCGCTCATTTTCCGGGTGAATGAAGATATCATGCACCAGCCCGAGCTTCCCCAGCCCCAAAATGATCAGGCCGTTGATGTCGATCTCGTACCAGGCGTGTGAGAGATAGGCATCGCGCGGGAAGCGGTGATGGTTGTTGTGCAGGCCTTCACCGAAGGTGATGAAGGTGGTGACCAGCTCGTTGGTGGTGCCGTCGTCGAGCCGGTAGCGGCGATAGCCCCAGCGGCCGTCGCTGTGGCAGACCGAGTTCACCAGCGAGGTCGCCATCGTCATCATGTAGCTGCGGAACAGGCCGGAGAACAGCACGCAGCCGATCATGGTGTGCACGCCGCCGAAGGCGTAACCGATCGCAGCAGGAATGATCAGCGCCGACAGCGCGTACCAGTACCAGCGCGTCCGGGTGAAGAACATCGCGATCGGGTCGGCCAGGATGTCCCTCGCATAATATTCGGCATCGGTCGTGGCCTGGTCCCACACCCAGCCGCCCTGCGCGTGCCCCATACCCTTGGCAAAGCCTTCGATGCGATGGCCGAAGCCGTCATAGTAAGGGCTGTGGACGTCGCCGGGCTTGTCGGAGTGCAGATGGTGCCGCCGGTGGTTGCTCACCCATTTGAGGATCGAGCCCTGCAGCGCCAGCGTCGCGATCGCCGCGAAGATGGTCCGCATCACAGGACCGGCGCGAAAGCTGCGGTGCACGAAGTAGCGATGCATGAAGCCGATCCCGACTGTGGTCAGCGCGAACATGCCTGCAAACACCGAGATCTCGACGCGGCCAAGACCTTGCGTGAAGGCCCAGATCAGCGCCCCGATCGAGCCTGCGATCATCATCGAGAATGAGATGTAGGAATCGCGAAATTTGGCGTCGACCACGGGGCCTTCGACCAGCACGCCGGGCGGCATCTTCGGCTGAGCGCCCGCCTCGGCAACCACACTCTCAACCACGGTCATTTCAGCCGATCCATTCCCGGAACTTCCCGCAACGCAAGCTATAGAGGCGGGAAATCCCAGGCAAGGCCGGGGGAACGCGGAGCCGAAACCCAGGTTAATGGCGCCAAACGGCCCGTCAATCGCCGGTGCCGTAGGGTGGGCAAAGGCGCACTTGCGCCGTGCCCACCACCTCTCTCGGTCACGAAAAATGCGTGGGCACGCTGTGGCTTTTTGCCCACCCTACGAGAGCTGCGAACTGCCCGGCACTACCACCAATACGGCCAGCGCCATCCCTCGTAGCGAATATAGGACGGCACGAACGGCGGGCCGTAGGGATCGACGCGGTCGTCCTCGGGCCGATAGCGATAGCGCGGAACGACGTTGTAGTCCCACGGCGTCGGCCGGAGCACGGGCGCCGTGACGATCAGCCTCTCCTGGGGCGCGCGCACGACGACGGCTTTCCGCGCCCTCGCCTCCGCACCCGATGACCCCAGCAACACCAGCGCCGCTCCGAGCGCACAGGCGACAGTCATGATTTTCATGCGTTGATCTCCTTCGCGGCAAGAGTGCTGGAGGCGGCCACCCAAGGCAAGTCAATTCATCGCGCTGAACTTTTTTCACGCTCGATCGTTCTCGGTACCAATGGAGGACGAAGACATGTTTGACCTGCGGGCCATGGTGATCGCAACGAGTTTGATCCTGGCGTCCATCGCCGTGGCCGCGGCCGAAACCGCGCCGGAACAGCCTGCGAAGGCTGCTGTGAGCACCACCGACACCACCAGCGCGGCCCGCCCGATCCGCGTCGTTCTCCCCGCGCCCTGGGAGCCTGCGCCGGCGTCGTCGGGCGCACAGACCGTCGTTCAGAAATAGATTACCCAGGACAAGATGCCGTAGCTCGTAGGGTGGGCAAAGGCGCCCTTGCGCCGTGCCCACGATCTCTCCCGGTCGCGAACAATGCGTGGGCACGCTATCGCTTTGCCCACCCTACGGCAGCTCGCACCTAAGCTGCGCGCGTTTGCGGGCCGGCGTTGATCTCCTTCAGGCACACATCTGCTTCATGAATGGCGATAATGTTGATGCCGAGCGTCATCAGCCGGTAGCGGTTCTCCGCCAGCCATTGCTCGAGCTGCTTGACATCAGTCTTGATCTTCTCGATCAGCAGGATCGGGCGATGGGCCCTGATCGTCTCGCTGGCGCCGTTGAGCGCCTCCATCTCCATGCCCTCGATGTCGATCTTGATGAAATCGACGCGCGGCAGATTGAGCTCGTCCAGCGTCATCTTGCGCACGAGAACCGTATTTTTGTTGTAGTCGATCTGCTGACCGATGAATTCGTTGCTGGGGCGCGGCCGCAGCTCCAGGCTGCCGAAGCTCGACGGGGTGAAGTAGTTCGGGTTCGGCACCTGCATTGTGCCTGCCTCCGAGGACACGGCCGCGTGCACGGCAAGCGCATTGAAACAGTTGTTGATGGCGATGTTGCCGGCCAGTGCATAATAGATCCGCTCCTGCGCCTCGATCGCGATCACCGAGCCCCAGCCGGTCATGGCGGACGCCCATTCGACGGTGTGCACGCCGATATTGGCACCGCAATCGATGGCGATGACGCCGTCGCCATGGTGCTTGCGCCTGAGGGCCAGGAGTTCCAGCGCGATCTTGACCTCGCCGGGATCGAACGCGGCCGCTTCCAGGATCTGGTAGCCGACGCCATAGCCGCGATCAGGACCGACCATGCGATAGTCGAAGCGATTGACGATCATGGTGCCATGGTTGGACGAGGCCATGACAAAGGCCAGCTTTTGCCCCGCGATCGGCATTGTGGAATCTCCCCGTACTTTAAGTGGATTCCGTTATCGCGGAGTCGGCTTATGCGAAGCTTGCTCCTGAAACGCGGTGCCGTAGGGTGGGCAAAGGCGCACTTGCGCCGTGCCCACGACCTCCCTCGATTGCAAAAAATGCGTGGGCACGCTTCGCTTTGCCCGCCCTACGAAACCGGCTATCGGCCACCATCCAGGAATCACCCCATGACGGTCCTCCGCATCTCCGCCTTCTCCGACGGCAACATCGGCGGCAATCCCGCCGGCGTCTTTATCGGCGAGGTCCTGCCCGAGGCCGCCAGGATGCAGGCGATCGCGGCTGATGTCGGCTTCTCCGAGACCGCCTTTGCAGCGCCCGAAGGCGAGGCCTGGCGCGTCCGCTATTTCTCGCCGGCCATGGAGGTGCCGTTCTGCGGCCACGCCACCATCGCGCTCGGCGCTGCGCTCGCGCATCGGTTTGGCGAGCGCAGCTTCGAATTGCACCTCAACGATGCGGTCATTTCCGTCTCAGGCAAACGCGACGGCAGCACCATCGCAGCCGCGCTGCAATCGCCGCCGACGCGCAGCGCGCCGCTCGATGCCTCATTGCGCGGTGAGTTGCTGGAGCTGTTCGGCTATGCGGCCGGCGATCTCGACCCACAACTTCCGCCGGCGAAAATTCACGGCGGGGCCGATCACGTCCTGCTGGCTTTGCGTTCGCGCGCGGCGCTGTCGCGCATGGCCTATCATTTCGAACGCGGCCGCGCGCTGATGGCGCGTGAAGGTCTCATCACCATCGCGCTGGTGAATGTGGAGACACCGCGCCTGTTCCACGTGCGCAACGCCTTTGCTGCCGGCGGCGTCGTCGAGGATCCCGCCACCGGCGCGGCCGCCGCCGCGTTCGCAGGCTGTTTGCGCGACATCGGCTGGCCGCATGGCGGCGCCATCGACATCGTGCAGGGCGAGGACATGGGCGCACGCTCGCTGATCCACGCCGAGATCGGCGCGGCCAAAGGCGGTTCTATCAAGGTGTCGGGCACGGCGCGGTTCATGGAGAGCTGATGAAACAGCGCGTCGCGACCGGCCGCGTCAATTGCGCTTCAGGCTCAAAATATACTCGGACAGCATGTCGGCCTGATCGGGGGCGATCACCAAATTCGGCATGTCCTGATGGCTGGTTCTCCAGAACACCTTGAGCGAGAGCGCGGTGGTGCCGTTGCGGTCGGCGACGGCCTGGAAGCTCGGGGCGAGGTCAAAGAACCCGGACATGTCGGGGTCGACGGCGTGGCAGCTCTGGCACCAGGCCTGCGCGAGGCGATGTCCCTCAGCCGCCCTGCGCAAGGACGGCCGGGTTGCGCCGGCGGCGGTGTGGACGACGCTGACGAGAAACAGGATCGACAACGCGATCAGGACGGCAAGGCCGATGTAAATTCGAACGCTACGCGACATCGCTGGAGACCTCGCCTTCGCTTCGGTGATTACAAGCGTAAGGCGGCCGGCGTGCTGGAGACTTGATCTGCCTCAACTGCCGGCGATCTGCGAGCCTGCCATCATGCGCCTGTTTTGCCCGACGGGTCAACCAATATTCGGTTTCGACGAAACTGAAAAAAGTGCAGGCATTCTACTGTGCATGGGGTTGTTTTCGCGAAGTTTGATCTGCATCAAGACGGGCAGCGCGATTCGCCTGCAAGAGCCCGCCATGACCTCCCCGACACACTGCCCCGCCTGCCGCTCCGAACACGCCTATCAGGATCGCGATCTCTGGATCTGCCCGGAGTGCGGCCATGAATGGAGCACGTTTCCCGGCGGCACTGCGGGCGCACCCGTCGAGGCTGGGGTGCGCGATGCCCACGGCAACGTGCTGAGCGACGGCGACAGCGTCATCGTGATGAAGGACCTCAAGGTTAAGGGCTCGTCGTCGGTCGTCAAGGGCGGCACCAAGGTCCGCAACATCCGCCTGCAGGACGCAACCGACGGCCACAACATCGCCTGCAAGATCGACGGCATCGGCGCCATGAACCTGAAGTCGGAGTTCGTGCGCAAGGCTTGAGGCGGACATCCGCGCGGGCGCCGTTCTCGATCGTCGAATTTGGTGCTATGCTCGCCGCTTGGCTGGCGAAGGAGCGCATCATGACGATCTTTCCACGAATCCTGCTGACGTTCGCGACACCGATGTTGCTGCTCGGTGCCGTCACCACAGCCAACGCCGACGGCCTCTGCGGTCCCGGTTGCCATTCCTCGATGTTCGGCGCCTGCGTCGTCGATGGCTGGGAAAGCGGCGCGCGGGTCTGGAATGAATGTCCTGTCACGACGCGCCCACGCCCGCCCTGCGGCGGACCGGACTACGTCTGGAGCCGGCGCAAGCAGGCCTGCTCCCCGCGGGTGAAGGACTGGCTCTGACGCGCGACGTCGCGCCAGCGTCCATGTGAGGCGCTTCACAAGCGCCCGACCTTCCCTGTGGTAACTTGCCGCATACTTTTCAATCATAGGGAGATCGTCATGCAGTTCCGTCAGCTCGTCCTGGCCGCGTCGCTCGTCATCGCACCGATTGCTTTCACCGCCAGCACGCCGGCCAACGCCGCGCAGACCTGCAGCTGCACCGACATCGTCTTCCCGAGCGGCGTCTGCTCCCGCTATGGCAATTGCCACGTGCTCGAAATGTTCACACCCGGCCCGCCGAAGCCGATCCGCAGCCTCAAGTCCTGCCCGGCGCGTAAGCAGGCGCTGATCTGCGATGGCGACACCTGCACCGTCACGTGCAGCACGCCGACGAAGGGCGGATAGCGGCTCGCGCCCTACCGCTGCCGCTGCGCGAGGTAGAATCCGCACAGCACCGTGACGAGACCGGCGGCCTGCAGCGCCGTCGGCGGCTCGCCGAGCAGCAACCATCCGGTCAGCAGCGTTAGCGCCGGCACGCAGGCCGGGAACACGGCCGCGCGGGCGACGCCGAGGCGCTGCACCGAGACGGCAAAGAGATAAAGCGCGGCAGGGCCCGCGAGCACGCCCTGCGCCAGCGCCTGGATCGCATTCTCGGTGACGCCGATCGCCACGACACGCGCGAGCGCGCCGCTGGCAAGGTAGATCGGCAGCAGCAGCAGCGACAGCACGCTGATGACGAGCGCGGCCGACACCGCCGAGACACGCCAATGCCGCAGCAGCGCGCCGAAGCTTGCGAACATCAGGCCGGTGAGCACGAAGATCAGGTCGCCCTGCACCCCGTCGATGCCGATATGGCCGATCGACTCCGCGCCGATCACGCCGAGACCGGCGACGATGACGATCGCACCCACGAGGCGCGAAACGGAGATCCGCTCCTTCAGGAAAAGTGCTGCCAGCAGCAGGCCGCCGAGGGTCGCGCAGGACGGCTGGATCACGCTGCCATGGCCGAGCGGAACGAACTGGAACCCGATGTAGGAGATCAGCGACATCACGGGCCCGCCGAGCACCATCAGCGCAAGACCCCTGCCCCAGCCGATGCCGCAGAGATCCGAGAGTCCGGCGCGCAAGACCAGCGGCAGGAAGACGATCCCCGACCAGACATAGCGATGCACCAGAAGATCGACCGGCGTGAAGCCGACCTTCAGTCCATGCCGCGTGCCGGCAAAGCCGAGCGCCCAGAACAGCGCGGCCGATAGCCCGCAGACGACGCCGAGCAGCGCCTGCGCCTTGTCGTTCGTTTGAGTGAGAGCGTCAGCGCCGCTCGTCCGCTGATCCATGGCTTAAGCCTTATGTCAGGGCGCGCACCGCCTCAACCCACGCCGTTGCAGAGCTGGCACGCGGCGGGGAATGCAGGGCCCGCATCACGCGCCATCGCCAAACACCATGCGCCATCCCTTGCGCGTATCCATGTATTCCCGCACTTCACGGATGCGGCCGTCCGCCACCGTGAATACGAAGCAATAGTCGTTCTCATAAGGCTTGCCGCCGGGGAGCGCCGCGCGCATCCGCTCTTCCACGATCACGGTGTTGCCGTCGGCGTAAACGCCGCGAAAGGCGATATCGATCCCGGAAAATATCCTGTGCATCTCCTGCGCGACGAAGCGCGCGATCTGTCTCGCTCCGACCATGTGGTCGGTGTGGTCGAGCGCGACCACCGTGGCGTTGCCTTTCGGCGCGATCCACTCGGCATCCTCAGTGAACAGCGCCGCGATGCGATCCACCTCGCGTGAAGAAAAGGTCTTCCAGGCGTTGAGTACGACGTCCTTCGGGCTGGTCACGATGCGCTCCCTCGGCTTGCATTGCTGTGAGGGGTGCGTTCTAGGCCGTGATGCGCAGTACGGCTCGCCACAATCGGACTCGGTCATCCCGCGACGCTTTCGTCTGCGCCGGCACGCGCTATCATGCGCCCATGCTGAGTTTCGAGACCTGCAATGCCGCGCGGCTGCGTCGCGATCCCAACTATGACGGACGGTTCTTCACGGCGGTGAAGACGACAGGGATCTATTGCCGTCCGGTCTGCCCGGCGAGGCACCCGCTGACCCGCAACGTCACCTACTACCCGACGGCAGCGGCGGCGGAAGCCGCCGGCTTCAGACCTTGCCTGCGTTGCCGCCCCGAAACTGCACCGTTCTGCCCGGCATGGAACGGCACGCGCTCAACCGTTGCGCGCGCCGTGAAGCTCATCAATGCGGGCGCGCTCTATGCGGATAGCGTGGTGACGCTGGCCGCGCGGCTCGGCATCTCGTCGCGCCATCTGGCGCGGCTGTTCGAGCGTCATGTCGGGGCGACGCCGCAGCAGCTTGCCAAGACGCTTCGCGTCCAGCGCGCCAAACGTCTGCTCGACACCAGCGATCACACCATGACGGACATTGCGTTCGAGTCGGGCTTCGGCAGCCTGCGCCGCTTCAACGCCGCCTTCGTCGAACTCTACGGCCGATCACCGTCGCGCCTGCGCGCGATGCGCAGGGCCTGATCGCTCAGAAGAAGCCGAGACTGAGATCGAGCCCGTAGGTCAGGCTCAGCACGAACACGAACAACGCGGCGGCGGTGAACAGTGCAAGATGCCGCACGATGAATTCACGCGGCGACGAGGCGGTAACAACGGCTTTCTGTGCAACAGGCATGACGGCTCCATTATGAAAAACGATTCTTGGCCGCCAATATGCGGCGCCCACATCAAGCGCCGCGACCAGCAAAACAACTATTAAGCAGATCACACTCGTTTTGAACCGCGGTACACAAGTCGCGACATGCGAGACATTTTTTTGCCGGAGAATTCTCAGCGAGCGCATCGACACGCAAGATGAGACGGATCGCGCGTGATTAATCTCGCCGAGGCGACACAAAGAGACGACACAAAAAAATGGCCGGGACAAACCCGGCCATTGACGTCTTGAAACCCTCGTCACCGGGCTCACAGCCCAGCGCAGTGTCGACTCATCGGGCAGAGCCCGTGGTCACGTTCGCGGTGTTCTGCCTGCGCGGCGTCAGCACGTTGGCCTGGAGCGCCGTGATGCTGGTTGCGGGCGCCGTCACCCGCTGCTCGACATGGCTGGCACCGAGCACGCGGACCTGCACGGGGGACGCTGGAAGGCCGTTAGCCTCGTAAGACGGCAGCTCGGCAGCGAAGGTGGCCGTTGAGCCCGCAAGAGTGAGGACAGCAACTGCGATCGATATGGTTTTCTTGTTCATGGTGATGCTCCAAAGAGAAGGTCGGAGCCAATGTAAGCCATATCTGCTGCATTGCGACATACATTGCTGCAACGCAATATCGCGCAGCTTGCTTA
This sequence comes from uncultured Bradyrhizobium sp., assembly GCF_936928535.1. GTDB lineage: Bacteria > Pseudomonadota > Alphaproteobacteria > Rhizobiales > Xanthobacteraceae > Bradyrhizobium. The sequence continues at coordinate 143,165 of NZ_CAKZHY010000098.1, read as the reverse complement.
CCGTTATGTTTGACGCGGCAGGTCGATTTCAACGGCATCGCCAGTGATTGCGGTTTTCGCAACGAGGTTGAGTCGCGCGCATTAATCACTTCGATCATCGCAAGCGGGAACCTGAGTTGCATTTGCGCAACACCGGCTCGAAAAGCCTAATTTGGGAGATTTGCGCCATTGCGCTGCCACATCGTCCCTCGAACAATTGACCCGCCGCGTGCTTGGCTGTGCAATCTGGTTCGCTCGCGAACCTTGGAGGCAGGGATCATGAATGATCGGCGGTCTCTTCTTGTCGCTGTTACGTGCCCCTCGGCCGTGATGGCCGGCTGGCTGGCGCTCTCCGTTTCTGCCTACGCGCCAGCCTTGATCGAGAACAGCGGCGCCAATGCAGCCGCCGTGACCCATGCGAAAGACCTCAGCCGCCTCGAGCTTGCTGACATCCCGCGTGCCGCGACGATCGACGATGGTATCGCGCTGACCGCCGACATCGCTGCCGCCGCGGCTGCAACGCCACGCGTGGCGATGATCGAACCGCCACCGCCCGAAGCACCCGCCCCCGCTGTCCAACTCGCCTCGGCCGATCCGACCGAGATGCTACCCGCGGCATCGCCTGCGCCGCAGGTTGCGCCCGAACCGGCTCCCGCCGCGAACGAAGCTGCCGCCGTCACCGACGAAGCCACACCCGCCACGCGTGAGACCGCGCCGGCCGCAAAATCCGCGATCAAGCTCGCCTCCGCGGATCCCGGCGATGTCGTGCCGCAGGACGCATTGTCGCCCGCCGCGATTGCGACCGGGCCGGTGGCCGAGAGCAAGGCATCGCCGCCCGCCGACACGGTGGCCGTGCTCGACGAATGTTTCTCTATGGACGCCTGCATCGATCGCTATCTCTGGGCGCTTTACCAGCGCACGCCGAAGGAGGACTCGATCAAGGTCGAGGACCGACGTGCCGTCACCATCAAGCGCAAGGGCAAGATGGTCACGGTGATGCGCAGCTTCACAAAGCTCGTCGACGAGGATTTCGCCTGGAAGGATCCGAAGGCGGCCGAGCACGCCAACATGCCGCTGATGGATTACGTCATCGGCGGCATGGACAAGAGCTTCAAGCAGAAGCTGTTCCGCATGCTGCTCGCGGCGGAAGCAGCCGGGCTCTCGCCCGGGATCACCAGCGCGTTTCGTGACGACTACCGGCAGGAGATTGCCAGCGGCCTGAAGGCGGCGTCCAACCGCTCCTATCATGGCGGCAGCCTTCGCGGCGGCTATGGTCACGGCATGGCGGCAGACATCGTGAGCACTCAGGGCAGCAACCGCGCGCAACGCTGGGCCTCGACGGAAGTGCTGTGGAAATGGGTCGACAGCAACGGCAAGGCGCTCGGCATCGGTCGGCCCTATCTCGACCACGATCCACCCCATGTCGGCCCGATCGATGGCCTGGAATATATCTCGAAGCGCGGCATCGCGACTGACCGCAAGGAAGCCGCCAACACCAAATCGAAAAAGGCGCGCATTGTGGCCAGCGCCAAGTCATCGAAGACGCAGGCTGCACGCGAGAAGAGCTCCGCAAAACCGCAAAAGGCGGCGCAATCGGCCGCGAAACGGACGACCTAATCCGGACCTTGAGTGCCTGACGCAGGCAGCGGCACGAGACACATTTCGGCCGACCCTGCTGCTTGGGTACGAACGAGCACGGCAAAAACAGTTTCGACCGCAAGCCGCACCGCGGTCTCGATCGCCGTGCCCTTGGCAAGATGCGCCGCGATCAGGCCGGTCAGCAGATCGCCGGTGCCATAGGGGCGGATCGGCAGGCGCGGCGTCGCAAAGCGCGACAATCGCCCGTCAGCACACAGGATCGTCTCCACCTGCCCCGAGGGCGTGTCCACCAGCGTACAGCCGGTTGCGACGACATCGATCCGGTGTTTCCCCGCAAGCGCCGCCGCTGCGGCGCGCAGGCCCTCGGTATCGGTAATCTTGACGCCGGCGAGCAGCTCGAGCTCGAACTGGTTTGGCGTGATCAAGTGTGCCGCAGGCAAAAGGCGGCGCCGAACTACATCCAGAATGCCCTCAGCGACGTAGACGCGACCATCGTCGCCGATCACGGGATCGCAGAGATAGCGGAGCCTGGCATTGCGCGACAGCGCCCGTTCCACAAAATCGGCGATGACGACGGCGTTGTCGGGTGAGCCGAGATAGCCGGTGACGAGCACAGCGGCCTCATCGACCAGGTCTCGCTCCTCGACGCCTCTCAGCAAATCGGCGACCAGCTCGGCGTCGAGAACCCGCCCGCGCAAGGTGGGATAGCGCGGATGGTTCGAGAGCAACGTCGTCGGCACGGCGGCGACGTTGACGCCTTCCGCCTGCATGGCATGAACGGCCGCGCTGTTGCCGACATGGCCGTGGACCACCTGGCTTTGAATCGAGATGACGAGCATGCAAAGGTCCGTAGGATCAAAACCCGGGTGCGGCAAGCGCAGTCGGGTTCACGAAAAATCGTACGCGAGTCCCGGCCGCAGCGCCCGCAGCTTCCGCGCCAGCCGCCGATGCCCGCTTTCCTCCGACCGCGCCAATTGACCGGCGACCGCGACGTGGTCGGCATCGCTCTTGTGCTGGTTGAGCTTGGCCTGCCCTTCGATTTGATCGACCACGATGTCGATGACGCGGATCGCAGCCAGCATGGTCTCGCGCTTTTCGGGCTCCATCCGCGCGAGACCCCAAGGCTGTTTCGGCAGCCGCGCCTCGGCGGTGGCCAGCAGCGTATCCCCGTGACCGCGGTTCTCGTCATGCCCGCACAAATGGGCCACGCCCGACAAATGAACAGCCTCGTAGAGCCAGGTCGAGACATTGTCAGGCGAGGCGTACCAGTCGTTGGAGATGTAGGCGTCATCCCCGGCGACGATCAGCAGGAAGCGCCTGACGCCGTCGGCGAGCTCAACCAGCGGGTTCCTGGCCGTGAAATGGACTTGCACGATGGCGCGCCCATCGCGCTGGTCCAGCACGAACGGCACGTGCGAGGCGCGCGGGCCATTCCCATCGGCCGCGACGATCACGCCGAAACCGCGCCGGCGCGCAAACTCGAGCGCGTGCTGTTCTTCGATGCGAAACTGGGGCCGAAGGACATGCATGGCGCGGCACTCGATCTGACAGGACGATGCGAGGCTAACCCATGATCGGACCGAATCCGAATGATATTGGGCCGCAAACGCAGATGTCAGGAATGACGTCCGCGGTGCGCCAACTCGCTGAGATAGGCGCAGAACATGTCCGCCAGACCGTCAGCGTGACGGGTGATTTCAGCCTCACTGCGCGGTGTCTCCGAGAAGCGCTTGCCAACCTCAGCCATCGTCGTCTTGATCAGCTCCCCGGCGAGCTCGCGGGTTGCCTCCGAGGCCTTCGGGAGTGCTTCGCGCATGAAGGCCGCAACGATGCCCTCGCCGGCCGCGCGTGCCTCCTGCGCCTCGGGCGCATCGCGGTAGAGCGGCGCGGCATCGCTGAGCGCGCCGCGGATCGCGGCCTCCTCGCATTCCGAGCGGATGAAGGCGTGGACGAGTGCGCGCAGCCGCGCCGGCGGCGGCTGCGTCCGGTCCGCCAAAATGCCGCGAAGAAGCTCGCTCGTGCTGCGCCATTCGTCGCTTTGCAGGCGGAACAGGATCGCCGCCTTGTTCGGAAAATATTGATAGAGCGAGCCGACGCTCACCCCGGCTCGCTCCGCCACCCGTGCGGTGGTGAAGCGTTGCGCGCCTTCCTTCGCCAGAACCTGAACCGCAGCGTCGAGAATGGCCGCAACGAGCTCGCTAGAGCGAGCCTGTTGCGGCTGTTTTCGTGAGGAAACTGAACGACTTCGACGATCGGCCATGACGCTCCCGGGGGAATGCGAATAGGAAACGCGACGAATTAGTCGTATTTCGATTCGCACGCAAGCACGCCCTCCGCCGTGCTCCCTGGAGACACCTCATGACCACCCCAACGATTACATCGCTTGCACCGCTGCTGGATCGTCTGTTCGACCAGGACGAAGCAGCTCGCGGCGTCCTGCAAGCCGCCTTCGCCGATGTCAACGACGCCGATCGCGTCAGCATGATGCAAAGCAAGACCAGTTACCGCGACCTCACGCACGCCTGAAGGACGCGCCGCTCGCCGTCTCGCGCGAGACAGGCAGTCTGCTGTACATGCTGGCGCGAAGCTCGCGCGCCAGGGCAATCGTCGAGTTCGGCACCTCGTTCGGCATCTCAGCCCTGCATTTGGCCGCAGCCTTGCGCGACAATGGAGGCGGGCTCCTCATCACCAGCGAATTCGAACCATCCAAGGCAGCCCGGGCCCGCGAGCACCTCAGGGACGGCGGGCTGATCGACCTCGTCGAAATCCGCGAAGGCGATGCGCTGAAGACGCTGAGCGTCGATCTGCCTGATCAGATCGACCTCGTGCTGCTCGACGGTGCCAAGGCGCTCTATCCCGAGATCCTCGATCTGGTCGAAGACCGCTTGAGGCCGGGCGCGATCGTCGTGGCCGACAATGCCGACGACAGCCCCGACTATCTGGCGCGCGTGCGCGCGCCCGGCAGCGGCTACATGTCCACACCCTTCGCGGAGGATGTCGAGCTCTCCGTGCGGATCGGTTAGAGCCGCATCGAACATATCGCTCGTCCCGGAGCCGCCGCACGATTCGTCGTGCGGCGGCTTTGCGCTGTCGGCCGCCGAAAATCCTCACGTTTCGCCTTGTCGCAGGCTCGTCACTCACACGTGATACCTGCTCCCGACAAAAGCCATGTCGCGTGTGCTAAACATACCTACCGCGCGGTATCTTTCTCGCGCACCCTCGAGATCGCCATGACGTCCGCCTTCACCTCCTATGCAGCGCTTGCCCTCGCCATCGTGTTCGAAGTGACGGCGTCCGCCTTTTTGCAGCGGTCCGCGCAGTTCACGCGACCCTGGCCGACGCTGGCGATGGTGCTGTTCTATGTCGCGTCGTTCTACGCGCTGTCGGTCGCGATCCGGGTGATCCCTTTGAGCGTCGCCTATGCGATCTGGGGCGGGGTCGGCATCATCCTGACCGCCACCGTCTCCTTCGTGCTGTTCCGCCAGATGCTGGACGCCGCGGCCTTCGTCGGCATCGGCCTGATCGTCTCGGGCGTCGTGGTCATCAACCTGTTCTCGCAGACGACGGCGCATTGATGCCGGCGAGCGCCTATACCCGCGCCAAGCAGCCCGAGCAGGTGCGGCGCGCCCTGCTCAACTGCGCGGCAACGATCGCGATGGACCACGGTGTCTCTGGCATCACGATCCAGGCGGTGGCGGCGGCCGCCGGCGTCACCAAGGGCGGTTTGTTTCACCATTTTGGAAGCAAGCAGGCGCTGATCGAGGGCCTGTTCGCCGATCTGCTCGTTCGTGTCGACGCCGAGATCGACGCCGCTGTTCAAGCGGACCCCAAACCGCGCGGCAGTTTTACGCGCGCCTATGTGAATGCCGTATTCACCGGAAAGGCGTTCGGCTTCACGACGCCCTGGGCAACATTGAGCATGGTGGCCGTCACAGATCCGTCCTTGCGCCGGCTCTGGAACGACTGGATGAAGGCGCGCCTGAAGCGGCATCGCGCCACGGACGCGGCGCCGGAGCTCCAGATCGTCCGTCTGGCCGCCGATGGCGCCTGGCTGTCCTTCGTCACGACGGGACAGACCCGCATGAACGCCGATCTGCGCGCCGTGCACGACCGCCTGCTCGCACAGACCTATCGGCGCCAGTAATCAGGCTGCTATTGGCCCTGCACAGCAGGCTTGGGCGGACGCGGTTTGGATTTCGCTTGTTTGGGTCCGGGCTTCGGCGCCGGGCCCGCAGGCGGCGTGTCAACGGATACGAGATAGGCCGCGAGCGCCTTCGCAGTATCCGAGCCGGCCGAATAATGATCCTGGAGGAACCAGGACAGCGTCAGGGTGTAGCGCCCCTTGGCAAGACCGCGCGGGCTGCGATGGCAAGTCGCGCAGTCGTCGGCGAACAGCTTTTCGGGCGATTTGCCGGCGTCGAGATTTTGCGCGGAGACAAAAGGCGTCGTCAGCACCGCGGCGGCCGCAGCAATGGTGCCGAAAACCAGCAGAGGCGCGATGACCTCGCGCCCCGGTCGAATGAGCGATCTCAATGTCGTTCCCCGGCCCGTCCTGCGGTCAAGCCGCCAGCAACTGATCGAACTCCGGCGGCGCGTAGGCCTTGCCGTCCTGATCGGTGATGACAACCCGCCACCCTTCGCTTGCCCACACCTTCGCCTTCGCCACGATGAGCAATCGGCTCTCGCGGGCAAAACTGTACTTCTCATTGTCGCGTTCTGCGATCATTTTATAGGCCAATGCGCATCCCTTTGCGTTGCCCTGCACCCGATGTCGTCGTGGCAGCGGCCTTTGGCGGCAATTCGCCGGGAGCGTGGCAATTTGGTGCCGTCCGCGGCAGCATTGTGAGCAGGCACCGGCTCCTTCGGAACGATGGCGCCTCGTCACGTGCTGCATCTTGAATGTGATTCTGCTTGCCGGGGGCTGGTTCGAGGGCCCGCCTGCGGATGCGCAGGTGCCTAAAGCTGCCAGCAGGGCTCCGGCCTATCGCCGCCGCGACAGAACCGATGGTGCCCGATCCGCTCAGTGGACGCGGATCACATGTGGCCGGCCCAGATCTATCAGACCCTGCACGGCCGACAGACGGTCATCCAGGGCCGCAATGGTGAGCAACAGATTGTTGCGACGCTCGTCGAGCATGCCCATCTCGGCGCCGGAGAGTTTTGCGCTCGCCCGCTCCTTGTGGATGCCATCAAGGGATTTGCGCAAGCCGGCAATCAGTCCGGCCAGTTGCTTGGCCTCTCTCGTCATCGACCGCTTCGCGACACTTTGGCGGCGCGACTCCGCCTGACTCTGTCTCATATCATCCTCCCGTGCCCCGCTGCCCCGAGTGGATGCTTACATCTTTGAGTACACATCTTACGATCGATGAAATCTGCCCGCGAAGAACCGTTTTAAATTGTACGCGCACGGAACTCACGCCAACCAAACAAAAAGCCCGGCGCGAGCGCCGGGCTTTCGTAGGCGAATGCTAGTGCTTCTCGTGACCGCCGGCGGGCCCACCACCATGCGGAGCGGCGTTGACGTGCGGAGCGCCACCACCGCCCGGATGCGGCATGGCCGCTGCCGGCGCGGGTGCAGCCGGACGCGGCGCCGGCATCTGCGCGTGGGCATTCATGGGCGCACCGTGGCTGACATTGGGCTGAGCCATATGCGGCATTGCCGGTCGGGCCGCAGGCGCAGCCGACACGCGCGGCGCTTCATGTCCACGCGCCATCGGCTGCGGGCGTGCCGCCGCAGCCCGGGCCGCTGCCGGCTCGTGCATCATGCGCGCCTGCGCATCACGGGGATTGCGCCCTTGCACGGCAGTCCGCTCATGGGCCATGCGCTCGCTTCGCGCCGCGCCGGCCCGGTCGGCCGTCACCGCAGCGCCAGGCTTGGTGATGGCAGCATCGCGCCGCACGATCGCAGCGTCACGCCGTGCCGTTGCAGCATCCCGCCCGGACATCGCGGCGCCGTGGACATTGCCCTTGCCATGGACGCCTTCGCGTTCCAGCGCGACCGCGGAGTCGTGCGTCGCCGCGCGGCCGATGCGAGCGGCACGCGGATCAATCGTCATCCGCGTCGCAAGGCGCTCGTGCGAGGTCCAGTAATTATTCCAATAAGCGTGGCGGCGATACCAGGGACGTCCCTCGTAATAGCTCGACCAGTACGAGCTCAGCACGAAGGGAACGACCGGCACGTCGACCTCGTCGACATAGTCGGGCAGATAGACGTAGTGATTGCGGTAGAGATATTCGAGATATTGCGACGACACCCAGCCACGGTCGTCCGCGAGGCTCACGTCACACCACGCATTGCCGCGCAGGCAACCATGGATGTTGACGCGGGCGCCTTCGGGGACGCGGTCAACCAGCGGAAAGCCCGGACCCGGACCGGCGCGCAGACCGGTCGACACGGTGACGATGCCAGGCGCGGCCAATGCGGCGGTCGGCGCAAGCAGCAATGCGGCAACTAAAGCGGTTCTCAGTCTCATGGCGAAATCCTCCTTTGGGAGGCGGAACGCGCGAGCGGAATAAAGCGTTCCGCCCGCGAGCGTCGCATCAGCCAAAAGAGTGAGATGCGCGGCTTGCACCGAGTTCGATATTCATCCGCCATTCATCGGCGGGGCATGCGTCAGGTCTTCTGCAACATGAAGCCGTCGAAATATGCTGCAAGCGCAGCAAAATCATCGAGCGGCAGCACCTGCGAAACGTACTGATCCGGGCGCACCACGATCATGCAGCCGGCCTCCCGGTCGATGCCGCGCATCGCGAAAATATCCTGGCCGCTCCTCGGGTCGGGACAGAACATCTTTTCGTAGTCGAGCAAACCGTAGCGCCCCTTGCGTGGCAGCAACAGCGCGGGCATCGCCTGGATCGCAAGCTCGCGATGGTCCTGTTGAAACACCACCCGGAGATCGATCACGGCATCGATGTCGGAACCGGCGGGCGTATATCGCTCCAGCGGCGATTGCCTGGCTTCAGCAAGAAAATTGCACAGCCTGCGAATGGCGGAGTCGGCCGCCCCAGGATCTTCCGCGCCCGAGAACGCGTAGATTCGAAAGCGGCCATCGGCCTGCGCCGCGTGGCCGAGATGAACGGGCTTCGCATCTCCGAGCCGTATCACTGGCGCCGAGTGGAAGCGCTTGCCGATAACGAAGCCTTTCGCGAGATGCTGATGCGAGGCCGCGCCGGTAAGGATCGACGGCGCATAATGCGTCGCCGTGCCCGCGGTGTAACGGCCGTGCCTGACGAAATAATCCTGCGTCTTCGCCGCATCGGCGCCGCCGGCCTTGGCCGCCGAGGCCAAGATCCCGGACCATTCACGATCAAAATCGATCAGCTCCTTCGCCACCGCTTGCCGCTCGGCCGAATAGGAATGCAGCAGAGTTGGTGCGCTCTGGTTCCGCAGCACCGCAGCAAGCTTCCAGCCGAGATTGAAGGCGTCCTGCATCGAAACGTTCATGCCCTGCCCGGCCTTCGGGCTATGGGTGTGGCAGGCATCGCCGGCAATGAAGATGCGCGGCTGCCGCGTCGCGACCTGGGCGTCCGGCACGTCGTCGAACTTGTCGGTCAGGCGCTGGCCGATCTCGTAGACCGACCACCAGGCGATCTCCTTCACCTCGAGCGTATGCGGCTTCAGGATTCGCTGCGCCTTCGCAATCACGTCCTCAGCCGTGATGTTGCGGCTCGCGACGCGCTCGCCGACATCGAGTTTTGCCAGTTCGACATAGAGGCGAACCATGTAGCCGCCCTCGCGCGGAATGATGAGAAGGCTGCCGTCCTTCGCCGACTGAATCAGGGACTTGAAGCGGATATCGGGGAAATCGGTTACCGCCAGCACGTCCATCACGCCCCAGGCGTGGTTGGCGGAATCACCATGCAGCTCGCGGCCAATCGATTTGCGGACCGTACTGCGCGCGCCGTCGCAGCCGACCACGTAGCGCGCCTTGATGGTCTCGACCTTGCCCTCATCAGCGCCATCGAGGCGCTCGAGGCGCACGGTCACCGCATGATCGGCCGGACCTGCGGCCGGATCGACCTCGAGGTCGAGCAGGCGCCTGCCGTAATAGGGTTCGAGCTTGGCCGGCGATTTGCGCATGACGTCGAGAAAGCCGTCATGAATGCGCGCCTGGTTGAGGATGACGTGCGGGAATTCCGACAGCCCGTCCTCGACGTCCTGTACACGTCCGCTGCGGAGGATATTCTCTGGTGCCCGCTCGTTCGGCTTCCAGAACGTCGTCTCGTTGACCCAATAGGCTTCCTTGAGCACGCGCTCGCTGAAGCCAAAGGCGTGGAACATCTCCATGGTGCGGCAGGCGATGCCGTCGGCCTGGCCGACTGCGAGCCGGCCCGACTTCTGCTCGACGATGCAGGTCTTGATGTCGGGGAATTGCGCGAGCTGTGCCGCGAGTGTCAGGCCCGCAGGGCCACATCCGACGATGAGGACATCGACCTCGCCAGGCACGGCGCCCGTCGCCCCTGCGGCTTGCACACGCTCGGCGGGATCGGCGATTTCAGGGTCGCCCGGCTGGAATCCATTGAGATGGAATTGCATGAGCACCTCTCCCGTTGACGTTCCCTTCAATATTAATCAGTATACTGACTATCAGTATACTTGTCAATGAGGCGCCCGCCGCCCCCGCCTCGAGGAGATCTCGATGAAAGACAACAACGATATGCCCGGCCATCTGGCGCGGCGATTCCAACAGATCGCGGTGGCGGTCTTCTTGGCCGAGGTCGGCGAAGCCGGCTTCGACCTCACGCCGGTGCAATATGCGGCTCTCGCGACCATCAAGGCCAATCCGGGGCTCGACCAGATCACGCTCGCCGGCTTGATCGCCTATGACCGCACCACCATCACCGGCGTGGTCGATCGGCTCGTGCAGAAGGGCCTTGTCGAGCGCCGCGCCAGCCCTCGCGACCGCCGCGCCCGCGAGCTCGAGATCACCGACGAAGGCCGGCGCACGCTGCGCAAGATCACGCCAGCGGTTGAATCCGCCCAGGCGATCATGCTCCGCGGCCTCAGCGCGAAGGAAGGCGAGGAGCTGATGCGGCTGCTGCGCAAGGCCATCGCCGCCGGCAACGAACTCAGCCGCGCCCCGTTGCGCGATATCAAGGCATGAACGGTTCGCGGATACGTAGATGTCGCAGACCTGCGAAACCAGGAACTAACCTTCGGCTGCTAACCTCGCTGGCATCTCGATATTTAACGCGCGATTAACTTTGCCGGTTTGGAGTTTCGGATGTTCAGGTTCGTCATTGCGACCACAGTCATCGCGCTGTCCGCCGGCCATGCGCTCGCGAACGGGCACGGCGGCGAAGCCCCTCCTCCGCCCAAGCCCGAGGCGACCGCCGCCCCCGCGAAGGTGGTCCTGACCAAGCAGGGCCCCAAGCTCGTCGATCTCAAGGGGATGACCCTCTACACATACGAGCGCGACACCACCGGCAAAACGTCGAACTGCAACGGCAAGTGCACCGAAACCTGGGTGCCGCTCGCCGCAGCCGCCGAAGCCAAGGCCATCGGCGATTTCACCGTGATCAACCGTGAGGACGGCAGCAAGATGTGGGCGTACCGCTATCGCCCGCTCTACACGTCGCCGGCCGACAAGGCGCCGGGCGATGCCAACGGCAACGCCACGACACTGCAATGGCGCATCGCGCGGCCTGACAATTAAGGCGCGAATGGCAGCCGCTCTGCTCCGCTCGGCGAACCCGTGAGCTTGGCGTGGGCCGCGGAATCGGCCGAGGCGTAATTCACCTCCGGATTCCAGTGCACCACCGCGTAGACGACCAGTCCGACCAGGATCGATCCGTAGAAACCGAGCGTAGCCAAACGCCACTTGCGCACGATGCGCCGATCGTTCTCATCAAACTGTTCAATGAAATTTTGCATGATGCCTCCAATGGCAACGAGCCATGGAGGCATAGCGCAACCCGCACGAGGTGCTTGTGAACCAATTCACCTTGCGGCGGGCACATCGCCGCTGCCGTCATCAAGCTTCGGTGATGCAACTGGCGTGACAGGTCAGATCGGTTGCCTCATCCGCGCCAGCTCAGCCCCGACTCGATCTGCGCGCTTTGTCCCGGCGGCAGGACCACGACGGTTGCGTCGAGCTTCACCCGGTCGAACAGATCGATCACGTCCTCGTTGCGCATCCGGATACAGCCCGACGAGATCGCCTGCCCGATATATTCCGGTTGGTTGGTGCCGTGGATGCGGTAGAGCGTGTCCTTGTTGCCGACATAGAGGTAGATGCCACGTGCCCCCAGCGGATTGGCGGGACCGCCGGGCACGCGCGCCGGATAGGGCCCCAATCGCGCCTGGATCTCAGGCGTCGGCACCCAGTCCGGCCATTCCGCCAGCTTGCCAACGCGCGCCACGCCCGAGAAGGCCATCGCCTCCTCGCCGACCGCGACGCCGTATCGGATCGCCTTGCCGTCGGGCAGCACGTAGTAGAGGTAGCGCGCGTCCGTATCGACCAGGATGGTGCCCGGCAGTTCCTTGCGCGGATAGTCGACGATGTGACGGAGATATTGCTCGGGCACGTTTGCCTGGGCGTAAGGTGTGTGCGCAAGCAACTGACGGTCGCGCGCGGTCATGCTCGCATCCGTCGATGGCGAGAGCGTCGTCTGCATGCAGCCGCCGAGCGGCAGCAGCGCAGCCACGAACAAAACGAGGAGAGATCTTGGCACCGCCGGCCCCCGATAGCGGATAGCAGCACCCCCAGCATTGGTAGATGCTGCCCAAATCGTGCTTAAAACAAGGCATGCGGAACACTTGCCCGTGTTCGGAAAGTCCGGTTCCATCACCACATGCGGCAGAAGTCGCGATGTCTCCATCGCCTCGCCTTGCTTTGGTCAAACCCGGCTGGACTCGTGGGGTACAGGCTCGGGATGGGCTCACGCAACAGATCGGCTCCGCGCCAATGCGGACGACCAAGGGGTCAAAGGAGCTGCGATGCTCGCGACGTTGAACAGCCGCCAGATCGTCGATGAGATCGTGAAGGACACGGTCAAGGACAACGATCCGCATGATGCGGTACAGATTTCGCCTGACATGATCAGGGCGTCGCGCGCGAGCAGCGAGGCGCCTACGCTCGCACCGGAATTCACGGCTCGCCCCGAGCCAAAATTTGCGCCAGAGCAGAAACTGACGATCGAGCCGAAGTTCGGCCCGGTATCGGTGCCGCAGGCAGCCGCGCCCCAACCTGCGCCTTCGGTCGACACCGCGGTCCGCGTCACGGCCCCCGATGATCACATCAGACCAAAGCGATCGACGGCCGGAAAATGGCTGCGCGGCGCGTTCGTGACGTTCCTGTTTGCGGGCGGCAGCGCCGCCGCGACCATCGCCTGGGAGAAGCACGGCGACACCGCAAGGCAGATGCTCGCCGAATGGACACCGGCCCTGGCCTCGCTGCTGCCTTCGACGTCGCAGACTGCACCGGTCGCAGCCGCACAGGCGGCACCATCAGCCGCGCAGGATCAGACCGCGTCAGCAGTGCAGGATCAATCCGCCGATCAAGCCGCGACACCACCCGCCGCGCCAGTTGCCACGGCTGCTGCCACACCCGCAGCAACACAAACCGATGCCGCATCTTCGGTGGAATCGATGACGCGCGACATCGCCGCGATGGCGCAGCAGATCGAGCAGCTGAAGGCCAACATCGCCGAGTTGAAGGCAGGTCAGGAGCAGATGGTGCGCGAGATGGCGAAGCCACAAGCGCCTAAGCCGATCGCCGAGGCGAAGCCACCGGTCAGCCCGCCCGCGCGCGTGTCGGCGTTGCCGCCGCGCGCTCCGGCGCCGCCTGTTCGCAAACCGAAGCCCATGGTGTCGCACACCTACGCGCCGGCTTATTCGCCGGCGCCGCTCGCACCTCCGCCGCCGCCGTCACAGGCAGCCGCGATTCCGCCGCCACCGGTGGCACCGCCTGTTACGACGACGCAAGCTGTTGCCGATGATGACGGACCTGTCGTGCGTCCGCCGATGCCGCTGCGCTAGAGCCGCATCAATCGACGACACAAGCTGTCCTGTTCGATGTGACGATGTGAGTCCGTGTGACTACGGGGATGCACGGCTCGACCCAAAGAGAAAAGGCCGTCGGGATCTATGCCGCCGGCCTTCTCTTGCAGCTGCCGGTTCCCGGAGCCCGGTTCTGCTGCAATTCCATGCCTTATGATCAGGCTGACATATTTAATAAAATCTTAAAGCGCTCGAACGTTGCACATCATTTCTGCGCCATACGCACAGAGATTGCGCGCTCCGTTCATCGGTTAGAGATCGACTCAGTGCTACCATCTCGCATGTTTCGAAGACTTCCGTTGAAGCCTTCTTGTGAAGATTTGGGTCGTCACACCGGGGAATTCGGATGCCGTATTACTCCTTCGATCTCGTTGACGGTGAAGAGTTCAAGAACCAGGGCGAAATCATCCTCGAAGACATCGAGGTCGCCTCTGATCGTGCCGTTCAACTCGCAAGCGAACTGTCGCAGGTGAAGCCTGAGCTGCAGCGGAAGGGTTGCTCGGTGCGCGTCACCGATCGCGATCACAATGAGGTCTATCGCACCCCGCTCGATCCCGTGCCGGCCTGGCGGCGCTAAGCGCCTGCACCGCACGAGCAGGCAACAATCCCGCCTCGCCACCGTTGCGGAACGGTGCACAGGACGCTAGCCTCCTCTGAAAACGAGGAGGACCCAAGGATGCGCGCCCCTTTGCTGATGGCAGGCCTGTTGCTTATCGCAGCTCCAGCCCAGGCAGCTGACGACCATACACGCTCGAATTATGTGACGATGGTCCTGCAGGCCTTCGCCGCCAAGGTCGAGTGTCCCGGGACCGACGTCGTCTATCAGGATCTGGTGCAAAAGGCCCAGCAGATGCAGCTGCCCGATGGCACCACCGAGCAGGTGCGCAAGGCGATTGCCTGGATGCACACCGGCGGCAAGATGGGCGAGAAGCAGGCCGACGACATCATGGCGGAGGTCGCGGTCGCAACCCAGATGACCGACCTCGACCAGCGCCGGCTCGGCATGAGCAATTGGTGCGAAAAGCAGAAGACCAGCCTCGCCGGGCTGATCCGCAGCAAGGGCGGCTAGGCATCGCCTCGCCGTTAAGCACGCCGCGACCGAACCGATCCTCCGGCCAACAATCGTCACATTCTTGGCCAGCATGCCGGGGTCTTCAACCCGGAGAACCCCATGCGGATACTTCATCTTGTCTTCGCCGGTGCGCTCGCGGTGAGCGCCGTGCTGGCAACGCCAGCGCTGGCGAGGAATGCCGACGCCCAGAAGGGCGAGGACAAGGCAGCGTCTTCATCCTGCAGCGCCTATCAGCAGGCGGCGGATGGATCCTGGGAGCAGCTTCCCTGCAAGGAGACCGGCGAGCGGGCGCAGCCGCAGACCCAGCACAAACCGGTGCCGCAAGGAGCCGAGCAAGACCGCTGAGCTCCGGACCCTGCGGGAACCCGCCGGTTCCAGTCGGGTTAAGATGGGTGGCTCGCCGCGGCGCCTCCGCCCACTGGAGTGCGTGGATGGGCCGGTGAGCTGCCCTGGAAACGCCAACCCCGCGAGCGCTTGTGGATTCGATCGAGTTTGAGGACCTGCAACGCCGGCTGAAGGCGCTTGAGGAGGAAAACGCGCGCCTCAAGGCGCAGGGTATCGCGGTCGTGAGCGAGCGGCGGAAGGCCGAGTCGGCGCTCGCGGAGAGCGAGGAACGCTACCGGACGTTATTCAACTCGATCGATGAAGGCTTCTGCATCATCGAATTCTTCGACGGCCCGCACGGCCCGCTCAGCGACTACGTCCATGTGGAAGCCAACCCCGCCTACACCCAGCATGCGGGCATTCCGAACGTGGTTGGCCAGAAGGTCCGCGAAATGGTCCCTGAGGAGGCCGACGGCTGGGTCGAGCTGTACGGCGGTGTTCTGCGCACCGGTGTCCCCATCCGCTTCGAGCGCGAGCTGGTGGCGACCCGCCGTCACCTCGAGCTCGCCGCCTTCCGAGTCGAGCCGGCCAACCGCAAGCAGGTTGCCGTGCTGTTCCAGGACATCACCAAGCGCAAGCGGGCCGAAGAAGAGCTGCAGCGCCTGAACGAAACGCTGGAAGCTCGCGTGGTCGCGGCCGTCGCCGAACGCAAGCTGTTGGCCGATATCGTCGAGGGCACCAATGCCTTCGTGCAGGTCGTCGATCCCGATTTCCGCTGGCTCGCCATCAATGGCGCTTCGGCCAAGGAATTTCACCGCATCTACGGCATCATGCCGAAGGTTGGTGACAATATGCTTGAGCTTCTTAAGGACCAGCCGGAACACCGCGATGCGATCCAGGCCGTCTGGTCCAGAGCCCTGGCAGGCGAGGAATTCGTCGAGATCGGCGAATTTGGCGATCAACGCCGCGTCCGCCGATCCTACGAGATGCGCTTCAATGCGCTGCGCGACGGCGACGGCCGGCTGATCGGCGCCTACCAGTTCGTCTACGACGTCACCGAACGGCTGAGGGAGCAGGAACGCCTGCGCCAGGCCGAGGAGGCGCTCCGCCAGTCGCAGAAGATGGAGGCGGTCGGCCAGCTCACCGGCGGCATCGCCCATGATTTCAACAATCTGCTCACCGGTATCATCGGCTCGCTGGAATTGCTGCAGACACGGCTCAGCCAGGGCCGCGTCAAGGAGATCGATCGCTACGTCGGGGCAGCGCAAGGCGCCGCCAAGCGCGCGGCGGCCCTGACGCATCGCCTGCTCGCCTTCTCGCGACGGCAGACGCTCGATCCGAGGCCAACCGATTTGAATCGGCTGGTGATGGGCATGGAGGAATTGATCCGCCGCACTGTCGGGCCCGAGATCGCGCTGGAGGTCGTCGCCGCCGGCGGCTTGTGGTCGACGCTGATCGATTCCTCGCAGCTCGAGAACGCACTGCTGAACCTGTGCATCAATGCCCGTGATGCCATGCCGGGCGGTGGCCGCATTACCATCGAGACCGCCAATCGCTGGCTCGACGAACATGGCGCGGGCGAGCGCGATCTCGAGCCCGGACAATATATCTCGCTCTGCGTCACCGACACCGGCATCGGCATGACCCCCGACGTGATCGAGCGCGCCTTCGATCCGTTCTTCACCACCAAGCCGATCGGCCAGGGCACCGGCCTCGGCCTCTCTATGGTCTACGGCTTCGTGCGCCAGTCCGGCGGGCAGGTGCGGATCTATTCCGAGGTCGGCCAGGGCACGACCATGTGCCTCTATCTGCCGCGGCATTACGGCAAGGATGCCGACAAACCCTCTGCGTTAGCCAGCAAGGGCGCAGAGCGCCCGCGGACGAGCCATACCATTCTGGTCGTCGACGACGAGCCGTCGATCCGGATGCTGCTGACGGACGCGCTCGAAGAGATCGGTTTCAGCGTGATCGAGGCCCATGACGGCCCGACCGGTCTGAGGACCCTGCAATCGAATGCGACGATCGACCTGCTCATCACCGATGTCGGCCTCCCCGGCGGCATGAACGGCCGCCAGCTCGTAGATGCGGCGCGTCTCACGCGTCCGGATCTGAAGGTTCTGTTCATCACCGGCTATGCGGAGAACGCCATCATCGGCAATGGACAGCTTGCACCCGGCATGCAGGTGCTGACAAAACCGTTCGTCGTCGAGACGCTGGCGAGCCGCGCCCTCGACATGATCAAGGATGGAACCGAAAAGAGCTGACGATGCTCAGCTGTGCGCCGGGCCGCGCATGATTTTCATGGCATCGGCGATGTGACGCCATTCCTTGGCCTCGTCAGCCTCCCCGCGCCCTTCGCAGGCCCGCGCCTGTTCGGCAGCCTTCGCGATCGCCTCGAAACCATGCTGTTCCAGCATCTGCCGGGCGACGGTGTGAACCTGGACCTCGGACATCATGGGCGCTCTCCAATTATGAAGGACACCGCGGCGCCCGGCTCGGCGCTCCGCGGCTCGCTGACAACGATCTGATGGCGCATCTCGTTCCGCTCGTCTGCAAACGACAAAGGCGGCCCGCTGTGCCCAGCGGACCGCCTTTTCACCCACCCCAAATTCGGGAGCGGCGTCGGTCGGGCACCCCTACCCGACCGCCACTTTCTTGCGCTCGAAATCGTTGGGCACCTCGATATCGACCTCCAACGTCGAGACCTCGTCGCCGCGCTCGAGCCGCACGATCACCTTGGTCGGATCGAGCATCACGTGCTTGGAGACGACAGCCAAAATTTCCTCACGCAGCACACCGAGCAGATCGGGCTGGCCGCGCATTCCGCGTTCGTGGGCCAACAGGATCTGCAACCGTTCGCGAGCGACGGGTGCGGACGCCTTGTTGCCGCGGAGAAGCCGGAGCAGACCCATGCTCATGCAGCCCTCCGTCGCAACAGTCGATCCATGAAGCCCTTGCGCTCGGTCGGCACCTGCATGGCGATGGTCTCGCCGCACAGCCTGCGTGCCGCGTCGATATAGGCCCGCGCCGGCGCGCCTTCGGCGTTCGACAGCGTCACCGGCGTGCCGACATTGGAGGCCTTCAGTACATCCTGGCTCTCGGGAATGATGCCGAGCAAGGGCGTTGCGAGGATTTCCAGGATGTCGTCGATGGTCAGCATCTCGCCGCGCGCGGCGCGCGAGGCGTCGTAGCGGGTGATGAGAATGTGCTTCTCGACGCGCTCGCCCTTCTCGGCCCGCACCGTCTTGGAATCGAGCATGCCGATGATGCGGTCGGAATCGCGCACCGATGACACTTCCGGGTTGGTGACGATCACGGCCTCGTCAGCAAAGCGCATCGCCATGGAGGCGCCGCGCTCGATGCCGGCCGGGCTGTCGCAGATCACCCAGTCGAACCGGCTGCGCAAATCGGAAATGACCTTGCCGACCCCCTCCTCGGTCAGAGCGTCCTTGTCGCGGGTCTGCGAGGCCGGCAGAAGCCAGAGGTTCTCCAGCCGCTTGTCCTTGATCAGCGCCTGCGGCAGCTTTGCGACGCCCTGCACCACGTTGATGAGGTCGAACACCACGCGGCGTTCGGCGCCCATCACGAGGTCGAGGTTGCGCAAGCCGACGTCGAAATCGACGACGACGACCTTGTCGCCGCGTTGCGCCAGCGCAGCCCCCAATGCAGCGGTCGTGGTCGTCTTGCCGACGCCGCCCTTGCCTGATGTCACGACCAGTACCTTGGCCATTTGAAATATCTCCTTCTGGTCAGTTCAGCGCGGTAATTCGCATGGTGTTGCCTTGCAGGAAGGCCTGGGCCGGCCGGCCGCGCAAGGCGCTGTCGATGTCGTCGGCAGTCTGATAAAATCCATCGATTGCAAGCAGTTCGGCCTCGATCTTCTGGCAATAGATCCGCGCGCTCGTGTGTCCGTTCACGCCCGCCATGGCACGGCCGCGCAGCGCGCCGTAGATGTGGATGGAGCCGCCGGCGACGACCTCCGCGCCGGAGCCGACCGAGCCCAGAATGGTGACGTCGCCTTCGGGGAAGATCACGGTCTGGCCGGAGCGCACCGGGCTCTCGAGCAGCAGCGAGGTCGGCTTGGTTTCGGCCTTGGCCTCCGGCTTCTTCGGCGCGGTCGGCTCGATCACGCAGCTGCGCCCGCCCGAGAGCAGCGGCGGCATCGACGGGCTCAGCCTTGCCTCCTCCACGCCCTCGATGCCGAGCACGCGGATGTTGCGGTCCTGCAGGCTGGTGAGCAGATGGCCGATGCCCGACTGGCTAAGATCGACCGAGGACAGATCGATGACGACGGGCCGGCCGGCGAAAAAGCCCGGCGAGCGCGCGATGGTGGTGTCGATCTCCTGGAGCCAGTCCTGGATCGGAACCGTCGGCACGAAGACGAAGGCCACGTAGGAGCGCCCGCGCAGGCGCACCATTTGGCGTTGGACTTTTGCTGCAGCCTCCATGGCGGCCGACTCGTTCCCTGTTATTGAATGGTTAACGATGCGGCCGATATGGTTAACGGCTGGTTAATTCTCCGGGGAGTTACGTGGGTAGGGCGGGGCAGCGCCCTGGAGCTGCGGCATTGGCCGCCCCGTCATCCTGAGGTGCGAGGCATGGGACGCAACGCGTCCCATGGGCAGCCTCGAAGGATGAACGGCCCCGATGCAGCCGCGCGGAAACAGCCGGGCCGTCGCCCTTCGAGGGCCGCTGAAGAAGCGGCCACCTCAGGGTGACGGGAGTAAGAGTAGCGCTCCGCTCGCAATGACGAGGCGAAAGCGAGCCCCTACTTCTTCACCTTGCTCGCATCCATCTTGATGCTGGGATCCAGCATCTTGGTCGTGAACGCGGTCGTCACGTCGAACGGCTTCTCCATGCCGAGATAGGTCTGGACCAGGTCGTAGTCCTTCTTCATCCGCTCGCCGTCGATCCAGCCCAGACCCTTGCTCGTGGTGAACTCGTCCGTCATCAGATACTTGATGCGCTCCCACTGGCGTTCCTGGTTTTCCTTGTCGAGGCCGGAGACCTGGTCGAGCAGCGCCTTTAGGCACGGCGCGACGTCGGCGACGCAGGCGGCAAAGGCCTTTTGCGAGATGCGTACGAAATCCTCGACGAGCTTGGGATTCTTCTGCAGGTACGCGCCGTTGACGATCAGCGAGTTGCCGTAAGGGTTGAGGCCGATGTCCTTCCAATTGACGTAGCCGAGGTCCTGCCCGAACTCGATCACCTTCAGATCGTGCTCGTTGTAGAAGTCGCTGATGATGTCGACCGTGTGGCTCTTCAACGCCGCGATCTTCGCGGTCGGCCCGATATTGACGAAGCTGACGGAGTCGGGCGCGAGGCCAGCCGCCTTCGCGAACGCCGGCCACATCACCCGCGAGGCATCGCCGGGCGGGTTGCCGATCTTGTGGCCTGCAAAGTCCTTCGCACCGTTCACGCCGTAGCTCTTCAGCCAATAGAAGGTCTGGCCCGTATTCGCGTAGATGCTCATCAGCGCGACGTCATCGGCGCCCTTGCTCTTGGCGACCAGCATGGTGGCGAGATCGGCGACGCCGAACGGCGAGCCGCCGGAGCCGACCTTGGCGGCCGAAACGCCGGAGCCTTTGCCGACCTCGATGGTGAGGTCGATGCCTGCTTTCTCGTACCAGCCTTGCGCCTTGGCATAGTAGAACGGCGAATGATCGGCCGTCGGCGTCCAGTTCAGGATCAGATTGACCGCCTCGCCCGCAACTGCCGGTGACACCGGCAATCCGAGCATCAGGGTTACGATCGCAGCCTGCAAACGCTTCATCGCACTCTCCTCATTCCCGCGACCCGGCTTGTCGCTCTCCCCATGTGAGGCTACCAATGCAACAAGCCCGTTCGCAACTTGTCAACTGTTTGGTTGGAAATGCCCGCAAAACGTTCAGGCGACACCGTGCCGCAGCGCCGCGACCCGGCCGCCACCCGCAAGAAACTGCTCACCGCGGCACGCCAGGAGTTCGCCCGGCACGGTTTTGCGGGCGCCCGCGTCGACGAGATCGCCGAGCGCGCCGGCGTCAACAAGCAGCTGGTCTATCACTATTTCGGCGACAAGGACGCGCTCTACCTCGCCGTGCTCGAATGGGTCTATGAGGACATCCGCGAACAGGAGCGCCGGCTCAATCTCGAAGGCCTGCCGCCGGACAAGGCGATCCGCCGGCTGATCGAGGCCTCGTTCGATCATCTGGCCGCAAACCCTGATTTCATCGTGCTCCTGAACGATGAGAACCGCGGCGGCGCCCGCCACGTCCGCGGTTCGACGCGGCTGGAGGCGATGCATTCGCCGCTGGTGAAGAGCGTCTCGCACATCCTCCATGAGGGTGTACGCGCCGGGATGTTCCGCAAGGGGATCGACCCGATCCAGCTCTACATCTCCATCGCGGGACTTTCCTATTTCTTCTTCTCCAACACGCCGACGCTGTCGGCGATCTTCGGCAAGGACCTGTCGAGCCGCACCGCCCGCCGCGCCCGCCGCCGGCATGTCGCCGATCTGGTGCTGCAGTCGCTCCGGCCATAATCAACCAACTGGTTGAAACTTGCGCCCGGCACGGTTAGGCTCGGCTTGCGGCAGCGAGGCCGAAGCAACAGGGAGCGGACGGTGGCAGGTGACGGAGCAAGGCCGGCGCGCAGCTTTGCGATCGTCCTGATCGTGCACCTTGCCGTGCTCGTGCTCTGGCAGGTCGCGGTCGACGCCTTCCACGTGCCGAAATTCATCCTGCCCTCGCCCCTGGCGACCGTGCAGACCCTGGGCACCGCAAGTTACGCCTGGGGCGCCAACACGCTGGTGACGGCCATCGAGATCCTCGGCGGCTTCGCGCTTGGCGCCTTCGTCGGCGTCGCGCTCGCCGTGATCTTCAGCTGGGCGCCGCTGGTGAGCCTCGTGCTGCTGCCGCTGTTCGTCACGCTGAACATGATCCCGAAGGTCGCGCTCGGCCCGCTCTTCATCGTCTGGTTCTCCTACGGCATCCTGCCGAATATCCTGATCGCCTTCAGCATCTGCTTCTTCCCGATCCTGCTCACCACCGCGCGGGGATTGCGCGAGGTCGAGCCTGACCTGCTCGACCTCGTCAAGTCGCTGCGCGGCTCGCGCTGGACGCTGTTCCGCAAGATCCAGCTGCCGGGATCGCTGCCTTACGTGTTCTCCGGCATGAAGGTCGGCGCCATCCTCGCGGTCGCCGGCGCCATCGTCGGCGAGTTCATCGCCTCCGAGCGCGGGCTCGGCTACCTCATGATCCAGGTGCAGTCCTCGCTCGACACGCCGGCGATGGTGATGGCCGTCGTGCTGCTCACGCTGCTCGGCGTCGCCCTCTACGGCCTGGTGCTCGCCCTCGAACGCTTGTTCGTGATGCCGGCCAAACCTAAGGGACCATCTCATGCTCCTCACCCGCCAGACGCTGCCGAAGACCATTCCTGATATCGCCGCCCTCGACGATCTGCTGTGCCGGCCGACGCAGGCCCTGATCGACGACCTCGAAAAGGTCAGGGGTGACATCATGATCCTCGGCGTCGCCGGCAAGATGGGCCCGACGCTGGCGGGGCTGGCGAAGGCCGCCGCGCCCGAGCGCCGCATCATCGGCGTCGCTCGCTTCAGCGACGCTGGCGTCAAGGACTGGCTGCACGCGCGCGGCGTCGAGACCATCAATTGCGACTTGCTCGACGAAGACGCGATCAAGGCGCTGCCGAAGGCGCCGAACATCGTCTTCATGGCCGGCCGCAAGTTCGGCGCCGAGGGCGATTTGTCGCTGACCTGGGCGATGAATGCGCATGTCCCGGCGCTGGTCGCACAGGCTTTCCCGTCGTCGCGGATCGTGGCGTTTTCGACCGGTTGCGTCTATCCGTTCGTGCCGGTCGACGGCAAAGGCTCGACCGAGGAGATGGCGCCGAACCCGCCCGGCGAGTACGCTCAATCCTGCGTCGGACGCGAGCGCATGTTCGAGTATTTCTCGCACAGATTCGGCACGCCCGGACGGCTGTTCCGGCTCAACTACGCCATCGACATGCGCTACGGCGTGCTGCACGACATCGCAACGAAGGTGCTCACGGGCACGCCGATCGATGTCAGCCTGGGCCATGTCAATTTCATCTGGCAGGGCGACGCCTCGGCGCAGGCGCTGCGGTGTCTTGCCCATTGCACCGCGCCGACCTCGCCGATCAATGTCAGCGGGCACGAGATCCTGGCGGTGCGCGATCTCGCCACCAGGTTCGGTGCAAGGTTCGGCCGCGCGCCGGTGCTCACTGGCAAGGAGGAGCCGACGGCCTGGCTGACCGACACGTCGAAATCAGTCCAGCTGTTCGGCCTGCCTGTCGTCGACACCGAACAGCTGATTGTCTGGACCGCCGACTGGGTCTCCCGCGCCATGCCGAGCCTCGGCAAGCCGACCAAATACGAGGTGCGCGATGGCCGCTACTGACGGGCCGCCCCTCATCAAGCTTGGCGTCGAGGATGCGATCGCCGGGCTCGTGCTGTCGACGGAAGCGAAGTGGAACCAGACCGAAGAGGATTGGCGCGTCTTCCTGCGCGAGGGCGTCGTGTTCGGCATCCGCAACGGCCCACTGCTCGTCGCCACAGCCGCGCTGCTGCCCTACTCCGGCAACAACGCCTGGATCAGCATGGTGCTGGTGACATCGAGCCATCGTCGCCGCGGCTATGCGAGCCGCCTCGTCGACGCCTGCCTTGAAACCGCGCGCAAGAACGGACTGACCAGCTGGCTCGATGCGACGCCCGACGGCGCCGCCGTTTACGGGCGGCTCGGCTTCACGCCGACGCTGCAATTGCGGCGGCTGAAATTAATCATGCCGGTGCGCCTGCCCGCGCCACCGCCGCCGGCCGCATCGCTTGATACGCTTCGCGCACGGGACCGGCGCGCAACCGGTTTCGACCGCGCCGCCCTCCTGACCGCCTTTGCCCAGCGCTCCGGCTCACGCATCGCCGCCTCGCCCGGCGCGATCGCGCTGGTCAGGGACGGCAGGACCGCGCGCCATATCGGCCCTCTGTTCGCGGACAATGCCGGCGACTCGCTGGCGCTGGTTCATGCGATCGCGCGATCCGAGACCGCGCCGCTGCTGATCGACGCGGTCGCCCCGCAGACCGCATTCCTTGAAGGATTGACGGCCTCGGGCTGGACCGTCGAACGCCCGTTCCAGCGCATGCGGTTCGGCCCCGCCACATCGGCGGGCGATGAAATGCCATTCGCCGTCGCCGGCCCCGAATTCGGATAGGACATCATGCACCACAGCCAGATCAACAGCGAAATCCGCAGGCTGATTGCCGAAGGCACGGTGCTGCCGGCGCATCCGCTCGCCCTCACCGCCGAACGTCAGCTCGACATAAAGCATCAGCGCGCGCTGACGCGTTATTACATCGACGCCGGCTCCGGCGGACTTGCCGTCGGCGTGCACACCACGCAATTCGCGATCCGCGATGTCGGCCTCTACCGGCCTGTGCTCGAGCTTGCCGCCGAGACCGCAGCGAACTGGACCAAGCGTCCGCTGGCGCTGGTCGCGGGCCTTGCCGGGCCCACCCGGCAAGCCGTCACTGAGGCACGCACCGCGCGCGACATCGGCTATCACGCGGGTCTATTGAGTCTCGCCGCGATGAAGAGCGCCTCCGAGGACGAGATCATCGCGCACTGCACCGAGGTGGCCGCCGAAATTCCGCTTGTCGGCTTCTACCTCCAGCCCGCCGTCGGCGGCGTCGTCCTGTCGAGCCAATTCTGGCAGCGGTTTGCGTCGATCGACAATGTCATCGCGATCAAGATCGCGCCGTTCAACCGCTATCGCACGCTCGACGTGCTGCGCGGCGTCGCCGCCGCAGGCGCGCTCGACCGTGTTGCGCTCTACACCGGCAATGACGATCACATCCTGCTCGACCTGATGCTGCCGTTCGATCTGCGCGACAAGGGCGTCACCACGCGCACCTACTTCAAGGGCGGCCTGCTCGGTCACTGGTCGGTCTGGACCGCGAGCGCGATAAAACAATTCGAGCGCTGCAAACAGGCGCGGCACAAGGACAGCGTCCCGGCCGATCTGCTCGCGCTCGATGCCCGCGTCACCGATTGCAACAGCGCCTTCTTCGATGTCGCCAACAATTTCCACGGTTGCATCGCCGGCTGCCACGAGGTGCTGCGGCGCCAGGGCCTGATGCAGGGCCTGTGGTGCCTTGATCCGAACGAGGGCCTCAGCCCCGGCCAGAAGGACGAGATCGACCGCGTCACGCGCGAGCATGCCGACCTCAGCGACGATTCCTTCGTCGCGGCCAACTTGAACAAATGGCTGGTATGAGCTCAAAGCCCTTCATCAGCCTGCAAGGCGTCCGAAAGGTTTATCGCACCGGCGGCGCCGAGTTTCTGGCGGTGTCCGACGTCACGATGGATGTGCAGGAAGGCGAGCTCGTCTCGCTGGTCGGCCCCTCCGGCTGCGGCAAGACCACGGTGATGAAGATTCTGGCCGGCCTGCACAGCGCCGATGGCGGCACGGTCACGATCGGCAATTCCGACAGCCCGTTCGATCCGAGCCGCGACATCGGCATGGTGTTCCAGCAGGCCCTGCTCCTGAAATGGCGCACCATCCTGGACAACGTGCTGCTCCCCGCCGAGATCGTCGGTCTGCCGATCAAGGCCGCGCGCGAGCGGGCACGCGACCTGCTCAAGCTGGTTGGCCTTGCCGGCTATGAAGAGAAATATCCGCGAGAGCTCTCCGGCGGCATGCAGCAGCGCACGGCCATTGCCCGCGCCTTCATCCACGATCCGAAGCTGATCCTGATGGACGAGCCGTTCGGCGCGCTGGACGCATTGACGCGCGAGCAGATGAACCTGGAGATGCTGCGGATCTGGCGCGAGAGCGGCAAGACCATCATCTTCGTGACGCATTCGATCCAGGAAGCCGTGTTCCTGTCGTCGCACTGCGCGGTGCTGACCGCGGGCCCGGCGAAGATGGCCGATTACTTCCCGATCGACCTGCCCTTCCCGCGCGACCTGCCGCTGAAGACCACGGATGCGTTTGGGGCATATGCGCGGCGGATTTATGCCAAACTGGGGTTAGATGCCGCATAGGCCGCATTCTCAGTCTCCGCAGGGTGGGCAAAGCGCAGCGTGCCTACGCACTTGTTGCGACCGAGAGAGATAGCCGCTCAGGCGTCCTCGACAAAGATCGACAGCGCCCGGCGCAATTCCTTGTAGGCGCGCGGTCCGATCTTGGCCGCGAGCGCCCTGTCGCTTGCGGCGGCTGCAGGCCTGAGCCGTGCCAGGAGCGCGTTACCAGCGTCGGTCAGATACAGCACGTAATAGCGGCGGTTGAGCGCCGACGCCGTGCGCCGCACCAAGCCGCGGCCTTCGAGATGATCGACCAGCCTGCCGAGCCCCGCCCGCTCGATCGACAGCAGCTGCGCGACCGCGAGCTGGTTGACGCCCGGATTGGCGTCGATCACGCAGAGCACGGAAAACTGCGCGGGACTGATCTCGAACGCCGCCAATTGCCGGCTGAACTCCTTGAAGATCCAGAGCTGCGCCCTGCGGATGCTGTAGCCCAGCAATCGCGTGAGGTCCCCGAGCGCGAGCGGCTTCGCCTTGGCCGGCTTGGTGCCGGACACAATGCGGGGCGCCGATCGCGACGGCTTGGTCACGCGTGCTGCCCGCTGCGGTCGCGCGGTCCGTTTCCTCACCCGTGCCTTGCCTGGCCGCATCGACGCGCATCTTTCGCTGAGCCGGTGCAGGCGCATCCGGCGGATTCGGACAGCGAGTCTAACGCAACCCGGCCGGATCGAGAAGCCGAGCGGGTTCCGTCCGCGCGTCTGCAGCTTCTACGACAGGTTGCACAGCAATATCGCGCGATGCGTCATGTTGACACGGCAACATCGCTCGCCTAAGGATCGTGAAAGCCTGCCGTCAGACGAGCGGGTTCAAGGGGAGCGAACGTCGGTGCCGTCATCAGCGGGTGGACGCCGATCCGCATGCCATCGTGCATCGCGGCGGAATGGCTTTGCGCTCGGCCGATGCTGCGCAGGCGCCAACCACGGGCGCAAGAGCTCTTTCTCCCAACAGCAATCTGCATATCACGCCGCACCGCCTTGCCGGCTGGCGGCGCGCCGGGCGCTTTCGTTGACGAAGCAAAAATGAAACTGGGAGGACATGACATGAAACGACTTTTCCTGGCATCGACGATCATCGCCACCTGGGCGTCGCTTGGTCCGCAGGCGGGCGCACATGGGCTGCCGCCTGGTGGCGTCGCTCCGCGCGCGTCCTGCACCGCCCTCACCGGCCTCACGCTGCCGAACACCCAGATCCTGAGCGCGACGCAGAAGTCGGGCTATTGCAACGTGGTCGGCATCATCAACAAGCGCGTCTCCACGCAAGACCCTGATCATTTCACCTACGGCATCGGTTTCGCGCTCAATTTGCCCAACACCTGGCACGGACGCTTCGAGATGATGGGCGGCGGCGGCACCGACGGCAGCCTCTATGCTGATCCGCCGGGCGCGGCCGGCGTCGAGGTCGGCCAGGGCTGGGCTGTCGCAGCCGATGACGGCGGCCATGAGGACAATGCAGCCAATGCGGTCGGCGGCTATCAGGACGACGACGCCAACGCCGGCGGCTCCGCGCATTTCGCCATCGACGCGCAAGCGCGCCGAGACTACGGCTACAATGGCATCGAGAAGACGGCGACGACAGCCAAGCAGATCATTTCCTATTTCTACGGCCTCGACACCGTCTATTCCTACATCATGGGCTGCTCGAACGGTGGCCGCGATGCGATGGTGGCGTCACAGCGCTCGCCCTGGCTGTTCGATGGCGTGATATCGCAAAACCCCGGCTTCAACCTGCCGCAGGCGGCCCTTGCCGAAGCCTGGAACGAGCAGGTGCTCGGCACGCTGTCCACCAGCAAGGACGTCAACGGCCAGCCCTTTATCCCTGACACCTTCCCGCAGCAGGACCTTCAGGTGGCATCGGCCGCGATCCTGAGCGCCTGCGATGCGCTCGATGGCCTCGTCGACGGCATCATCGACAATTACCACGCCTGCACGGCCAAGAAGGTCTATCCGGCGCTTGCGAGCTACACTTGCGGCACCGGCTCGCACGGCAGCACGCCGCATGGCGGCACCTGCCTCACCAGCGGCCAGGTCGATGCGCTGAAGAAGATCTACGCCGGCCCGGTCAACTCCAGGGGCGAGCGGCTCTATTCGAACTGGTTCTGGGACGCCGGCATCTGGACGCCGCCGACTGCTGGATTCGTGCTGGGTTGGCAGGCCTGGAACGTCGTCACTGCGCCGGTGCCCGGTGTCAACACCGCATTCAACCTGACGCTCGGCGCCGGCGCGATCCCGATGATCTTCCAGACGCCGCCCGTGGTCACGCCGGTCAACGGGCCAAACGGCCAGGAAGCCTTCGTGTTCAAATTCAACTTCGACACCGATGCGCCAAAGATCTTCACGGAGACCGCGGCCTATCCGCAGAGCTCGATGGACTTCATGGCGGCGGTCGCAACAGATCTGCGTCCGTTCCGGGCGCGCGGCGGCAAGCTGATCGTCTCCTCCTCGGTCAATGACGGCATCTTCTCCGGCGCCTCGATCGCCCGCTGGTACCGCAAGATGAACCAGCGCATGGACAATCACGCGACCGACTTCGCGCGATTGTTCATGGTGCCCAACATGGCCCATTGCGGCGGCGGCGCGGCCACCAGCAACTTCGCCACCAACGAGCTCAAGGCGATCACCGACTGGGTCGAGAACGGCATCGCACCCGAGCGCATCGTCGCGGCCAATACCAACACCACCTCGCCCTACCCGGCCGGCGGCGTGTTCGATCCGCGCGTTGCCCAGAACTTCCCGACCGGTGGCACGCGGCCCCTCTGCGTCTACCCGAAGATCGCATCATACAAGGGCAGCGGCCTGACCAGCGACGCCGCCAACTTCGCCTGCGTCGATCCGGGCTTCGGGCGCGGCGGCGACCATGACTTCCATGACGATGACGACGGGCACGGCGACAGCAGGCATTGAACGCCGATTTCATGCCCCGGATACAAAGCATCCGGGGCATGGTTGTTTGAACCGACGCTCTATCCTCGTGTGGGCGCGAGCCCGGCCTACGCAGCTTCCTCGTACAGGCCCGAGATAAACTCGCTGAACGTCGGCGCCAGCGACAGCACGTAGCCCCATTTGTCGGACATCGCCTCGGCAAGCGTCCACGGCTTGTCGTATTCAGCGACCTCGTGATCGATGAACCAGATCTGGCCGAAATGCGCCTTATCGATCGTCATGCAGATCGGATTGCCGCCGTGATCGCTCATGATCCAAAGGAGCTCGTCGACAACAGGCCATTGCGGCGTCAGTCGCGTCTGCACCAGCGAGCATTCGTCGCTGCGTAATCCCAGCACCTCCTGGATCGCGCCCGCCCAATGTCCTTGCGGCCAGTTGAACTCGGCCGAGCCCTGGAAATAGCCGCCGGCGCAGCCCAGCAGGAATTGACGATAATCATCTGGCAGGCGGCAGCCGATGGATTTTTCAAACGTCTCCAGCGCGGCGAGCGTCGGATGCTCCGCGCCGGCGCGATCAACGCCTGCAATGAATTGTGCGATGTCCATGCGATCCTGTTCCTCGGCGCGATCGGCGCCAGGCTTTGGTCGCAATCGAGCAAGAACGGGTTCGAGCCTTTAGAGCAGCTTCGCGCTCACGAACAACGCGCGAACGGCGTTCGTCGCCTGGACCGCAAGCATGGCGTTGCCGGCAGCACCTTCCAGCGCCGCGACGGCCTCCTCATGCAGCGAGCGGAATTCCATCCACTCGACCGATTTGAAATTGGTGAGGAATTGATAGGCCTGGCCGACGGTCGCGATCGCCAGCGTGTCACCGTTCAGCTTGATCTTGAACGTCGTGCGCAGCGGGGTCTCGGAGCTCTGTGGATCACTCATGGGCTGCTTCTGGACGACAACGGTTTAACGAAGGGGAAACGGCAGCCCCGTCGCGCCTGGTAAATATCAGGAGTCGGTGCTGGCGCGCTGCGAGGCGGTCGTCGCGCCGCTCAGGCTCGGCACCACGACCAGGCGGTTGAACTCGCCGTTGTCGTAGGCCTTGAGGAAGCGATCATAGTCCTTGATCGAGACGCAGCCGTTGGAATCGCCGCGCGGGCCGAGCATATAGGTGTGGGTCAAAAGACCAACGCGGCCGAGCGCGCTGGTGCCGTCGGTCGGCGTCATGCGCAGCGCCCGCACGCCGTGGAACAGTTTCTCGCGCGGCTTGAGGTCGTAGGTCGCAGGCGGGGTCGCGCCGACCATGCGCTGGTCCACATGGTCAGGATCGTCCATCAGCGCACCCATGCCCGAATGCGCCTCGATCGCGACGCCGCTCGGCAGATAGAGCGCCTTGGCCTTGATGTCATAGACCGCCGTCTTGGAATCGTAGCCAAGCGCGGCGAGATCGGGTGCCCTGCCGAGCAGACCATCGCCGGGCGTCAGCGAGGCCAGCCTGATCTTGTCGGTGAACTTCTCGAAGAAGTTGCGATTGTCGATGCGGGGATTGGCGTCGGCAAAGGCCTGGCTCGAGGCGATCTGCGCGCTGAAGTCCGCCTGCACTGGCCGCGAGCGCGGCATCGGCACGGCGTCGGCGTGCTGCGAGGACTTTGCGTTCTCTTCGGTCGCGGACTGATCGTTATCGATCAAGGTCGAACGCCAATCGTCGCCCTGGAGCTTTTGGGCAAGCATCGCCCTGGCATCGCGCAGCTTGAGCTGGACCGCATTCAGGGCGGAGCGCTCCATCGTCCGCAGGCCAAGCTCGCGCGCCGGCGTGGTGTTGCCGGACAGCGAGGCGAAACGATCGTTGAACGAGGGAGAATTGGCCGGCGGCAGCGCGGCCGTCACCAGCGAGCTCGAACCGCCCGAATTCGGAACGCCAATATCCGCGACCCACGCGGCGGCACCCAGCGCCAGCGCGATCGCAGCCATAGACAGCAATATTGTCTCGGCTCGCCCAATACGGCGGCGCGACAACAGCCTGTCGGCGCGTACGCGGTCGGAAACCATTAGATCCCCAAATCGACACCCCCGGGGGACCCAACCCCCACCCGGAGACTCTTCTAATACCAGCTACCATATTGGGAGCCAAAAGTTAGGCATAATCGCGGCCGGCAAACCCATCAGAGGTATCCAGTGACCGATCCTTTCGATCTAGAGCGCTTCCTGAGCGCCCAGGAGCCGGTTTTTCGCGCCGTTTTGGCGGAGCTGGGTCAGGGCCGGAAGCAAAGCCACTGGATGTGGTTCGTTTTCCCGCAAATCGCCGGCCTCGGCTTCAGCGCCATGTCGCAGCGCTACGCGATCGGTTCGCGGGCGGAGGCCAAAGCCTATCTCGCCCACCCCATCCTCGGCCCACGCCTGATCGAATGCACCCGCCTCGTCCTCGCCGTGCAGGGACGAACCATCAACGCGATCCTCGGCGCGCCTGACGATGCCAAATTCCGCTCGTCGATGACGCTGTTCGGCGCTGTGTCCAATGATCCCGTTTTCGACGAGGCACTCGCCAAATATTTCGCCGGCGAGCGCGACAGCGCGACGCAGGTGATCCTGGCAGCGCTCGATCGAAAGACCTAGCCGGCGCGAGCAGCGTAAACCCGGGGTTAACAGGCTCCCCCTATTTTTCTCGGAGAAAATCATTCTCCACCCGCGCCAATTGCCGGACAGATCATGAAAATCGGTACGCTGCTGACCACCGCCATCGTCTCGCTTTCGACCGTCGGCGGCGGCCTCGCCGTCTATGTCGCCGTGACGAAATACCAGACGATCGAACGGATCACCGAGGCGCAGGGCCGGCTGGCCATCGTTCGCGCCGTCAGCGATATCCCGCGTTATCTGAACCCCGAACGCGGCTTTGCCACCAACATCCTTTACGGGCCTGCGACCGTCGACCCGGCCCAGCTTT
This sequence comes from uncultured Bradyrhizobium sp., assembly GCF_936928535.1. Classification (GTDB taxonomy): domain Bacteria; phylum Pseudomonadota; class Alphaproteobacteria; order Rhizobiales; family Xanthobacteraceae; genus Bradyrhizobium. The sequence continues at coordinate 111,287 of NZ_CAKZHY010000098.1, read as the reverse complement.
CCGAGCATGACAAGCTGCGCAAGCAGACCGACGGCGCGCGAGACAAGATGAACGCGCTGCGCAAGGAACTGCCGGGCTCCTTCGACGACGGCAACGCCATCGGCAACAATATCGACGCCATCAATTCAAAATTCACGAGCTTGCGCGGGGCCGTCGACAAGGCGATCGCGGGACCTGCCGATGCGCGCAAGGACGCCGCCAAGAAAATCGTCGCCGACAATGCCGTGCTCAACGCCGGCGTGACCGCGCTGCTCAACGAGCAGGTGCGCCGCATGGCGATTCTCAACGGTGACGCCTACCGCCAGTCCAACTACGCCAATATCGCCATGACGCTGCGCGACATCGGCGGCCTCAATGCCAGCGTGCACAAGAACCTCGTCGGCAGCAAGAAGGTCGCGACGGATGCCGAGAAGGCCGATATCGCCCGCATGCAGGGCCGCAACGACCAGCTCGTGATGTCGTTGATGGAATTGCGCGGCAATCCCGCGACCCCCGCCAACGTCGGCGCTGCGCTCGAGGCATTGAATTCGGGCTATGTCGAGGAATTCGGCCGCGAGCTCAAGATGGTCAAAGACGGCGCCGCAAGCGGCAAATACGAGCACGACGTCGAAACCTATTACGCAGCCTCGCAACGCGGCCTCGGCACCATCATCAGCGTCCGCGACGCCTTCTACGACAATGCCGAGCAGATCCTCGCCGGCGCCTCTGCCGCGGCCCGCACCAGCTTCACGATCGCACTTGTCGGTCTCTTCGCCGTGCTGATCGCCAGCGCCGGCCTCATCGCGATGGTCCGCCGCCGTGTCTGTGCCCCGATCGTCAACCTGACGAAGCGGATGTCGCAGCTCGCTGACGGCAATGTGGCCGAGGCGATCCCTGGTGCCGAGCGCTCCGACGAAATCGGCGCGATGGCGGCCGCCGTCCAGGTCTTCAAGGACAACATGATCCGGGCCGATCGACTCTCCGCCGAGAAGCAGGCCGAGAACGACGGCAAGATGCGCCGCGCACAGGCCCTCGACGAATTGACCCGGACCTTCGAAGCCAAGATCACCGAGCTCGTCGGCGGCTTGTCGCAGGCGTCCTCCACCATGGAGAGCACCGCACAGTCGATGACCTCGACGGCGGCCCAGACCAACAGCCAGGCCGCGGTCGTCGCCGCCGCCTCCGAGCAGACCTCGACAAACGTGCAGACGGTCGCAAGCGCGACCGAAGAGCTGACCTCCTCGATTGCGGAGATCGGCCGCCAGGTCGCACAATCGACCGAGATCGCTGCCCGCGCCGTCGACAATGCCCGCCGCACCGGCGACACCGCGCGTGCACTTGCCGAGGGCGCGCAGAAGATCGGCGACGTCGTCACGTTGATCCAGAGCATCGCCGAGCAGACCAATTTGCTGGCGCTCAACGCGACGATCGAGGCTGCCCGTGCCGGCGACGCCGGCCGCGGCTTTGCGGTCGTGGCATCCGAAGTGAAATCGCTGGCCGGCCAGACCGCCAAGGCCACCACGGAGATCTCAGAGCAGATCACGGCGATCCAGACCGCCAGCGACGAGACTGTCAGCGCGATCCGCAACGTCGCCGACGTCATCGGCGAGATCGACCAGATCGGCACCGCGATTGCGGCCGCGATCGAGGAACAGGGCTCGGCGACCAAGGAGATCGCCCGCAGCGTCCAGGAGGCCGCGCGCGGCACCCAGGAGGTCAATTCCAACATATCGGGCGTGCAGCGCGCCGCCGACGACACCGGCGCGGCCGCCCGGGAGGTGCTCGGCGCCGCCGAACAGCTCTCGACGCAGTCCCGCGACCTCGCCGGCCAGTTCGACCGCTTCCTCGGTGAGGTCAGGGCGGCTTAAGCGAGCCTAGTACGGTGGCGCCTTGCGCATGCGCTGCGCTTTCGCCGCTTCGATCCACCATAAGAGATCATCTGCAAAGCGCGGGAACGAGCGTTCCAGGGCCTTGCCGCCCTCGCCGATCGGCTCGCTTTCGGCCGACAGCGTCTGCGCGATCGGACCGACGCCGATGGTGCTCGAGATCACCACCATGCCCATCTCCGACAGCGTACCGTGCCACGCGGTCGAGGCGCGCGCGCCCGACAGCCGCCCGGCTGAGTAGCTCACGATCGCGGCCGGGCGCCAGAACCACTCCTCCAGGAAGTGGTCGGTGAGGTTCTTGAGGCCAGGCTGGATACCCCAATTATATTCGCCGGTGACAAAGACAAAGCCGTCGGCGCCGCGGATCTGGTCCGCGAGCTTCTCCAGGGCCTCAGGTGCCGTGCCCTTGGGATATTCCTTGTACATGCGATCGAGCATCGGCAGGCCGATCGCCTTGGCGTCGATGAACTCGACCTGCTCGCCACGATTGCGCAGCCGATCGATGACAAAATTCGCAAGGCGGATGCCCATGCGGTCGGAACGGTAGGACCCGTAGAGGACGAGGATGCGGTTGCTCATGCGCGCATGCTAGCACGAAACGGCAGGAGGCACCTCCATCGATTTGGCGCGCTATCGTTTTCGCCCGAATTCCAACGTCTGCGACGGCGTCTCGCCGAACTGGTCGCGGTAGCTTCGCGAGAAATCGGACAGATGCCAAAAGCCGAACGCCAGTGCCACGGCCTTCACGCTCTCGGCGCCGGCGAGCAACCGCTGGCGCACCAGCCACAAGCGGCGCAGCCGCAAGTAACGGTGCAGGCTCATGCCGCGATAGCGCCGCACCACGTCATGCATGGTGCGAACCGACAGGCCGAGCTTGCGCGCCACCTCCTCGCTGTAGATGGGCTGGCCGAGGTCGTCCGACAGAAGCGCGCGGATCTGCTGGAAAATCCTGAAATTCCGCTCGTGATTGGGCAACGACGTCCAGCGCGCCGGAACGATGTCGGCAATCGCCGCATCGACCGCGACGATCAGGGATTCCCGCATCGCCGTCGCCTTCAGCAACAGTTCGGCGGCAGCGATCGGCTCGGACGCGGCCGCCACCACCTCCATGACGGTTCGCCGCAATCGATACAGGGCCGCAGCGCTGGTCTCGAACAATTTGAAGCTCGATGGCGCTTCCGGCCATCCGCGATCCTTCACGCGCGGCCTGAACACGATCGAGGCGATCTGCCGTTGCACTTCCTCGATGGTGTTGTAGGCGGCGCCGCCGTCTCCGATGACGATGACGGAGTGATCCTGCTTTGCGCCGTTGAAGCGAATGGGCACGTCGAGATTGTCCATCGCGAATCCGATCGCGGTGCAATCGTCAACGAGCTGTGCATCGACCACGCGCGGGAAGGCGCGCGTGACGTTCACGTCGCAGCCGGGTAGCCGCACGATGAGCTGCTCGGCAGAAATCCTTCTCACGAACGGCGTGAACTCGATATTCAGGCCGCGGATTGAACTGCGGAACTCATCGACGTCTGAAAAGCGAAATATCTTTGGCGCCAAGCTGGGCGCATCATCAATACTGGTCATGACAAAATGAAAAGCAGCGTCGCCAAGCAACGCGCATCCGGCGCAACGCCGGCTTGATTTCCCCTTTCGAATACCCCCGCAAGACCGAAAGAATCGTGCTCGCCCGCCGATCAGTTGGCGGGGGTTCGATCCTAAGGACAAGCGAACGGTTCGTGTCCTGCCAAATTTCGATATCGTTTCCCGCACGCAGAAGGTGCAAGGATACCCGGGGACGCGAACATCTAAAATTCAAATTAACCGCCTATGGCGCGCAATGAAGACCATTAATGGTCGAGATAATTTGAGTTCAGGCCCCTGCCATGATGGCAAATTCGCCTGCCGATATTCTGGTTGAACTGGAAGACGCGGTCGCAGCATGTCCGCTGGATCGCTGCGCCCGCATCCTCGAAGGCATCATGCAGCTGCTCTCCGGCAGTCGTGATCGGTCTGCGGAATTGCTCGCGAATGTCGTTGACGGCGTGCTGCTTCGCCTGACGGAGCGGGTCGAGACCGGCGCGCTGATCCAACTCAGCACCGCACTTGCAGAGCTCAAAGTGGCACCGCCCGAGACATTGCGACGTCTTGCGTCGCACAATGACCCGGACGTGGCATGTCCCGTCCTGCTCAAATCGCAGGCCCTCGCCACGGCCGACCTCGCAGCGATTGCGGCCTCCTGCGGAGAGCGGCACCTGCGCGCGATCGTGGCGCGCGACTGTATCGAGCCTGATGTGACCGAGGCGCTGATGGCACGGGGCGACCAGATCTGCCTCGCACTGATCAAGAATCCTGGAACACAATTCTCCGATTCTGCCTATGCCCGGCTGATCGCCGGGGCCGACCAGGATGGCGAGATCGCGAAAGCGCTGGTGCTTCGGCCCGGCATCCCCGACCAGGTCGTGCGGAAGTTGCTCGCGGCCCCATCTCGCAAGACAGCGCCGGCCAAGCCCAACGCATCCTCCGTTCCGCCTGCGCAGGAGGCAGTGCCAAATCCCCAGAAGCTGCCGTCCGCCGACGACTACGCGAGCGCAAGACCCGAGATCGTCGCCCTCAACCGTGTCGGCAAGCTGAACGATTCCACGGTGAATCGCTTTGCCATCCGCGGCGAGACCGCCAGTCTGCTCACCGCTTTGTCGGTGCTGTCAGGCGCGCCGATCGAGATCGTTGAGCATGTCTTGATGGACGAGGATTGCGAGGGCCTGGTGATGGCTTGTCGGGCCTCGCGCCTGAACTGGGCGACCACGCTCGCGATCCTGAGCAACCGCGGCGGCGCACGGCTTTCCTTCGCCCAGCGCGAACGGGCGCAACTGATCTTTGACACGCTTCTCTTGTCGACCAGCCAGTGGACGGTGCGCTGGGGGGAAATCGCAGCCGGCGCAAACACACGCGATCCGGGACATCGCGCCACGAAAATGGGGAATAGCCGATGAAATTCGATGGCCGCAAGGACGCTCGCGTGAAAATGGACCACCGGCAACCCGTCAATCTGATGGGTTCGGACGGCACCTGGCGGCGCAGCTGTATGCTGCTCGACGTGTCGCAAACAGGTGCCAAGCTCGAGGTGGAGGGTACGCTCGACGTCCTGCAGGCCAAGGAATTCTTCCTGGTGCTGTCGTCGACGGGGCTGGCCTATCGGCGCTGCGAGCTGGTCTGGATCGACGGCACCACCGCCGGTGTTCACTTCGTCACTGCCGATGGCAGGAAGAAACCGGCGAACGCGAAGGCTGCCGCCGCGCAGAGCCAGTAGTCAAAAGGGTTCAAGACATGATCAGCTTCGTTCAACTCCAGCATAGCCCAGGCCCTTCGTGCAGAACGCGCGAACTATAAACAGCCCCGTCAAACGTGATGGCAGCATTCGAGCCGCGCAATCTGTGCGCCCTTTCGTGCATGTGCTGGCCGATTCCTCCGACAAATTGTCCGGCATCTGCTCAGCACTCGAGCAGCAGTTCACCGTTGCGGGCGAGCGGCTTGACGCGGAAGCCAAGCTTTCGCAGGTGCCGTTTGCCATCGTGATCCGGGCGGAGTTGCGTGACGTCGACAACATCGCGGCGATCAAGAAGCGATCCACCAGGCTGGCAAAGGCCACCAAGCGCATCTTCCTGGTCGAGCACCCCTCGCATGTCTGCGTTTCGCAAGCCTACGCGCTCGGGGCGACCCTCGTCCTGCCCGGCCCGCTCAACAAGATCAGGCTGCTGGCCGCGCTGGCCGAGGCTGAGCCGGCAGCGAATTCAGCCGACGGCTCGACACAGCCTGATAACGCCGTGGAGGCCGCGGCGACCGCCATCGCGTCGATGTTCACGGCCGTCACCATGGGCGAGCCGCTCGACGTCGACGGCACCAGGGACGCCGGCCGCAAGATTGCCGAACGGATCACCGAGCATGGCCTGTCCGAATGGCTCACGACCGTGCGCCGCCACCATGAGGGAACCTACCAGCACTGCCTGCTGGTGACCGGCGTCGCCATCGACTTTGGCCTCAGTCTCGGCGTCGGACGCGCCGACCTTGAGCGGCTGTATTCGGCGGCCATGTTCCATGACATCGGCAAGGCCCAGATCCCGCTCGCGATCCTGGACAAGCCTGGGCGCCTCGACGCCGACGAGCGCACCATGATCGAGACGCATCCGGTAGCGGGTTACGACTTTCTCAAGGGCCACGAGAAGATCTCGCCGGAGATTCTCGATGCGGTCCGGCACCATCACGAATATCTCGACGGCAGCGGGTATCCCGATGCGCTGGCCGGCGGCAGCATCAACGATATCGTGCGCATTCTCACGATCTCGGACATCTTCGCCGCGCTGATCGAGCACCGCCATTACAAGCAGACGATGCCGCGCGCCGACGCCTATAATATTCTCTGCGGGATGACGGGAAAACTGGAGAAGGCGCTGGTCACCTCCTTCAGGGATGTCGCACTCTCAAGATAACGCGCCCGCGATCCGTGGGGCGGAATGACGTCGCAGGTTAACGCGTTCTAGTGCGTTGCCCGGAATTTGATGCGGCGCGGGATCGAGCGACAGGCCAGTCCCTCGGCGAGCAGCTTCATGTCCTCGCGTTTGCCGCTGCGGATCAGCTTGCTGAACTCTTCAGGGGTAAAAGGAAGACTGGGATCATCATCGATCGGATGCCGCATCCGCGGACCGAAGAACCATCGAACCAGGCTAGCCAGCCGCCGCATGTCAGTTCCCTCGCGCCAGCAACAAACCCTACAGTCCGCGTATTGTTCCTCCTGCACGATCGAGATTGCAAGAGGCCGTTACGAGTCCGCACGAAAAATTTCATCGGGGAATCATCTGCTGTGACCACTGCTACTCAGTCGGCGAATCCGACGTAGCGCACAAACTCGTCGTTGCCCTCGCGATCCGAACGCACGGCATTCGCGGCAAAGACGTCATCGGGATACCCCATCGCGACGCAGGTCATGATCACTTCGTTCTCCGGTATCCTTGCGACCTCGCGCACGATGTCGGAGCGCATGCAACACCACCGGTTGCCGATGCGGCGCGCGAAATCTATGCTACCCCCAAGCAAGACCAAGAAGCCTGTGAGGACGCCTTCTGCCACGCGCAACAGATTCAACCTCGTCACGGAATTATTCGGCGAACTTGCCGGGGCGCAGGATGTGATCGCGTTGCAAATGAACCGGAGCAATTTGCTGCGTTACCTCATCGCTGTGCTCATCAGCTTTCTCGCGACGCTACTGCCGGTCGCCGTTGCCTCCGCAGCACCGCAGACCGTTTATTTCCCCAGTGCCGACGGCCGAACGGTGCTCGTCGGCTATTTGTTTCAACCCGCCGGACCCGGTCCCTGGCCCGCAATCGTGATGCTGCACGGCCGCGGCGGGCCGTATTCGAGCAACGACAATGCCGACTGCACTCATGTCGGCCTCACCATCGTCTCGGCCTGCAACGCCGGAACGCTGTCGAAACGCCACATGATGTGGGGCGAATATTGGTCGGCGCGCGGCTTTCTCGCCCTTTTGCCCGACAGCTTCGGTCCGCGCGGCAAGGCGCACGGCTTCGGACGCTTTACCCATGACGATCCCGATCGCGCCGATGTCAACGAGCTCAGCGTGCGTCCGCTCGATGCCGAAGGCGCGCTGGCTTACCTGCGCGCTCGTAGCGATGTCGTCGCCGGCCAGATCTACCTTCAGGGCTGGTCCAATGGCGGCAGCACCGCGCTGAACGTGATGATCCGCCAAGGCCACCAAGCGGGCTATCGTGGCGCGCTCGTGTTCTATCCGGGCTGCGGAGAGAGCGCCCTGCTCGCGCCAACTCTGTTCGCCGGCGTGCCGATCGCCATGTTTCTCGGGTCCGACGACGAGGAGGTTTCGCCGATCATCTGCCAGCATGTCGCCGAGCGGTCCCGGCACGACGGCATCCCGATCGACGTCACCGTCTACCCCGGCGCGACCCACGATTTCGACGATCCCTCGGCGCGGCGGCAGTCGGCTCCCGGGAATCAGGCGGCAATGGACGACGCTCTGGTCAAGGCCATTGCTATCGTCAACGGCTGGAAAAAATGAGCGAGAGCCAATAACGCGCCGCGATCCTGCTTGATTGCGCCATGATTCCGGGCTCCAATCCGTAGGCCATTTTTGGTTTAGGGAGACACGCAATGAAGAAACGGATTTTCCTGGCTGCGCTCATCGCCACCTTTGCGGCGGGTTCGGCCCTTGCGGACGACACCTGCGAAAGCAAGGCGGTCGGCAAGGACGGCAAGGCGCTCGCCGGCGCAGCCAAGACCTCGTTCATGAAGAAGTGCAAGGAAGATGCCTGCACGCCGAAGGCCGTCGGCTCCGACGGCAAGCCGCTCGCCGGCGCTGCCAAGAACAGCTTCATGAAGAAGTGCGAGATGGGCGCGTAGGGCGCCCTCTGCTCGCAGCTTTTCGGCAAGCAGCAAACCAACGAGATGGCCGGGCGGAAGCGCGTGTTCGCGCTCGATGTCTCGGCCATTTGCTTGTCTTTGCCCGGTCGTTACGGAAGAGTCTGCAGCACGCGCCGAGCGCGCAAGACGATGTCATCGCCACCCTAGACAGAATGCCTCGGCTGACGGATCATGCATCGCTGAGCGAAGCGGGGCACATCACGAGACTTCTAGCAAAGGGTGGTCGAGATGTTGCAGTTTCGAGTGCGTCATTACATGTTGGCGGCGACGGGCGTGGTCTTTGCGCTGCTCGTCAATCCTGACCTTGCGAGTGCGAGAGGCCCCGGCCTGCCCAATGTCGTGGTTCTGGCCACGGGCGGCACGATCGCCGGCAGCGGAGCGAGCAGCACCACCGTCGTCGGCTACACCGCAGCCACCGTCGGCATCGAGACCCTGCTGAACGCCGTTCCCGAGCTGAAGACGGTCGCCAACGTCAAGGGCGAGCAGGTTTTCCAGATCGCCAGCGAGAACATGAACAATGACTACTGGCTGAAGCTCGCCAAGCGCGTCAACACGCTGCTCGCACAGGACGACGTCGACGGCATCGTGATCACGCACGGCACCGACACGATCGAGGAAACCAGCTATTTCCTGGACCTCGTGGTCAAGAGCAAGAAGCCTGTCGTCGTGGTCGGCGCGATGCGGCCCTCGACGGCGATCAGCGCGGACGGGCCGATCAACCTCTACAACGCCGTAAGCCTGGCCGGCAGCGAGGAAGCCGTCGGCAAGGGCGTGCTGGTTGCTCTCAACGATCAGATCAATGCCGCGCGCGAGGTCACCAAGTCCAACACTTATACGGCAGACACCTTCCGCACGCCGGAGCTCGGTTTTCTCGGCTACATGCAGGGCAGCAAGCCGTATTTCTATCGTCAATCGACGCGCCGGAATACGGCGGACTCCGAATTCGACGTGTCCAACCTCGATGTCCTGCCACAGGTCGACATCGTCTACGGCTATGCCAACATGAACCGGGTTGCGGTCGACGCCTTCGTCGCCGCCGGGGCCAAGGGGATCGTGCATGCCGGCGTCGGTGACGGCAGCCTGGCCAGGCCCGCGGTCGAACCGGCGCTCGACGAGGCCCGCAAGAAGGGTGTCGTGATCGTCAGGAGCAGCCGCGTCGGCAACGGCATCGTCGCGCGCAACGGCGAAGCCAAGGACGACGAGCACGATTTCGTCGTCTCCGATACGCTCAATCCGCAGAAGGCGCGCATCCTGCTGATGCTGGCATTGACCAAGACATCGGACACCAAGGAAATCCAGCGGATGTTCTACACGTATTAGAGCAGCCGAACCTATTCCCGCCTGAAGCGGTAGTCGAACGCGGCGCCGAACGGCTTGATCAATCCAACCGTCGGCGCCGGAAAATGGATCGGCAGGATCAGCGTGTCGGTGTCCGCGACGGAAGCGAAGAACTTCCGCCGCGACACTGCCGACTGCTTGGCATCCCAATCCGGCTTCGACGACCATTCAGGTTCGCGGCACTGGATCTGGTGATGCATGAGATCGCCGGCGACCACCGCGCGCTGTCCCCTCGAGAAAATGTTCACGCAGCAATGGCAGGGCGAATGCCCCGGCGTCGGCGTCAAGGTGACGGTGTCATCGAGCGCATAGTCGTCGTCGACCAGCAGCGCCTGCCCCGCCTCGACAACGGGCAGGCAGTTGTCACGGAAGACGGTGCCGGGCGGGTTGTTGCCTTTGGCGTTCTCGGCCTCCCAGGCCGCGTACTCGCCCTTGTGGAAGACGTATTTCGCGTTCGGGAACGTCGGCACCCAGCGGCCGTCGCGTAACGTCGTATTCCAGCCGGTGTGATCGATGTGCAGATGCGTGCAGAAGACATAGTCGATCTGCTCGAAGCCGATCCCGAGCGCGAACAATTCGTTGCGCCAGCGCTCCTTGCCGGGAAAGTCGAACGGCGGCGGATGCCCCTTGTCTTCGCCGGTGCAGGTGTCGACCAGGATGGTATAGCGCGGCGTCCGCACCACGAAGGTCTGGTAGGTGATGACCATCATGCCGCGCGCGGCGTCGAACACCTCGGGCTCCATCGTCGGCAGATGCCGCTCGAACACAGCCTCGTCATATCCGGGGAAAAAATCCTGCGGCCGCCGCCACGGCCCTTCCCGCTCGATCACCGCATCGATGGTGATGTCGCCGATCCGAACTTGTCTCATGGTTGTTCGCTCCCCTTTTTTGAGAGAGCGTAACGGGGGCGCCCGAGACGATCAAGCGGGCAAGATTTCAGCTCACACAATCAGGAATTCAATTCTCCCTTTCAAATGAAAACTGCTACAATATCATTTTTTAGTTGCATTGGGAGAGCCTGATGTTGGAGGGAGTCGCCGGAGCGATAAAGAACATCGCGGCCAAAGCATCATTCTTGTTTGCGCTGACGTTAATTTCGGTCATCACGAAAAATGTAATATGGCCCAGACCAACGATCGAGCAAATTTCCATCCCAAGTTCTGTGCAGCAGTGGGGTTACACATCAGAAACCTTTGCCCAGAAAGTATCGGATAGAACCCAAGACATCGCTGAGAACGCAAATCGTGGCTTCGATGTGGCTTACCCACGAAAGTCGATCGGTGTTGAAGCTATTGAGGCCAAGGTACCCGGCTCGGACTTTACGACCAGATCGGCGGCCCAATTCATTTCAGACGTTTTCGCCCTACCAAGCAATCAGCTTGCGGGGAGCGTGACCAGAACTGACAAGGAATTCCACATTTCGTTCAGGGTTGCCGGCGGCAAGCATCTAACTGCGAAGATCAAGTCGACCGGGGATAGCGCTGATGCCGACGCAATTGTGGCGGCAAGTTCAGAACTAGCGATGCAATTGGCCTATCCGTACGTGCTCGCTGCCAGCCTGTTCAACGATGAGAACGATCTCGCGTCCACGACGTTCGCACGAACTTTAGAAGTCCTAGACTACATGATAAGGAATGGGAGAGATCAATATTATGCGCATAACTTAAAATGCGCCATCTACGCGCGGCTCAACAAGACCGATGACGCAAAAACGGAATGCGAAAAAGCAATTGCGATGGAGCCCTTAAATTGGCCAGCCCACGCAAATCTGGGAATTATGTATCTATCACTCGCAATGCGTGGGATGAATCCGAGAGTACCCGGCGCTACGGCAGAAGCAACACAGAACTGTGCAAAGGCGGACGAGCAACTTGCTCAAGCAGATCGATCACATAAACTGACGCAATATCACGACGATTGGGCGAGGTGCTTGGAGATTCTAGGGAAGCAGGATCAAGCTCGCGCGCTGACGGAATAAATTGAAAAGACGCGATGAATACATTTGGGCTAGCGAGTTTATTGCTCGCTGTTGGCCGGATGAAGCGAAGGCTAATCCAAAGAGCCGCCCTAGCTCCGCAGCCCCGGCGCCTCCTGTCCGGTGCGCGCGACGTATTCCGTGTAGCCGCCGCCATATTGGTGGATGCCTTCGGGCGTCAGCTCGAGCACGCGGTTCGACAGGACGCTGAGGAAGTGGCGGTCATGCGAGACGAACAGCATCGTTCCTTCGAAATCCGCCAGCGCATTGATCAGCATTTCCTTGGTGGCGAGGTCGAGATGGTTGGTCGGCTCGTCCAGCACCAGGAAGTTCGGCGGATCGAACAGCATCTTGGCCATCACGAGGCGCGCCTTCTCGCCGCCTGAGAGCACCCGGCAGCGCTTCTCGACATCGTCGCCGGAGAAGCCGAAGCAGCCGGCAAGCGCGCGCAAGCTTCCCTGCCCCGCGGTCGGAAATTGGTCTTCCAGCGACTGGAACACAGTGCGCTCGCCATCGAGCAGGTCCATCGCATGCTGGGCGAAATAGCCCATCTTGACGCTGCCGCCGAGCGCCACCGTGCCCTCGTCAGGCTCGCTTGCCCCGGCAATGAGTTTGAGCAAGGTCGACTTACCCGCGCCATTGACGCCCATCACGCACCAGCGCTCCCGGCGGCGGATCATGAAATCCAGGCCGTCATAGATGCGCTTGTTGCCGTAGCCCTTGTAGACGTTCTTCAAGGCGACGACGTCCTCGCCCGAGCGCGGCGCCGGCGGGAAGTCGAACGCCACCGTCTGGCGCCGGCGCGGCGGCTCGACCCGCTCGATCTTGTCGAGCTTCTTGACCCGGCTCTGCACCTGCGCGGCATGCGAGGCGCGCGCCTTGAAACGCTCGATGAACTTGATCTCCTTGGCGAGCATCGCCTGCTGGCGCTCGAACTGCGCCTGCTGCTGCTTCTCGGCCATCGCCCGCTGCTGCTCGTAGAACTCGTAGTCGCCGGTGTAGGTTGTGAGCGAGCCGGAATCGATCTCGATCACCTTGGAGATGACGCGGTTGATGAACTCGCGGTCATGCGAGGTCATCAAGAGCGTGCCTTCGTAATCGTGCAAAAACTTCTCCAGCCAGATCAGGCTCTCGAGATCGAGATGGTTGCTCGGCTCGTCGAGCAGCATCACATCGGGGCGCATCAGCAGAATGCGGGCCAGCGCCACGCGCATCTTCCAGCCGCCCGAGAGCTTGCCGACGTCGCCGTCCATCATCTCCTGGCTGAAGCCGAGGCCGGACAGCGCTTCGCGCGCGCGACCGTCGAGCGCGTAGCCGTCGAGCTCCTCGAAAGCGTGCTGCACCTCTCCATATCTAGCGATGATCTCGTCCATCTGGTCGGCCTTGTCAGGGTCGGCCATGGCGGCTTCGAGCTCGCGCAACTCAGCCGCGACCTCGCTGACGGGACCGGCGCCATTCATCACCTCGGCGACGGCGCTGTGGCCAGACATCTCGCCGACATCCTGGTTGAAATAGCCGATGGTGATGCCGCGATCGGTCGAGACCTGGCCCTCGTCGGGCAGTTCCTCACCCGCGATCATCCGGAACAGGGTGGTCTTGCCCGCGCCGTTCGGGCCGACGAGCCCGATCTTCTCGCCCTTGTTGAGGGCGGCGGAGGCTTCGATGAACAGGATCTGGTGGCCGGCTTGCTTGCTGACGTTGTCGAGGCGGATCATGGGGTCTTTTTGGGGGAATTTTTGCGTTGCAGCGTAATAGGCCATGCCCTCGCCCAAGGGAAGCCCGGCGGCGTACGGATTTTGGCCCCGTTGGTTCGCCTGGAATCGCCGCTCGGCGCCGCGGGCCGCATCAAGACGGCCCCACCGCCCCCTGTCTTGACGGTTCCCCTCTTACGGGCTCGCAACCGCTACTGCCGCGATCCGCTCTCCTGGCTGTTGGCCGAGCCGGCATTCTGTTTCGCGGAAGTGGATGATCTCCTTGGTTGAGAGATACGCGTAATCGTCACGCGGCGCTGATCGATCCTATCCTCTGACAAGCCTCATCAGGACGTCGCGGCGCATGCCGTGGCGGGAAAATCCCGTCACGGATGCACCGCTGATCCGCGCTGCGCTTGCTGGAGCCTAGCGCAACCTGCCGTGAGCCGCGCGTGCGGGGAAGTCCTTCTGGTAGGCCACGAATGTTTCGGATGGGAACAACCAGGATGTTTCATCGTAGCTGACCCACGCCCCGCTGCTGTAGTGACCGGGCCCGTTCCACGCAACATCGGCCTTGCGATTTGCGTGCTGACGGTCTCCCTTCGGAAGCACCGTGCCGTCACTGCGGATCGCAACGATCTCGTGCACCAGTTGCCACAGCATCCAGACTCGGACCATTCCATTCGCCGGCGGCTCGATCTGGACCGTCTCCGTGTAGGTACTTTCCTCGCTGGTCGTCACTGAGGTCGAGAACGTCGCAGAGATCTCGGCGCTCAGCGCGCCATACGAGATGCCCAGCGATGCCGTGATCGACTGTGAAACGGTCGAAGATACGCCCTGGGTTTTCGAGACACTGATCGTCAGGGTATTGCCCACCGGAATCCGATGGTACGACTTTCCGACGGGGCGCCAGAACTGCCGCAAGACCAACTGATAGTCCGGCGCGCCGCCGCCGTCCCAGTAATTCTCGATGATCGCGGTGGTGTTTGGCAGCGTCGTGTTGGGCTTGTCGCAGACATAGGCTTCCTTGCCCGAGTTGTCGGAATTGGCCCACATGACCAGGTGCCGCTCCACGCTTTCGAGCTCGACATAGTCGGATCGATCGGGCGGCTGGCTGTTGACGTTTGCGAGTTCGGGGACAACAGGATAATTCGTGGTTGTATCAAGCATCTTGATGAACTCCATGACAGGAATGATCGTTGAAATACTATTTTAAGTAGTAATCGCGGTTATCGAAATATTCAGGTTCGTCAGTTCAAGAAGATCGCTGCCGGCTTCACGCAAAATCCTGCGCTGCCGCACGGAGCTGGTCGCTGCTTCGATGAAACCATCCTAAGCCGCGCCAGCGCCGAGCAATCGCGAACAATCTAGTCGCTTCTACTCAAGATTGAGTGGAAAAGATTGCGTGTATCGTCTCGCGTCTCGTATAGTCTCCGCGCGTCAGGATGGGGGCGGATTTGGAGCAGGACGAACTGGAGCGTCTCGTTGGAGACCGGCTGCGGCTAACACTCGATGAGATCGTGCAGCACCCTCGCCTGTCCGAGGCGCGGCGCGAATATCTGGCAAGCTTCCTGAACGTGTATGAGGGCGAACCATTCCTGGTTCGGCTTTTGCTGGAGGCGGGCCGGTTTTTCGTCTTCCATTGCGCGGCCGTCCTCGAGGCCGCCCAGGACCCTTCCCGACGTGAGACCTGGTTCACCGTCGGCGCCCTCAAGCAGCAGCTTGCCCTGTTCGGCTACGCGAGCGACCGGCAGGCGGATCATCTGATCGCGCGATTGCGGGAGGTCGGGTTTCTCGACTTGCGCAGAGCCCCCAGTGACGGCCGCGTCCGATTGCTGGCGACTACTGAGAAGCTGCGCGCGCATCACATCGAATGGCTGGTTGCGCATTTCGTGCCCCTTGCGACGCTGTATCCGGATCATGATTACGGCCCGATATTTGCGCGCGACCGGGACTTCTACCTCCTTCACTGCAGCCGATCGGTGCCCTTCAATCCTGCCGCGGCCCGCCTGATGATGACGCTGCCGGACACGTTGCTGTTCTTTGGACATGCCGCCGGACCCTTGATCCAGAATGCAGTGTTGAAGGCTGCGATGGATTTGGGCGACCCGAGCGCCGCCGTGCCCTATATCGAGGCCACCGACCGCTTCGGCGTTTCGCGAACCCACGTCCGCAACCTGATGATCTCCGCCGAGGCCGCCGGGCTCGTCAGGATCGTCGGACGCGGCGGGCGCAACATCGAGATTCTTCCGCGCTTCTGGGCAAGCTATGACCGCGGGCTCGCGGTCGGGATGTACCTGACCGATGCGGTCAATCTGGTCACGATGCGTGAATGGTCAGATAGAGCCCCGCCCGCCCCTAAGGTCGACCGCGGACAGGCGGCGCCGGAGGCAAATCCCGCTGCCAAATCGTCCCATTGTCAAACTGGATAAGCATTCCATCCGGTGAATAGACTGCGCTTAGATTGAACGCATCGACCCAAATCCGGTTAGCCGGCGAATACCAATCGGGCCAAGCCCGGGATGGTACGCCGGCTTCGGTCAACAGGTTCAATTCAGTCCCATTCTGGGTGACGTAGGCCGGAAGGTCCCCCCGGCACATCTGAATACATTTGTAGACGCCCGTGAGGTTGATCGTCTGGGCCGAGGCGCCCGAGCCGATGATTGCGGCTGCCAAGGCAGCAACGAGCGAAAGACGGTTGATGATCATGATCTTGCTCCCGGAAACAATCTCTTATTTCCTGTTTCTGTTCTTGCTGGCGCCTCTCAGCGGCGAAGCCGAAGCCAGCGTACTCGCGGTATCGGTCATCTGGATGCAGGTGAGCAGATCGACGTAGCTTTGGATTCCGCCTGAGGTCGCCTCACCCTCGCAACCGTCGCGGACGGCGGGCTTCGTCGACGACCAGACTGTGGCTAGTTGCTGTTGTGCCGAGACCTCGTCACGCATGCAGTCCGAGAAGCTCTGAGCCAACGCGAGCCCCATCGCCTTGTCGGTTTCGGACGTCGCCGTGCAGAGGGCCTCGACCTTCAATTCGGGAACGCGATCGGAAACCGGCACCAATGAATGGCTTCCGAGCATCGCGAGTGAAAACAATATCGCTTTCATCTGTCTCTCCCTTCTAAAACTGTCCCGGTTGAGCCGGCGGGGCTGGCCAATCGGACCTGAAATTGCTGGTATTGCCGTGATCGAAAAGATGTTGTCTGACGAGGACGTTTTGCTTGGCCTGAACAACGGCAGACCGCGAATATGGATTGCGCGAGCTGGTTATCGGAGCTGCGGCCGTGAGACAGCAGCTCCGACTGATTACCGGGTTTCAGAACTTGTAGTTCGCACCGAAGCGAACCAGGTTGAGCTGATCTTTGCTCGCGCCAGTGCCGGCGGCGGAGATGTAAAGATATTCCCCCTTCACGGTCCAATTCGGCGTGAAGGCATATTCCGCTCCAAGGCCAGCGGCGAGCCCGGGGCGCCAATGTGACTCGGTGCAGCCGACCAGGACGCCGGCCGTTCCGCAAGGCACGCCCGCGATACTGGTGCCATTTGCAGTTTCGCGCAGGAACGCGGCGCCGCCTGTCCCGTAGAGCAGGAAGTTGTTCAGGGCCATACCGAACCGTGCACGTGCGGTGATGATGGCGTCGGTCTTGGTCGTCAGATTCAGCGTGATGCCGGCAGGAACGCCCGCGACTGCGGGAATAACCACACCGGAGCCTTTGATGTTTGCCCAGTCGATATCGCTTTCGACACCGAGCACCACGTTGCCCTGCTGGATTTGCGCGCCGGCCGTGCCTCCGATGAAGCCTCCGTTGAGGTCGAAATTGGTACGGTCAAACCGGCTTGAGATCAGGTTGAGCGGATCTTGCTGCCCCCAACCATAGCCACCGTTCACACCGATGTAGAAGCCTGTCCAATTGTACACAGCGGCAACGGGCGCTACTGGATGCGCCTTCACCGTGAGATCTGCGGCTTTCACTCCAAATGGAGCGAGCAACGTCAAGCCGATCGCGAGCGACTTCAGAATCTGTTTCATTTTATACCCCTGAATGTCGTGTCCATGACTTTCTCGACCGGGTGCACGCGGACACTCCCCCAAGCACCGGCGTCTGCATTCAGTACAGGCGAATGAGTGTAGCCAGCCACGCGGCTTGCAACCGCGCGTTGACGCAAATCAAATGTTCCGTGAGTGAGGACGCCGACGGCTTGCCTGACCTGCCGACAAAGGTACGCATGTGTGCCGCCGCGGCCAGCACAATGCTTTTGCGATACGATCGCTCGAATATGGCTTTGCAGCGCGGCGCTCAACAGCGCAGCCCGTCAAGACAGGAGCCGCCAGAACCAGGGCCGCCGCTGCGTTTTTGTCGGCGAATGCCTTCTCGTCAGCCCATTGTCGACCGGCAGCTGCCAACCGCATCCAAGGGGCCAAGCAGTATGCGTGCAACCTACATCACGAGACTCGATTCCGATTGGGCGTTGCTCCAGACGATCGCTCTTGACGGCAATGCCTTCCTCTGTGGAATGCTGTCGCCAAATGACGAGCGACAGCACGACGAGAACGCTGATGACTAGCGTGGTACCCGCAATGGGTTGATTCAGCTTGTGAACGAACATGAGCTAGCGCGCATCATCCAACACCGCTTTTTTATATTGCCGCCTCACCAGCTTCTTCCGTTGATCCGGATCAAGACTCTTTTCGGCTCTGATTTCGCAAAATCTTCCCAGCGAATTCGAGCGAGGCAATCGAATACCGGCTGCGGTGGCAATCACGCGCCGGGATCGCTTCGTTGATTTGCATCAACGCGGCGCGCTACCGAATGGCTGCAAATGATAACATTAGCGCTTTTGCGCGCACCTCTTGGGAGGTCTGCAATGAATTCACGCGCAATTATTTCCGTGTTGTTCTTGAGCGCAGCAATGTCTGCTCCCGTGCTTGCACAGCAAGCGCAACCCACTGCGCCCCCTCTGGGGTCACCAGCCGCGACCATCACGATCCCAGGCGATCAGCTCCCCCCGCCGCCACAAAAATTCGGCGGCAAGATCGAAGAGCTTGCACCCCAATCGAAGCCATATTGGCCGGCGCGTGTTGTGCCGCCGAAGGGCGCGCCCAACGTCCTCCTCATCATGACTGACGATGCCGGCTTCGGCGTGCCGAGCACGTTCGGAGGTGTGATCCCCACACCCGCACTCGACCGCATTGCGCAGAATGGCCTGCGCTATACCAACTTCAATTCCACCGCACTCTGCTCGCCGACGCGGGCAGCGCTTATCACTGGCCGCAACCACCACTCGGCGGGGTTTGGCGTAGTGTCCGAGCAGGCGACCGGCTTTCCCGGCTACAATAGCATCATCAGTCGTGACAAAGCGACGGTAGGCCGGATCCTGCGGGACAACGGCTATCACACATCATGGTTCGGCAAAAATCATAATACGCCGGAATTCCAGGCGAGCCAGGCAGGTCCGTTCGATCAGTGGCCCGTCGGCATGGGATTCGAATACTTCTACGGTTTTGTGGGCGGCGATACCAACCAGTGGCAGCCCAATCTCTTCCGTAACACGACGCAGATCTACCCGTTCCAGGGCCAACCTCCGGGAACGTGGAATCTGACCACGGCGATGGCGGACGACGCAATCGACTATATGAAGCGCATGAGCGCGCTCACGCCGGAGCAACCGTTCTTCGTCTACTATGTCCCTGGCGGGACGCACGCGCCGCACCATCCCACGAAAGAGTGGATCGACAAGATCGGTGGCATGCACCTGTTCGACCAGGGCTGGAACAAACTGCGCGAGCAGATCTTCGCAAACCAAAAGAAGCTCGGCGTCATTCCTCAAAATGCCAAGCTCACTCCCTGGCCCAGCGACATGCTCAAGGAATGGGACACTCTTTCAGCAGATGAGAAGAAGCTGTTCACGAAGCAGGCCGACGTGTTCGGCGCCTACGTCGCCTACACCGACCACGAGATCGGCCGCGTGATCCAGGCCGTCGAGGACATGGGCAAGCTCGACAACACGCTGATTATCTATATCGAAGGCGACAACGGAACGAGTGCCGAGGGTACCATGATCGGCACGCCGAACGAGATCGCAATGTTCAACGGCGTCAACCCCAACGTCGAGGAGCAGCTAAAGTACTTCTACGATGTCTGGGGCACCGACAAGACCTATAACCACATGGCCTTGCCGTGGGCCTGGGCGTTCGACACGCCATTCTCGTGGACCAAGCAGATCGCGTCCCACTTCGGCGGGATCCGCCAGGGCATGGCGATCTCCTGGCCGGCGGTCATCAAGGACAAGGGTGGCATCCGTAATCAGTTCCACCACATGATCGACATCACGCCGACGATTCTCGAGGCGGCGAAGATCAAGCAGCCGACCATGGTCGACGGCATCAAGCAGAGCCCGATCGAGGGCGTCAGCATGATGTACTCCTTCGACGCGAAAAGCGCGAACGCACCGTCGGCGCACAAGACTCAGTACTTCGAGATGATGGGCGACCGTGGCATCTACCACGAGGGTTGGTTTGCTGCCAACAAGGTCGGGCGCAAGCCGTGGGAAAATACAGCGCCGCCTCTGAACCTCGCGACCACGCAGTGGGAGCTCTACGACCTTCGCAACGACTGGACGCAGGCGGACGATCTCGCGGCGAAGAACCCCGCGAAATTGAAGGAGCTAACGGCAGTCTTCGAGCAGGAGGCGAAGAAGTATCAGGTTCTTCCGCTCGACAACTCCCTCGTCGCGCGCGCAATCGTGCCAAAGCCCAGCATCACGGCGGGTCGCGACGTATTCACCTGGACGGGGCCGCTCGCCGGCATCCCCAACGGCGATGCACCATCTATTCTAAACTCGTCGTATAGCTTCAAGGCAGAAATCGATGTCCCGCAAGACGGCGGCGAAGGCATGCTGATCACGCAGGGCGGGCGATTTGGCGGCTACGGCTTCTATCTACTCAAGGGAAAGCCGAAGTTCGTCTGGAACCTGGTCGGCCTGAAGCATGTCCAATGGGAAAGCCCCGATGTGCTGGCGGCGGGCAAGCATACGCTGGAGTTCGTCTTCAAGTACGAAGGGATGGGTGCGGCGACGATGGCTTTCGGAAGCTACGCTGGCCTCGGCCAAGGCGGCACCGGTGTACTGATGGTGGACGGGAAGAACGTGGCGACGCAGACCATGGAGCACACGCTCCCGTTCATCCTGCAGTTCGACGAAAGCCTCGACATCGGTTCCGATACGCTGACCGGCGTGAACGACGCTGACTATCAGCCGCCGTTCAATCTGACCGCCAAGATCAGAAAAATCACGCTGACGATCGATCGGCCGAAGCTGACCCCGGACGACATCAAGAAGCTCGAGCAGGCCAAGCAGAAGGCTGCCGCAGCCCGCGAGTGAACCAAGACTGGGGCGCGATCAAATCACGCGCCCCTACTCTATCGAGCTCAAACGCCTGGGGTGCCGACCTCCCTGTCGCCTTAGCACCGTGGTTGATCCACCACTGCAAGGAATGGAGAGAGAGCGCTCATGAAGTCCGCCAGGCCCATGAGCATGGCTTTTCAGTGCTGTTCATGGCGGCTCTCCTGATGGTCTGCGTTTCCCTGATCGATCTCGCCCGCGAAACAAGAATCGCGCTTCACGAACACGATTTGCGCGTGTAATCCAAAGGGGTCGTGAAGTCTCGGGTCGGTAAACGACGTGGCAAAGGGCTCCGGAAAGAATCGCAGACGTCAGAAACCACGCGCCGATGCGCACCATCCTCCTACTTCCGGTGCGCCCCCGCAAACCCAGACTGTCGGCCGTAAGAACATACCTGCCCTGGCAATCGGCACTGGCCTGGTTCTGCTTCTCATGATCTCAGGGGCGTTGTTCTGGTTTAAGGGCTCGGATACCCCGATCGAGCCCTCTAAGGCGGCCGAATTCAGGTTCGTCGGTAGCCAAGCCTGCAGCGGATGCCATCAGAACGAAGCAAAGCTCTGGCAGACCTCGCAACACCGGCACGCCATGGAGCATGCAACCGAACAGTCCGTGCGCGGCAATTTCAACGACGTGTCCTTCGAATATGCCGGCACGCGCTCGCGCTTTTTTCGCGACGGAAAGAAATTTCTCGTCGAGACCGACGGTCCAGACGGAAAGCTTGCCATTTTCGAGATCAAGTACACCTTCGGTGTCGAGCCGCTGCAGCAATATCTCATCGAATTCCCGGACGGTCGTGTTCAAGCGCTGTCGATCGCCTGGGACACACGAGCAAAGGACCTCGGCGGCCAGCGTTGGTTTCACCTCTACCCGGATGCAGCCATTGCCAGCAGCGACCCGCTGCACTGGACGAAGCTGAACCAGAACTGGAATTTCATGTGCTCCGAGTGTCATTCGACCGGCGTGCACAAGAACTACGATGCCGCGAACAACCGCTTCGCGACGAGCTTTGCCGAGATCAGCGTCGGCTGCGAGGGCTGTCATGGAGAAGGTTCGCGCCACGTTGCGTGGGCGCACCAGAAGCCCGCCGCGCGCGGTATGGACAACGGGCTGCTCGTCAAATTCGATGAGCGAACGGGGATCATCTGGTCCACCGAGTCGGACACGTTGCGCCCAAAGCGCAGCGCGCCCGCCGCAAGCCTGCGCAAGGAGGTCGAGACCTGCGGCCGATGTCATGCCCGCCGCGGTCAGTTGTCCGAGGATTGGATCCCAGGACGGCCGCTCTCCGAAACCCACCGGGTGTCGCTGCTCGATCAGCAGCGCTTCCATGCCGACGGCCAGATGCGGGACGACGAGGAGACCTACAATTACGCGCCGTTCAAGCAGAGCAAGATGTACGCCCAGGGAGTGACCTGCAGCGACTGCCACGATCCGCATAGCGCGGCTCTGAAGGCGCCCGGCGACGGCGTCTGCGCGCAGTGTCATACGCCGGGCAAGTATGAATCCGATGCGCATCGCCATCACGCGGGCATCTCCCCGCAGCTGGCTTGTGCCTCCTGCCACATGCCCGAGCGCCGCTACATGGTCGTCGACCGCCGCCACGACCATGGTTTCCGCATTCCGCGTCCCGATCTCTCCGTCGAAACAGGCGTGCCTAATGCATGCAACGACTGCCATCGCGACAAGCCCGCGGCTTGGGCGGCCCAACAGATCCAAACCTGGTTCGGGCCGGAGCGGCATGGCTATCAGACCTATGCCCGTGCTTTTCATGCCGCCTGGAACGAGGCGGTCGATGCGCAGACCCTTCTGACCGCCGTCGCCGCGTCAGGCGATGCCGCCGGCATTGCCCGCGCCAGTGCGCTCGCTGAACTGCCCTCCCCTGATCTCAATCTGATCCGCCGCGGACTTTCAGATCCCGATCCGCTCGTCAGGCTGGGAGCGCTCGATGGGTCGGAAGGGGCACCGACTGGTCAACTCTGGCCGCTCGCCTCCGAGCAATTGAGCGATCCGGTTCGCGGCGTACGCATCCGCGCGGCCGAGCTTCTTGTGACTGTACCTGCCTCTCAACGGCCTGCCGTCGATCGCGACCGGTTTGAGCAAGCCGCAGCCGAATTCGTGGCGGCGCAGAAGCTGAACGCCGATCGGCCGGACGCGCATACTGCGCTCGGCAGTTTCTTTGCGCGACAGGCCAATACGACCGCGGCGGAGACCGAATATAGGGCTGCGCTCCGGCTTGATCCCTCGTTTGCAGCGGCCGCCATCAATTTGTCCGACGTATTTCGCCAGCTTGGACGCGACATCGATGGCGAGCGCGTCCTGCGGGAGACTCTCGCGGGGGCAGCGAAGGACGCTTCCCTGCATCACGCGCTTGGTTTGACGCTCGTTCGCGAGAAGCGCAATGAGGCGGCGCTCGAAGAACTAAGTCAAGCGGCTTCCCTCGATCCCGGTCAGGCGCGCTACGCGTACGTATATGCCATCGCTCTGCATTCGGCAGGCCGACGCGACGACGCGCTTGCGGTCCTGAGGAACAGCTTGAAAATGCATCCGAATGATCGGGACGCGCTTTCTGCAGCAATCATCCTGAGTCGGGAAAAGGGTGATGCCGCAGGCGCGTTGAGCTATGCCGAGCGACTTTCGCGCTTGATGCCCGGCGATCGCGAAATCGATGTGCTGATCAAGCAGCTCCGGCAGTAAGGACGATTCAATGGACTTGTAACCCGGCTTATCCGCGCAGGGACATCACCGAGCCGACCGTGCCATGATGCCATCATGCACCTGTTCTGCCCGACGGGTCAAGAAGATTTCGCTAAATCCGCATTCGGCGACACGTCTCACCTCGCGCCAGTCATTTCAAAGCCCTGGCTACTGTGCATGGGGTTGTTTTCGACGTTCGGTCTTGCCGGCCCCTCGCACCGTCAGTGCCGCTTGAAGTACTGCACGTCGCGCTCGTGCTTTTCGGCCGCCGCACGGCTCTTGAACGTGCCGAGATTACGCCGCTTGCCGGTCTTGGGATTCACCTTGCGCGAATAGAGCCTGTATTCGCCGGATGCGAGCTTGCGGATCATGGTTGCGCCTCCTGTCGTGGCCTTGCCCGTCAACCCGCTTTGCGCGCGGTCCGTTCCGTCAGGGCCTTGCCTGTGGCGGAAACAGTTGATTGGCGAACGGCTGCGGATCGGAGGGAACCTTCATGACGACGAAGCTGCGTCCCATCGACCGGTGACAGGCGTTGCAGCCCTCGGTGAGATCACCCAGAGCCTTTGCGAATTTGCGGCCGTCCTTTGCCGCAATCGCGTCGGACGTCGCCTGCAGCGACGGCTCCAGTGTCGTGACATTGCTGACGGGGATGCCGGAATAGAGCAAGGCGGCCTCGACCAGGCTCGCCTTGAGCTGGCTCAGCTCGAAAGCCGCAAGGTCCCAGTTCTGCGCCTTGGCGGCCAGCCAGAGCTTCTGATGGCGCGTCTGCGCGGCGCTCATGATGTCGCCGAGCCGCGGCACGTACTGGTCGGCCGACGGAGATCTGAGATCCTGCGCCGCTACGGTCGTCGCCGCTCCCATTATCGCCAGCGCCAGCATCCATCCTCGAGGCATCATCGCAAGTCTCCCGTCGATCTGAAGACCTAAGTCTACGACGGGCTGGTCCCGACAGGCCTTGCGCTCGATCAAGCATTGCGAGCTAGAAGCACAAGGTGGTGACGAGCTTGCCCTGCTTGTCCTTGATCGCGTAGGGACAACGCAATCGCTCCAACGCCTTCTTGGCGTCCTCGTCGCCGAGCGCAGCCGCGCGCTCGTAATAGGCCTTCGCGGCGTCCTTGTCCTTGGGACCGCCGCGGCCCTCCTGCGCGAACGCGCCCATCCGCTCCAGCGCACCGGGATGGTTTTGCGCCGCCGCCTTCTCGAACAGTGCGCGCGCAGCGACGTCGTCCTTCTCGCCACCATTGCCATTGGAGAGCATCAGCCCGAGCTGGTATTGCGCCTCCGCATTGGTCTCGGCCGCCTTGGCGAGCTGCGTGCGCGCCTGCGCAGGATCGGCCGGCGCTCCGCCGCCGGCGCCGCCGAGCGCTGCGAGGTTGGAGACGCCACGGGGATTGCCTGACTGCGCCGCCTTCTCGAACAGCTTTCGCGCCTGCGCCTCGTCCTTGGCAACTCCCGAGCCGGTGCCATAGGCGACACCGAGCTCGACCATCGCAGCACTGGAGCCCTTGTCGGCCGCCTTGCGCCAGGCGGCGAGCGCGTCCGCCGTCTGGCGGTTGGCGGCATAGGCGCGGCCCAACGCAAACATCGCGCGGCGCGAAGACACTGCCGCCTGCTTGCAGAATTTGATGGCGGTCGCGACATCGGCGGCAGCGATCTCAGGCACGCCCTTCACGTCAACAGGCTTGTCCGGGTCGCTCGGATCGGCGGCAACACGGTCGCACAGGACCAGATCGGCCGATTGCGCGTGCGCGGCGATCGGCGCGGCAAGAGTGACGAGAATGGCCAGGAGACAAGTCCGCATGATCATCACGTTGCGTCCGCCTGCCGGCGAATTCAAGGCTCGAGTCCGGACTGGCGCAGCACGGGCACGACCTCGGGCGATGCCAGATAGCGCAGCAGCCGGTCGGCCGCTTCGGCCTGCCTCGCATTCGTCATGCGGCCTGCGGAGAACACGGCCGGACTCTGCAAGTCGTGCGGGACCGGGCCGATCACCTCGATGCCGCCAACCTGCTTCAGCTCGCTGATCTGCTGCACGGCCAGGTCCGCCTCGCCGCTGACGAGCCGCTCCGCCGTAAACCCCTGCTCGACGATCGTGGCCTTGGCATTGATCTCGGCCGCAATGCCCATCCGCACGATCAGCGCGGCGAAGTACACGCCGCTCGCACCGAGCCGCGAATAAGCCACGGACCGCGCCGCGAGCAACGACTTGCGCAGCACGGCTTCGCTCGAGATATCGGGATGTGGCTGCCCTGCCCGCACGGCGAGGCCGACATAGGAGCGCGCGAGGTCGGCCGCGCTGTCCGCAATCACCCTGTCCTCGCCGATCATCTCGTCGAGCCCTTCGCGCGTGAGGATGACGAGATCGGCCGCCTCGCCGGCGCGCAGGCGCTTGAGCAGCGCCAGGGTCGGCGCGAAGTCGGCATCGACGTGGATGCCCGTTGCCGTCTCGAACGCGGCGGACAGGCTGCGCATTGCGCCCATCAGGCCGAGCGTCGAGAGCATGCGAACATATTCCATGTGATTTCCCTGTAACGATCAGGCGCGATGCATCAGCTTGAGCGTGGCGGTGAGGCGCAGGCTGCGCTTGCCGGCCAGTGCAGTCGCCTCCAGCATCGCCTGATCGCCATCGTAGGTACCGGCAAAGCCGATCCCGACCTCGTGGCCGCCAAAGATCGGGTCGTCCTTGGCGGTCGTGTGCTCCTGATTGAGGATCTGCCCCTTCCAGCGGCCGTTCGCGGCGGTGTAGCTGCCGAGATAATAGAACGAAGCATCACCACCGAGGATGCGGCCCCGGTTGAGCAGCATCACGCCGGTCAGCCCGCCATCGACGCCATCGAGCATGCGCAGGTGAATCGAGTAGAGGCCATCGGTTATGCCGGACTCGCCGACTCCGCCGGCGATCGGCACCTCCTCCTCCGTGATCGGTGTCATCAGCGACTGGAAGGGCACGCCGGGCAGCTCTTTCAGCTCGCCCTTGAAGCGGTAGAGATCGCCATCGGCAAATCCTTTCGCGATCAGCGTCGCATCGTCGGTGCCCGCCATGGCGCGGTAGTTCGGATCGGGGTTGTGCCGGACGGTCTTGATGATGGTGTCGACGCCGTCTTCGGTCTTCTCGTAGGTGCCGATATGGGCGAACGCCGAATTGCCGCCGAGCATCTTGCCATTGCCGGCATGCATCACGCTTCGGCCGACGGCGTCGCCGAGCTGAAACCGCACCTTGTAGAAGCCTTCAAACACCAGCCGTCCCCGGCCCTGCGCACATCCTGCGACCAATCTATCCCGGTTTCGGCCGACATGGACAGGCTTCACCCCGGCATAGCCGCCAGACCCACAACAAGCACTGTCAGCAGAACGCAAAAATCCGCCGGAGCCTTCCAGCTCCGGCGGATCGAAACACGACCCGGGCCAGCTCCCCAGCCCCCGGGCCGGGAGGATGTTAGGCCGCGGCCTTCTTGTCAGCGGGCACGGACGCGATCGTCTTCAGGATCTGCGAAGCGATCTGGTATGGGTCGCCCTGCGAGTTCGGGCGGCGGTCTTCCAGATAGCCCTTATAGCCGTTGTTGACGAAGGAGTGCGGAACGCGGATCGACGCACCACGATCAGCCACGCCGTAGCTGAACTTGTTCCACGGCGCGGTCTCGTGCTTGCCGGTCAGACGCTTGTCGTTATCAGGGCCGTAGACGGCGATGTGGTCCATCAGGTTCTTGTCGAAGGCAGCCATCAGCGCCTCGAAATACTCCTTGCCGCCGACCGTACGCATATACTCGGTGGAGAAGTTGGCGTGCATGCCCGAGCCGTTCCAGTCGGTGTCGCCGAGCGGCTTGCAGTGGAACTCGATGTCGATGCCGTACTTCTCGGTGAGGCGCAGCATCAGGTAGCGGGCCATCCACATTTCGTCAGCGGCCTTCTTGGAGCCCTTGCCGAAGATCTGGAATTCCCACTGGCCCTTCGCGACTTCCGCGTTGATGCCTTCATGGTTGATGCCGGCAGCCAGGCAGAGGTCGAGATGCTCTTCGACGATCTTGCGGGCGACGTCGCCGACGTTCGAATAGCCGACGCCGGTGTAGTACGGGCCCTGCGGCGCCGGATAGCCGGCCTCGGGGAAGCCGAGCGGACGGCCGTTCTTGTAGAAGAAGTATTCCTGCTCGAAGCCGAACCAGGCGCCGGCGTCGTCGAGGATGGTGGCGCGCTTGTTGGAGGCGTGCGGGGTCTTGCCATCGGGCATCATGACTTCGCACATCACGAGCACGCCGTTGGTGCGCGCACCGTCCGGGAAGACCGCGACCGGCTTCAGCACGCAATCGGAGCTGTGGCCTTCGGCCTGCTGGGTCGAGGAGCCGTCGAAGCCCCACAGCGGAAGCTGCTCGAGCGTCGGGAACGACGAAAATTCCTTGATCTGGGTTTTGCCGCGCAAGTTCGGAGTCGGCGTATATCCGTCGAGCCAGATGTACTCGAGCTTATACTTGGTCATTGAGCCTCTCTGTAGATGATGCGAAAGGTGGGGTTGAGAGCCCCGCACGTTTGTACCCGGCCATCATCGGCCGACACTTCATAAGCATTTTGCGTGCCAAAAGGCCGCAGTGCGGGAGGTTATCCACCGCGGACGGAACCGGCGAGCCGGCGGAAAAATGTCCCGGCAGCGTGCGTCATAGCCGCGCACCTTTGCGTGAAGCTGCACTGCAAAAATCCCGCGGAAAACGCCTGATTCTGGAGCAGGCAGCCGCCTGCCAGAGGTTGCCGATCAAACGCGCATCAACGTCCGGCAACTTTCGCAAAGCGCGCCACCCCTGCCTAGCAACCTTTGGAATGGCCTAGGCGTTAGTCATCGACATCGTGCCTTGGCGGGTGCAGATAGCCGCCTGCTCAAGAATTGGGCGGAAACTGATCTCCTTTTCATCACTTTGCTTTTCGGGACGCCGGGCCGATATGGGGATTCCAGTAACCACATCAGAACGAGTCGGGCGCACCATGGAGGCCAAGGCGCTTCGACCAAGGAGCAATCGCAATGATGAACAATGGTCTAAGTCACGGATCTGCAGAGATCTATCAATTCCCTGTCGGCGGCCGCGCGGCTCTCGCCGGGCGCCGCTATGGCGAGACCCGCCTTCCCTCTGATCACGCGTCGCTTCCCGCGAACACATCGATCTGTAGCGATAGCTGGTACCACCAGGACGCAGTCGACGAAGCGAAGCCCAAATGGGACCGCTAATGCCAGTTTCGGGTTCAAGACCGCCGCGCTCTTTCGAGTGCCCGACGGAAGTTTGAAAAAGGGTCGAAACAACGAAGTTTCGACCCTTTTCGATTCCGAGCCTAACGGCGTCAGATCACCGCGCAGGCCGTGACCGGCCGCTTCAGATGCTGGACCGTGGTCGTCCCGGTCTTGTCGATGCGCAATGTGATCCCCGCCCCCGAATACCGCGCGCCCGAAACCGCCAGGCGCTTGGCCAGCGTCACCGGCTCGCCGTCGATCTGGAGAAACGCGCGCTTGTCCTCGTCATAAAACGCTACGATGAACTGCGTACCATCGACGCAGCGATAGGTCCGGAACGTCTGCGCGTCGGCCTGCCGTGGACCCGTCATCCCCGCCGCCAGCATGGTGATCCCCAAAAGAATAGCCTTGTGCCGGCCCATGATCGCCCCCTGTAATAGACCCCAAGGACGCCCTCGGTGCGTCCAGTGGAACCATAACCCAAGCTGAGCCCATGCAAGACTCTTCCCAAAAGGACTCGCCTGCCCGTCACCTCGCTTTGCAAGGCGCCAGCAATTTTCGTGACCTCGGCGGCTATGCCACGACGGACGGCCGCACCACCCGCTGGCGCCATATCTTCCGCTCCAATCATCTCGGCCAGCTCACCGCCGAAGATATCGAGATCGTCCGTTCCCTCGGCGTCAAGAGCGCCTTCGACTTCCGTGGGCTGGAGGAGCGCACCGCCGGCGTCTGCGTCGTGAACGAGATCACCGTGTATTCGCTGCCGATCGAGCCGACAGTGGTGGCTTCGCTGCGGGCCGAGCTCGCCAGGGGCGCGCTCACTGCGCCGGTTGCGCTCGAGCTCATGCGCGAGTCCTATCGCAATTATGTCCGCCACAACACGCACAGCTTCCGCACGCTGTTCGGCCATCTCCTGGAAGACCGCGCCCCGCTCGTGATCCACTGCACCGCCGGCAAGGACCGTACCGGCTTTGCCAGCGCCCTGATCCTGCACGCCCTCGGCGTGCCCGATGAGGTCATTGCCGAGGATTACCTGCTGACCAACCGCCACTACAAGCGCGAGGCCTCGAGTGTCTCCGATCTGCCTGTCGACGTCCTCGACGCGATCGGCTCGGTCAACGCCTCCTATCTCGCTGCCGCTTTCGATGCCGTTAGCCGCGACTATGGCGATGTCGAAACCTATTTGCGCGACGGCCTCAAGCTTGGCGCGGCCGAGCGGACCGCATTGAAGCAGCGTTACCTGCAAGCGTGATCCGGCAACGGCCGTCTCACGCCGTCAGCCCCGCAGCTTTGATGATGACGTCGTTGAAAGCGATCGAGACCTGCATGGTGCTCCAATCGCTCTGGTGCAGCTGGTCGGGATCGGTCACATCGACCAATTGCTCGAATGGCACGTTGTTCTGCACATGCCAATGCCGCATCAGGGCCCAGCGCTGAAACAGATTGACCCCGGCCTCATTGGCAGCCTCGCGGATCAGCCGGACCATTCTGTCCGACAGGTCGGCCCGATCGTCCCACAGCATCTTCGTCGTATATTGCGGATCCATCACCACAACCTCGAAGCCGCGGGCGCGCAATTGCGCCAGCCCCTTCCTGATGTTCCCGGCAACGACGTCCACGTCGTACTGGTCGTTGTGAAAAACTGCGTTCGTTCCCACCTGCCAGATCACCAAGGCCGGGTCATCTGGGAAAATGTCGGTCTCGAACCGCCCTAGCTCTTCGGTTGCCTCTTGCCCGCCGATACCCCGGTTCAACACGTCAATGCGGAGATCCGTCCGTTGGAGAGCATCCCTAGCGTATCGCCGCAGATACATCTCGAGCCGGTAGGGATAAGGCACGACATCGCCCCGTCCGGCCGTTGACGACGAGCCCATCGCCACGATCCGCACCACGCCCTTGCCATCGAAGGCTTGCCGGAGCCGCATCAGGGGATATTTCAGATCGACGATTGCAGAGGGAAATTCGATGGAGGGAAAATGATCCGGCATGAAACAATCTCCTCGAACGATCTAAGGTTGCATCTATAGCCCAGCCTTGATGCGGGCGCCATTGCAACTCCATCCGGCCTCGCGCAATAGTCAGCGTGAATTGAGACGACGGAGGGTATCGTGCAGGGAAAAGTCATCGTCGTAACAGGCGCGCTCGGCGCGCTTGGCAAGGTGGTCGCCGACACCGCGCAGTCACGCGGCGCGTATATCGCGGGCATCGATCATGCGCCCTCGCAGGTCCCGGCGACGACTGAGCGCATCGAGATCGGCGGCGTTGACCTGTCGGACGCAGCGCAGGCGAAGACTGCCGTCGAGACCGCCGCAAAGCATTTCGGCAGACTGGATGCCTTGATCAACATCGCCGGCGGCTTTGCCTTCGAGACGGTCGGCGACGGCGACATCAAGACCTGGCATCGCATGCACGCGCTGAACCTGCTGACCGCCCTCAACACCTCGCACGCGGCGTTGCCGCACCTGGCCGCCTCGAAGGCCGGCCGCATCGTCAATATCGGCGCCATGGGCGCGCTCCAGGCCGACTCCGGCATGGGCCCCTACGCGGCATCGAAGGCGGGCGTGCACCGCCTGACCGAGGCTCTGGCCAACGAATGGAAGGGCAAGGTCACCGTGAACGCGGTGCTGCCGTCGATCATCGACACCAAGGCCAACCGCGCCGACATGCCGAACGCGGACTTCGCCAAGTGGGTGACACCGCAAGAGCTTGCCGAGGTGATCCTGTTCCTCGTCAGCGACGCCGCGAGCGGCGTCACGGGCGCGCTCATTCCGGTAAGCGGACGGGTGTGATCAATCCGGCACCAGCAGCCGCAGATTGCCCTTGAAGCGGATGCTCTGCTTGCCGGCGAGCGCCATGCCCTCGCCATAGGCGGTCTCGTCGGTATAGGTTCCGCTGAAGCCGATGGTTACGATCTTGCGGCCCCACACCGGGCGCTCGTCGAATGACGGCGAATGCTCTTCGTTGGTCAGCTCGCCCTTCCATTTGCCGTCGGCGCAGGTGTAGCTGCCATAGGCGAAGAAGAACGAGTCGCCGCCGCGCATGGTGCCGTCGCGCAGCACCATGACACCCTGGTTGCCGCCCTGGACGCTGTCCAGGAACTCGATCCGGATGTGATAAAGCCCGTTCCTGATCGTCATATTCGAAAAGCGCCCTGTTCCCCGCGCGAGGATATAGCTGGCTTGGCCGCGTCCGGGCAAATGCCGATCAGCCCAGAGTCCGATCCGGGCTAGACTGGCCCCGACTGATTCTCCGATCGGAAGCTCGCTTTGGAAACCGCGCTCTACCTCCCCGTCAAACGATTCCTCGAAGGCCTCGGCTTCGACGTGAAGGGCGAGATCCGCGGCTGCGATCTCGTGGGCCTGAGCGCCGGCGATCCGCCGGTGGTGGTGATCGGCGAGCTCAAGCTCGCCTTCAATCTCGAACTGATCCTGCAGGCGGTCGATCGCGCGCCGGCGGGCGACGAGATCTGGATCGCGGCCAAAATATCGGCGCGCGGCAAGGGCCGCGAGAGCGATGCGCGCTATCGCAATCTGTGTCGTCGCCTCGGCTTCGGTATGCTCGGGGTAACCGACAAAGGCCAGGTCGAGGTGCTGGTGAAGCCGCCGACGGCAGCCCCGCGCCGCGAGCCGAAGACGCGCTCACGGCTCGTCGCCGAACATCAGCGCCGCCAGGGCGATCCCGTGCTCGGCGGCAGCACCCGCGCGCCGATCATGACGGCCTATCGCCAGCAGGCATTGGCCTGCGCATCCGAACTTGTCGCCGGCCCACGACGTGTGCGCGATTTGCGCGAACGCTGTCCCGATGCGGGCAAGATCTTGCTTAACAATGTGTATGGCTGGTTCGAGCGTGCGGACCGGGGAATCTACGGACTGACGCAGGCAGGACATGCGGCGTTGAAACGCTGGCCGCAACGACGGACCGAGATCGGTGTCTCGTCACCATCATGACACCCGACCGGTGCATAGCTGAGATGCCACACCGATTTCATATTGCAATGCAACATCTACGGCACTAGGTATCCCGGCATCAAAACGAGGCCGTTATGAGCGCAGATTGGAATACCAAATATGGCACGCGGCGTGTCCGCCACGATCCGCCCACCCTGGACGAGGCGATCTTCGCCGCCGTCGGCATTACCGACGACCAGGAGCAGCAGGCCGAGATCGCCGCAGCGCTGATGGGCATGCCGCTCGACATCGTTCAGGCCGAGGTCAAGAAGCAGGCCCGCACCAACAGCCGCATCACCGCTACGCGCGTGATCGCCGGCGAACAGGGCGCACAGCGCTCGGTCGTGGTTGAACGCCGCGTCGTTCGTCGCTTCGGCAACGACAAGCGCACCGGCACCTGAGCGCTGACATCCTGGTTTCAATCAAAAAGCGGACCGGCCTTGCCGGTCCGTTTTTTGTTTGGAGTACAGCGGTTCAGGCGGCGCGATTGCCGTACATGCTGGAGATCAGCTTCCAGCAGGTCGAGTTGAAGTTGAGCAGCGCACGGCCGGCCTTGAACGGTGCCGCAGCGAGATCCGCAAGCTCGTCCTCGGGTGTCTTCGTCAGATCGATCGTGCCTGTGGATTCGCCGTGGCGGAATTGCAGATGCGCGCCAAATTTCTTGGCGAGCGCGCGCATGGCGTGATTTTCCGCACCCGTGGTGATGCGCAGGCTCTTGTAGCCCTTCCAGCGGGCTTCCGCGATCAGGCGGCTGAACAGCACGGTGCCGACATTCTGGCGGCGGGCTGAAGCTTCCACGCTGAAGGCGACTTCGGGCAGCGAATCGCCCTCCGGCGGATGCAGCTCAGCCGCACCACGGACCACGCCGTCGACGATGTAGGCAACGATCACGGTGCCATCGTCGGCGCAGCGAGCCGCATAGCGCTCAATAAAACTGTCGTCGAGAAAACCGTTGAAACGGTCGTGCCGGCTTTCGGCATCGAGCCTGAGCAAGTGATCGCGCAACAGCGGCAACTCTTCCTGCTGGCTCAGGGTCCGCACATAGCCCGGAACGGACCTCGCGCGAACGGTCTCATCAAGTGTCACGTCAAAACTCCTCTTGGTGTCCCTCGAGGAGGCGTTCGAATCCCTAGGCCTCCAATATTGTGCGTCGCAACAAAATTTTCAAGACGGGAACCTGCTCAACTTTGAGGCGGTGGAACGACTAATTCGTTAACAAAATCAAGGTCCCGTAGTCCTACAGGACCAGCTGCGTCTGGGTCACGACGGCCACCAGCTTGCCGTCCTCGGTCTCCAGCCGGGTGGTCCAGACCTGGGTCCGGCGCCCCCGGTGAACCGGGGTCGCGGTCGCGATCACGGTGGCCCCCTCCTTGGCGCCGCCGATGAAGTTGGTCTTGCTCTCCAGCGTCGTCGTGCCCTTGGCATCCTCCGGCAGATTGATCACGGTCGCCGCCGCCCCGACGGAATCGGCCAGCGCCATCACGGCGCCGCCGTGGATGGTATTGTTGAGCGTGCAGAGATCGGGCCTGACCGTCATCCGCGCCACCACGCGATCCTTCCCCGCTTCGACGAATTCGACGCCCTTGAGCTCGGCGAACGGCATCTTCATCGCTTTAAGTTTCTCGAGCGGCGTCATCAGATTTCCTCCCAATTCCTTGTTGCCTCAAGGTGAATTGGTTTAGGCGGCAAAGCAATGACGTCGAAGGTCATGGCCGCGTGCATCTGG
This sequence comes from uncultured Bradyrhizobium sp., assembly GCF_936928535.1. Taxonomy (GTDB): domain Bacteria; phylum Pseudomonadota; class Alphaproteobacteria; order Rhizobiales; family Xanthobacteraceae; genus Bradyrhizobium. The sequence continues at coordinate 77,012 of NZ_CAKZHY010000098.1, read as the reverse complement.
AGCCACCGCGGCGAGGTTGCGGAGTGAGTATGATGCTCGGCCGCAGCTCTCGGTCCCGGACTCGCTGCAACGCTCTCGCGTTGCTGCGCTGGGCCGGGACCCATCTCGCAACGTACCCGGTCTGCGACATAGGCCTCGGCTCTGCACCGCACCGCTGAAGAAGCGCTGCGCTGCGTCCGGGGCTGGCAACCTCACGTCACCGCGTTCACGACCTGGTACTCCGGCCGCCGCCACACCTCGCCCGCGATCACCTCCTCGATGATCTCGGCGGCCCGCATGATCTCGCTCTCGCCAATATACAGCGGCGTGATCCCGAACCGCATGATGTCGGGCGCGCGGAAATCGCCGATCAGGCCGCGAGCGATCAGGGCCTGCATGGCGGCATAACCGCCCTCGAAGGCGAAGGAGACTTGCGAGCCGCGACGCTCATGCGATCGTGGGGTCACGAGCTTCAGAGACGGACAGCGGCGTTCGACCTCCGCAATCAGGAGGTCGCCGAGCGCCAGCGAGCGCGCACGGACCTCCTCGAGGTCGACCCGGTCCCAGATGTCGAGCGAGGCCTCCAGCGCTGCCATCGCCAGCACCGGGGGTGTGCCGACGCGCATGCGCTCGACGCCGCCGGCGGCAGCATAGCCAAGCTCGAACGCAAATGGCTTTGCGTGCCCCATCCATCCGGAGAGAGCGGCACGCGCGCCGTCGGCATGGCGCGGCGCGACGTACAGAAACGCCGGCGCGCCCGGGCCGGCATTGATGTATTTGTAGGTGCACCCCGCGGCGAAATCGGCGCCGCAGCCGGCGAGATCGACCGGCAGCGCGCCGGCCGAATGGGCGAGATCCCAAACCGTGACGATGCCGAGCGCATGCGCCTTTGCAGTCAGCTTCGCCATGTCGTGACGACGACCGGTGCGGTAGTCGACCTCGGTGATGTAGAGGACGGCGATCTCTTCCGACAGCGAAGCCTCGATCGCCTCCGGCGCAACCAGCCGCAGTTGATGACCCCGGCCGAGCGTCGCGATCAGGCCTTCGGCCATATAGAGGTCGGTCGGAAAATTGCCGGTGTCTGACAGGACGGTTTTGCGTGATGCGTTCATGTCGAGCGCAGCGGCAAGCGCCTGGTAGACCTTCAGCGACAAGGTATCGCCAACCATCACCGAACCTGCCTCCGCACCGATCAGCCGCGCGATGCGGTCGCCGACATGGCGCGGCTGGGCGTACCAGCCTGCGGTGTTCCAGGCGCGGATCAGCTCGTTGCCCCACTCGGTGGTGATGACATGGTTGACGCGCTCGGCAACGCCAAGGGGCAATGCGCCGAGCGAATTGCCATCGAGATAGATTACGCCTTCGGGCAGATGGAACAGCGCTTTGGTATCGTCATAGACGCGAAGCCTGGTCATATCGATCTCTACAAAATCGTGCGCACGCGCCAGAGTTCGGGAAACAGCTCGACCTCCAGCATCCGCTTGAGATAGCTGACGCCACCGGTGCCACCGGTGCCGCGCTTGAAGCCGATCACGCGTTCGACGGTGGTGACATGGTTGAAGCGCCAGCGCCGGAAATAATCCTCGAAATCGACCAGCTTCTCGGCAAGCTCATAGAGCATCCAGTGCGTCTCCGGCGCCTGATAGACTTCGCGCCAGGCATCCAGCACACCCTCGCTGAAGCTGTGGGTCTCCCGAACGTCGCGCGCCAGCACGGCGGCCGGCATCTTCAGTCCGTGGCGGTCGGCAAGCCGCAGCACCTCATCATAGAGGCTTGGCGTGGCGAGCTCGGCCTCGAGCAGATTTGTCGTTTCCACATCGTGCGCGTGCGGCTTCAGCATGGCGTGGTTGCGGTTGCCGAGCAGATATTCGATCAGCCGATACTGCCGCGACTGGAAGCCTGAGGACTGGCCGAGCTGGGAGCGGAAGCGGGTATATTCGCTCGGCGTCATCGTGCGCAGCACGTCCCAGGCGTTGTTGAGCTGCTCGAAGATGCGCGACATTCGCGCCAGCATCTTCATGGCGGGCTGCACCTCGTCCTTGGCGATCGCACGGCGCGCGGCACTGAGTTCGTGGATGGCGAGCCGCATCCATAGCTCGGTGGTCTGATGCTGGATGATGAACAGCATCTCGTCATGCGCCTCCGAGAGTGGGTGCTGCGCGCCGAGAATGGCCTCCAGCGACAGATAGTCGCCATAGGACATGCGCCGGGTGAAGTCGGTCTCGGCGCCTTCGCTTGAGGGATCGTAATCGCTGGACGTCATGACAGGTCCTTTCGGTCGATCCTCCCTGCCCGCTAGTCGAGCCCGATCAGGCGCGCGGTGATCTGCGAGGACGGATCCTTGAGCGCGTCGATCACGGTGAAATGGTTGAGCCCGGGATCGACGACGAGGCGCGTCGGCACGTCAAAGCCGGTCCAGACGTTGGCCAGCAGATCGGATTGGCGGATGAATTCAGGCCGCTCGCTGCCACCGACCCAGGCGGTCACAGCTGAATGGCCGCGCGGCACGTGCAAAGCTGCGCTTTCGAGCGTCGCCTCCTCCGGGGTCATGCGCAGCGTCTCGTTCATCTTCGTCTTCAGAAGCGGGCGCAGATCGTGCAGCCCGCTGATCGACAGCGTACCGGCGATGCGGTTGAAGACCGACGGTTCGAGCCGGCTGTCATCGCAGAGCAAGCGCGTCACGAGATGACCGCCCGCCGAATGGCCGGAGAGTCGGATCGGTCCCGCGACGATCGAGGCCGCTTTCGCAATCGCGGCTGATATCTCCGCGGTCATGTCGGAAATGCGCGCGGCCGGCGCCAGCGTGTAGCTCGGCAAGCAAACCGTCCAGCCATGATGCCGCGCGCCTTCGGCGAGATCCGTCCAGGCCGATTTGTCGAAGCGCATCCAATAGCCGCCGTGCACAAACACGACGAGGCCCTTGCTGTCACCATCGGGCAGGATCAGGTCGAAACGCTGACGCTCGCTGGCGCCGTAGGCGATATCGGGACGAAAGCCCTTCAAAGCAGCCCGGTAAGCCGCCGCCCGCTCCGCCCATTGCGCCGGCATCTTGTCCGAGCCCGGGATATGGGCCGAATTGGCGTAAGCATCATCCCAATCGCGCATCCGTGACTCCAGGGGACTCGTTGAGCGAACCCCGCCAGTCTGCCATCAGGCGCGGCCGCATCCTAGTCTTTATTTTAAGCTTAAAGGATTTGGGAGAGCCGGTGTTTCGGGCAGTGGTCGCTCCAGCGGAGCCGCCGTAGGGTGGGCAAAGCGTAGCGTGCCCACGATCTTCGTCATGTCGGAGAAAACTCGTGGGCACGGCGCAGGTGCGCCTTTGCCCACCCTACGAGAGCTGTGATTGAGATGGCAGTTACGCCTTCTCCACGCCGCACCATTCCGCGATGAACAGCGCCATCGCCTTGGTCGCCTTCTTCAGCGACTCCAGATCGACAAACTCGTTGAAGCCGTGCATCTCGCCGCCTCTGGCGCCGAAACACAGGCTCGGGATGCCATGGTTGAGGCCGTAGAAGCGGGTGTCCGTCAGCGCGGTGAAGACGAGATCCTCGACTTCACCGCCATAGACCTTGTTGAAGGCCTTGCCGAAGGCGGCTTCCGGCGCGGCTGAATCGGTCAGCTCATAGCCCTCCGAGAGGAAGCCGGACCATTCGACCTCCGGCGGATTGTTGGCGAGGAAGCGGTGATTGCGCGAGGCCGCAGCGATGCACGCCAGAATTTCCTTCTGATGGTCGGCGATCGACCAGCCCGGCAGGACCGCGATGCGGCAATCGACGTCGCACCAGGCCGGAACGCTGGAAGCCCAGTCGCCGCCCTTGATGATGCCGGGGTTGAAATTGATGGGATGGTTGAGCGTCTTGAAGTGACGGTCGGCCTTGGCACGCTCGTTCCATTCGATCTCGAGCTTCTGCACCGCCTGGATCAGGTGATAGGCCGCCATGATCGCGTTGGCACCCGAGCCCGCATGCGCGACGTGGACGGGATGGCCCTTCACGCGGAGGCGAAACCAGATCACGCCAACCTGGGAACGCACCATCTTGCCGCCCGTCGGCTCGGGAATGAAGCAGGCGTCGGCCCGATAGCCCCGTTGCAGCGTCGAGAGCGCGCCGACGCCGGTGCTTTCCTCTTCGATCACAGACTGGAAATGGATCCGCGCCGTCGGCTTCAGGTCTGCTGCCTTGAGCGCATCCAGCGCATACAGTGCGCCGATGGTGCCCGACTTCATGTCGCAGGCGCCGCGGCCGAACATCTTGCCGTCCTTGATGACAGGCGAGAACGGCGGCGTGTCCCACAATTCCAGCGGGCCCGCGGGCACCACGTCGCAGTGACCCTGGAGAATCAGCGATTTGCCCGCTTCGGTGGCGGGGCGATACGTGCCGACCACCGTGCGTGCCCTGGAGAAATCGTGCTCGATCGGCCCGAAGCCGCGCAGCCCCTTGAGATCGTCGACATTGATGTGCCAGTCGTCGACCTCATAGCCGCGCGCGCGCAGGAGGTCACCGATCATGTCCTGGCACGGCCCCTCCGCCCCGCGGGTCGAAGGGATCGCGACGAAATCGCGTGTGGTCGCAAGCTGGGTTTCGAAGCCGGCATCGACGGCGTCAAGAATCCTCTGCTGCGTTTCGGCATCCATCGGGCAAGCTCCGCACATCCAGTTGGTCAAAGGTGCGCGCAAGCTAACCGATTTCAGCCGCTCGGGTACTCCACAAAATACGCATCCCGCAATGCATCTTCGAGCAGTCGGCCTTCGGAATAGCCATTCAGCGTCGTGGGCCGTGTCACGCCGGCGAGCAGCCGCGGGCACGGCTCCGGCGCGCCGAGCACAGTACGGACCGGAATGCGCTCGGCATAAACAGGCAACTCGTAGTCCTCATCGTCGTCGGCGACACCCTTGGCGCGGACCTTTGCGGAGGCCTCCTCGATCTCCATCGCAATGAACGACGTCGCCTTGATCTCCTGGACGCTGCTGGCCCGCAGGCTTGCGGTGCGATCGGGGAAGAAGCGGTCGACCATCGCGACCACCGCCCGCTCCTTCTCCGCGGGATCGGTGACGAGATAGGCGGTGCCGAACGCCATCACCGCGCGGTAGTCGGCGGAGTGATTGAAGCCGCAGCGCGCCAGCACCAGGCTGTCGAGATGGGCGACCGTCAGGCAGACCCGCTCGCCCCTGGTCTGGTTGCGCAGCATGCGGCTGGCGCTCGAGCCGTGCCAGTAGAGCTTGGTCCCCTCGCGCCAGAAGAAGGTCGGCGTGCAATAGGGCTGGCCGTCGATCGCGTAGGAGACGTGGCACAACATCGAGGAATCCAGGATGCGGTGAACGGTGGCGTGATCATAGAAGCCGCGGTCGTGTCGGCGCTTCACCCGGTTGCGCGCTGAAGTCGGGTAGGAATTTGGACTCTCGGTCTGGCTCACGGCCACTCCTGTCGTGTCTGGAACAATCCAGGCCAGTTGTAGCGGCGCATTTGGTCTGCGATAGTTCCAATTCCATGCAAAAAACTCCGACCAATTCACTCTCGTCGGCCAAGGCCGAATTGCCGCTCGACCTCACCGGCCCGCACATCACCGCCAGTGCCTCCTCGTCGCACCGGTTGTACCAGGCGCTGTGCGAGATGATCGTCTCTGGCCTGGTCAAGTCAGGCGAACCGTTGCCACCATCGCGCACGCTGGCGAAGCAGACCGGCTTCCGGCGCAATGCGGTGGTCACGGCTTACGAGCGGCTGATCGCCGACGGATTTGCGCAAGCGACCGTCGGCTCCGGCACGTTCGTGGCCGCGCGCGTCCCGGCCCGCGCGGCCGCGACCAAGAAGTCGAAGGTGATCGTCGAGGCGCCGAAGCAAGGCGCACTTTCGCTGGGCTGCACCCATATCGACGAGCGCGCGGTGCAACGTTTTCGCGCCTTCGTCGGCCGACGGATGCGTGCCTTTGGCAGCGAGCATCTGCATTACGGCGACCCGCGCGGCAGCCGTGAGCTGCGCATTGCGATCGCCGATCATCTGCTGTCGGCGCGCGGGCTGCGTTGCGACCCCGACCAGATCATGCTCACGTCGGGCACGTTGCATACGCTGCGGATCGTGCTGGGCGCTCTCTTGAAGCCGAACGATCAAGTCTGGTGCGAAGATCCCGGCTATCCGACTGCACGCAAGACCATAGCGCAATGCGGCTACCGCATCGTCGCCGTTCCCGTTGACGCGCACGGCGTGCAAGTCGCAAAGGGCCGCAGCGCCGCGCCAGGCGCACGCGCGGCCTATGTGACGCCGTCGCATCAGTTTCCGCTGGGTGTGCAGATGTCGATGCCGCGGCGGCTTGAGCTGCTGGATTGGGCCAAGCAGGCCGGCGCCTTTGTGTTCGAGGACGATTACGACAGCGAGTTCCGCTACGACGGCGCGCCGCTGATGTCGCTTGCCGGCATCGATCAGCTCCAGCGCGTCATCTACATGGGCACCTTCGCCAAGACGCTATTTCCGGGGCTGCGCATCGGCTATTGCGCCCTGCCTGAGCGCCTGATCGGCGACGTCACAGCCGCGCGCGCCGCGCTCGACCGCTTTCCTGCTACGCTGATGGAAGGCGCGGTCGCGGACATGCTCAATTCCGGTGCGTTCGCGGCGAATCTGAAGCGCGTGCGCAAACTCTATCGCGAAGCGCGCGATGCGCTCGCCGAAACGCTCGAAGCCGCCTCGGATGGCGCGCTGTCGGTCCCGGTGCCGTCACAGGGCCTGCACCTCGTGGCCCGGTTCGATCCATCGGTTGCCCCCGCGGTCGCAGCCGAGGCGAAGCAGGCGGCCGCTGCGGAAGGCTGGCTGCTCGCCGAGACCTATGCGCGGGCGCGGCCCCTGCCCGGTTTCGTCCTGGGATTTTCGGGGCATGCGGTTCCCCAGCTCGTCATCGCCGCTGAACGGCTCGCGAAGGAAGCGCGTGCCAGATCGCACACCAGGGGCCATCAGGCCCGGAGGACCTGACAAAGGTTCACTATCAAAATCGGAAGCTGCTGCTTACCATCACGGAATCGATTCCGGGATCTCTCATCATGTCATCTGTCGCCTCATTCGGCCGCGCGGCCTGCCTCGCGCTCTTGATCTCCTCCGCGCTTGCCTCCGCGGCCTACGCGACCACGGTTGGGCGTGAGCAGGATATCGTCGATCTCAAGCTCGGCCAGCGCGTGCAGGTGGATGACGGAACCTGCCCGGCCGGACAGGTCAAGGAAGTTCGCGGCTCGAAGATGACGGACAAGGGCGTGGCGCGAACTTCATCCTGCGTGCCGCGGTTCGGTCCGAAGTCGAGGTAGCGAGCACGATCCGGTTTTCCGACCAGATCATGCTCAAGCAATGGACCCCTAAGACTTCGCCGGGTCGAACATGCACTGCAATGTCGGCTTGGCGATCTTGGTAAAGGTCGCGCCGATCTCGCCTTGCTTTGCCGCCGGCACCCAATCGGTCTCGATCGTGGGAACACCGGTCTCACTGATGCCGCGCAGCAGCGCCTCTCGCAGGTCGCGATCCTCGACGACGGCAGCCGCATGATCATGCAGGCAGCCGCACACTTCTTCCGGATGTTCCCAGCGCCCCAGCATGCGCGGCGCACATTGCCTCACGAACTCCGTGCGCGGATCCGGCAACCGGCTCGGCGAGCGCACCTGCGCCTGGACGGAGCCGATGGTCAGTAGGAACAGGAACGCCGCGGCGCAGAAACGAAGGTACATGATGGCGGGCTGATTTTCTTGTGGGGGATCAGAAGTGCGCAGCCGCCAAAACGATCGGCTGCGGCGCCGTGGTGGTGATCGGCGAGCCGCTGTACTGGAAGGTCCCGATGCCGGGCAGATTGCCGTCCGGCGCGCCGGCGAGCGAGGAACCGGCGAGCACGAAACCGAAAGCAAGGATGAAGCTGAGCGCGCGCATGGATTCTGTCCCTGAGTTGCGTGCGGCGGTGCCGCCGTCGTCGTTGTCACCGTGATAACCATCAGCGGTTTCTCCCGTGATGCGCCCAAAGCCCAAAATGGTTTCATTCCTGGCGAGAATTGTTTCGTCGCTGGTGGCGCGACGAAACAAATCCTCGAAAACATCAATCATTTCAGATGGGGCGCTTGATGGTTTGAACCGGCATGGGAGCCAGCGTCCACGCCAGATGAGGCGAGGCGGTCATGTCAGCGACGTCAGCGCTTCACATGCATTTTACGGTTTTCTGCTGAAGAGATCGGCCAACGAGGCTCGGTCCCGACCGTGAACCCAGGACTGGTCGGGCGCGACCGAAACCTTCGAAGCCGAGAGGCCCGCCAACGGGCACATAGTTGAGGGATGGCCATCATGAGGGCGCAAGATCGCGCAACGGTGCGCGAACCGGCGCAGCCTACGGACCGCGCCGAGATGGATATCAGCAACCGCACCGGCTCGCCCGGCGCAATGGCGCTGCAGTCTGGACGCGGCTACGAGGCCGCGCCACAAGCGTTCGTGCGGCTGACCGGCTCGCACCTCGTGAAGCCGCGCGTCAGCCGCATCACTGAGTGAACGCAGGGGCGTCACTGAGTGAAGAAGTCGCCGCATTTCTGAACGTTCGCGTCCGTCGGTCCCCAAGGCATGATCGGCACCGTCGAGGTCGAGTTCTTCGGCGACCCCTCGATCAGCTTGTCCGAATAGACCATGTAGACCAGCACATTACGCTTGGCGTCGCAGCCGCGCACGATCTGCATCTTCTTGAAGAAGAGCGAGCGGCGCTTGCGGAACATGTCATCGCCCTGCTCCATCTTGTCCTTGAACTTGATCGGCCCGATCTGGCGGCAGGCGAGCGAGACGTCCGAGACCTCCTCGGCGAGTCCCAGCCAGCCCTTGAAGCCGCCCCTTTCCGGCACCGTGAAATGACAGGCCACACCCTCGACCTCGGGGTCGTCGAGGCCGTAGGTCGCGAGCTTGTCATTCGGGCTCATCCATTTGAACACGGTGGAGCGGCGGAAGATGAGATCCGGCTCGTCCGCGGCTTGCGCGCAGGTCGCGGGCACGGCCGTAGCCAGAAGGAATAAAGCGAGGCCTTTCAAGCGGATGCTGGAAAGACCGGGGAAACGAGATGACATGAAGTTCTCCGGTAAAAAGTCCCAGCTATGTAGGCATGGAGGGCCCCGTCAGGAAGGTGACGGCAGGCCGGCGCGACCGCCGTTTACCGCTCCGTGAGGCTTTTTTGTTACGTCTTGAACAAAAGTAGCGGACGGCAGAACCGCCGTGCTGGTGAACGCGTATCCCCTCTGCGACACTAACGTCTGATTTGGATTGTGGATTCGAGGAATGAATAGCGTGAACGGGTCCCCTTTTTCGGCCACGCCGGCTCGGCTGTGGCAGGTCGCGATTTTGGCGGCGGCGGGTGCGATCGGAACGGCGAGCCAGGCGGAAGCCGCGTTCTACTATTATTCGGATTACTCGGACGGATCCTACACACGCCAGCAGCGCTACATCGAGGAGCCGCGGCTGAGGCCGCAGAAGCGAAGCTCGGCAGCCGCAAAGAACAAGAAAGAGACCGTCGTCGAGAAAGAGACCGGCGCGAAGCCGCAAGGCCCGCTCGTCATCGTCGTCTCGATCGAGCGGCAGAAGGTGACGATCTACGACTCCAACGGCGTCTTCGCGGAATCGCCGGTGTCGACAGGCATGAAGGGCCACTCGACGCCGATGGGCGTGTTCAGCGTCATCCAGAAGCATAAATTCCACCACTCCAACATCTATAGCGGCGCGCCGATGCCGTACATGCAGCGGATCACCTGGTCCGGTGTCGCCATGCATGCCGGCGTGTTGCCGGGCTATCCGGCCTCGCACGGCTGCATCCGCATGCCGATGGCATTCGCGGTGAAGATGTGGAACTGGACCAAGATGGGCGCGCGCGTGATCGTCACGCCCGGCCAGATGGCGCCGCAAAACTTCTCGCATCCGATGCTCGCCTCGCTGCGCGTCCCGCCGCAGCCCGCAGCAAGCCTCGAGCCGACGACGAGCGTCGGCGACAAGGCGGACAAGGGCGCCCCTGACACCAAGGTCACCGACGCGAAACCCGTCGAGACAAAATCGCTTGAGACGAAGACCGCCAGCGCCGACGGCGTGCTCGAGCTGCGCTCCACGGTTGGCCACACCGTGATGTCGGATGTGACCACCGGCAATGCGCCGGTTCACGACGAAGCCGCGACGACCGACACCAAGCCTGACGAAGCTGCCAAGCCCGATGATGCGGCGAGCACCGAAGCCAAGCCCACCGAGGCAGCGGACGCTCCCAAGGCGACGTCGGACGAGAAACCAGCCGACAAGGTTGAGGCCGCCAAATCCGAGGCTGCGAAGCCCGAACAGTCCGAGCCGGCAAAGGCTGACACGGCGGCGACCGAGACGAAGCCCGACGCGCCGGTGACCGCAATCGCGCCCGCGCAGGCTGCTTCGCCGGATGCGACCAAGGACCAGACCCGCCTCGCCGATCCCGCGCCCTCAGTGAAGCCTGACGTGCCGAAGCGGACCGGCCAGATCGCGGTGTTCATCAGCCGCAAGGACTCCAAGCTCTATGTGCGGCAGAACTTTGCGCCGCTATTCGATGTGCCCGTCACGATCGCTGCAAGCGACCGGCCGCTCGGCACGCATGTCTTCACGGCCGAGGTCGACAAGTCAGACTCCAATGCGTTGCATTGGTCGGTAGTGTCGCTGCCCGTCACGGTCCGCGCCGCGGCGCGCGAAGACGATGGTCATGTGTCGCGCCGCCAGCGTGGCGCCGCCGTGATCCCCGTCGCAGCGAAGCCCGTGGTGACGCCTGACAGCCCGGCCGAGGCGCTGGATCGCATCACGATCCCTGCCGACGCCATGGCCAAGATCAACGAGATGTTCACCACCGGAGGCTCGGTCATCGTGTCCGACCAGGGCATCAACCAGGGCGAAACAGGCGAAGGCACCGACTTCATCGTCCGCCTCTACTGAGGGCGCCGCCGCGTCAGATAACGCGGTGTTGAGCAGGCCGGCCGCATCGTCGGAGTAAGCTGCGTCCCGGATCACATCCGGGGGACACCGCTATGTTGAACCGCAGAACCGTACTCACCGGCGCACTCCTCGCCGCAGCCACGCGCGCGAGGGCAGATAACGGCATGAGCCGGATCTCGGCTTACGCCTTCTCTTTTCCCGCGCTGTCAGGCGAGGATATCCGCCTCGCTGCCTTCACCGGTAAGCCGCTGCTGGTGGTCAACACCGCCTCGCTGTGCGGTTACACCCCGCAATATGCAGGGCTGCAGGAGATCTGGAGCGAGTTTCGCGAGCGCGGCCTCACCGTGATCGGCGTGCCCTCCAACGATTTCGGCAGCCAGGAGCCCGGAGGCACCAGCGAGATCTCGGAGACCGCGCACCACCAATACGACGTTACCTTCCCGATGGCGGCCAAGGCGGTCGTGACGGGGGCGAAGGCCCATCCCTTCTACAAATGGGCGGCCGAGGCGCGGCCAAGGGAGGTTCCGAAGTGGAACTTCCACAAATACCTTGTTGGCCGCGACGGCTATATCGCCGAGGTCTTTCCTTCAGCCGTGGAGCCGGCCGATACGCGCGTCAAAACCGCGATAGCCCGGGCATTGGCGGATAGTTGAGGTCTCAGCGGCAACGCGCTTGGGCACAATTGAGGCGAACAGCCAAACAGCCGTTGCAATGGCGATGGAGCACCATCTAGGCTAGGATGAGTGCTAAGATATTTTGGGCAGGAAGGTTTTTGCCGGAGGCGAAAAGCCACGGCGGAACAACGGGATCAATCTCGAGGACAACACCATGCGTGTGGCGGCAAAACTGATTTTGGCAAGCGCGATGTCTGTTGCGCTGACAGGCGCGGCATGGTCGCAAACCCCGGCCGCAAAGCCCGTAGCCGCCACCCAGGCCGCTCCCGCGGCAGCGCCGGCGGCAGCCGCAGCGCCAGCAGCCGCAGCGCCGGCAGCAGCAGCCGCGCAACCGAGCGCAGCCTTCCCGCCCCCGCCGCAACAGGCCCCGCAGCCGGCGCGCGCCGCTTGCAACAACCCGAACGCGCTGGGCGTCGCCCGCACCGTGGAGATCGACACGACAGGCGGTCCCGGTTTCGGCTTCGAGCATTTCAAGGAGCTCGACTTCCTCCGCGACAAGGAGGTCGTGCTGACCTTCGACGACGGTCCGTGGCCGCACAACACGCCAGCCGTGCTGAAGGCGCTCGCCGACCAGTGCACCACCGGCATCTTCTTCTCGATCGGCAAGCACGCCACCTACGAGCCGGAGCTCCTGAAGCAGGTCTACGCAGCCGGTCACACCATCGGCACCCACACCTGGTCGCACGCCAACCTCAACGACAAGAAGCTGAGCGAAGCGCAGCGCAAGGACGAGATCGAGAAGGGCATCAGCGCCGTGAAGTGGGCGCTCGGCGGCATCTCGCCGGCCGCGTTCTTCCGCTTCCCGGCGTTGCAGCATCCGCCGGAAATGGTCACCTATCTCGGCAACCGCAACGTTGCGATCTTCTCCTGCGACATCGACTCCTTCGACTTCAAGGCCTCCAAGCCCGAGAAGGTGATCGAGACCGTGATGAAGAAGCTCGAAAGCAAGGGCAAAGGCATCATCCTGATGCACGACTTCCAGAAGCACACGGCGGAAGCGCTGCCCGAGCTGCTGAACCGCCTCAAGGCTGGCGGCTACAAGATCGTGGCGATGCGCGCCAAGGCGCCGGTCGCTTCGCTCCCCGAATACGACCAGGAGCTGATGAAGGACGTGAAGCTGCCGACGGTCAGCACGCGCCCGGTCAATTCCGTGGTGACGACCGTCTCCGAATAGTCGTCACTTGCCGTTGCATTTCGAAGGCTACGTCATCGTCTCGGCGGACGGCATGCTTGCCGACGCCAGCCATGTGATGCCTGACAGCCTGAAGTTTAAGGGCGACAAGCTGTTCTTCGAGCAGGCGCTCGACGGCACCGCGCTGATCGTGCACGGCCGCAACTCCCACGAGGGCCAGCCGAACTCGCCAAAGCGCAAGCGCCTGATCCTGACCCGCAAGATCAAGGCCCTCACCGTCGATCCCGAGATGCCGAACGCGACGCTGTGGAATCCGGAGCATGCGAGCTTCGAGGAGGCCTGCGCGTTTGCCGATGTCGCCTCGGGGCGGGTCGCAATCATCGGCGGCCCTGATGTGTTCGACATGTTCATGGACCGCTACGACACGTTCTGGCTGTCGGAGGCCCCTCATGTGCGGCTGCCCGGCGGCGAAGGCTGCTTCGTCGATGTGCCCCGGCGGACGCCGCACGAGGTGCTGGCCTCACACGGAATGGCGCCGGGCACGCCTTACATGCTCGACGCAGCCTACGACGTCACGGTTACGCCGTGGCGACGGTCGGATTAGCGCTTACACATCCCCGTAGGCGGTCTCGGCCGAGCGCGTGGCGCGGCCATAGCCCATGATCATGAACAGCGCGCCGATGATCGACAGATTCTTCAGCGCATCGACCACTACCGCCGCGTTCTCGGGCGCCGCCTGGTTCCAGAAATCGGAGAACAGCACGGTCGAGATCGCGATGTAGATCACCATCAGCATCGCGAAGAAGCGCGCCCCGAAATTCAGGGCGATCATCAGGCCCGCGATGACCTCGAGCCCGCCGATCGCGATCGCCAGCAGCTGCGGCGTGGTCATCGCGGTCGCCGTCTCGACCTGCTTGGCGTAGGGCGCGACCATTTCGGGCACCACGATCTTGCCGGCGATGAAATCGGCCGTCGCCTGGATGGCGATGAGCTTGGTCGCGCCCGTGTAGATGAACAGCACGGCGAACAGGATTCGCCCGAAAGTCACGAACGCTGGCATGGTCGGCCTCTTGGCAAAACGCAAACGCGCCGGAGGATTATGAAGAGTCCGCCTGCGGTTTTCAAACGGGGAAATGGAAAAGTGGAAGTTATTCAAAAGCGGTGGGCAGCTGCTCCCTCTCCCCGTTCTTACGGGGAGAGGGTCGGGGTGAGGGGCTGCCTCAGCAATTGCGTTGCGAGTTGTACTCGCGGAGATTCCCCCTCACCCCGAATTTGCTCTCGCAAATTCCGGCCTCTCCCGCACGCGGGGAGAGGCGAAGACCGCCTTAGGTAAACAACGTCGGCTGCTGCCGGGCCGCACGCTCCTGTGCTTCGACCACGGCGACCGCGGTCATGTTCAGGATGCCGCGCGCGGTCACCGAGGGGGTGAGGATATGCGCGGTCCGCGCCGGGCCGATCAGGATCGGGCCGACAGGCAGCGCATCGGCCAGCGACTTGATCATCTGATAGGCGACGTTGGCAGTATCCAGGTTCGGCATGATCATGATGTTGGCCTCGCCCTCCAGCTTGGAGTGCGGCAGCACCATTTTTCGGGCGGCGGCGGAAAGCGCGGTGTCGCCCTGCATCTCGCCGTCGGCCTCGATCTCGGGATGCTTGTCCTTCAAGAGCTGGGTCGCCCGGCGCATCTTGCGCGAGGAATCGGTATCGTAGCTGCCGAAATCCGAGTGCGAGACGAAAGCGATCTTGGGCTTGATGTTGAAGCGTTGGACGTGGACCGCGGCGAGCGAGGCGATCTCGGCAAGTTCTTCCGCGCTCGGATTGGGCCTGACTTGCGTGTCGGCAATGAAGAACGCGCCCTTGCTGGTGATCAGCAGCGCCAGCGCCGCATAGTCGCTGATGCCGGGCGAGAAGCCGACGATCTCGCGGACATGACGCAGATGGCTCATATAGCGGCCTTCGACGCCGCAGAGCATCGCATCCGCCTCCCCGCGCGTCACCGCGAGCGCGGCGATGACGGTGTTGTTGGTGCGTACCACTGTGCGTGCCGCATCCGGCGTCACGCCGCGGCGACCGGCGACCTCGACATAGGACTGCACGTAGGAGCGGTAGCGCGGATCGTCCTCGGGATTGACGAGATCGAAATCCCTGCCCGCCTTGATCGACAGGCCGAACCGCTCGATGCGCGCCTCGACCACTGAGGGGCGGCCGACCAGGATCGGCGTCGCCAGCTTCTCCTCCAGCACCACCTGCGTGGCGCGGAGCACGCGCTCGTCCTCGCCTTCGGCGTAGATCACGCGCACCGGCTGGGTCTTGGCCTTGGCGAACATCGGCTTCATGACGAGGCCGGAACGGAAGGCGAAGCGCTCGAGCAGCGCGGTGTATTCGTCGAAATTGGTGATGGGGCGCGTCGCGACGCCCGATTCCATCGCCGCCTTGGCCACAGCCGGCGCGATGCGCAGAATGAGCCTGGGATCAAACGGACTCGGGATCAGCGAGCCCGGCCCGAAGCCACCCGCTTCACCGGTGTCGAGGCTGCCCTGGGAGACCGCGTCCGACGGCGCCTCGCGCGCGAGCTGCGCGATGGCCTCGACGGCGGCGTGCTTCATCTCCTCGTTGATCGCGCTGGCGCCGACATCGAGCGCGCCGCGGAAGATGAAGGGGAAGCAGAGGACGTTGTTGACTTGGTTCGGATAGTCCGAGCGCCCGGTGCAGATCATGGCGTCCGGACGCACTTTACGCGCTTCTTCCGGCATGATCTCAGGCGTCGGGTTGGCCAGCGCCATGATCAGGGGCTTGTCGCCCATTGCCTTGGCCATCTCGGGCTTGAGCACGCCAGGGGCCGAAAGCCCGATGAAGATGTCGGCGCCGCCGATGACGTCACCCAGCGTGCGCTTGTCGGTCTTCTGCGCGTAGACCGCCTTCCAGCGGTCCATCGAGGTGTTGCGGCCCTCATGCACGAGGCCGTCGATGTCGCAGACCCAGATGTTCTTGCGCTGCGCGCCCATCGACACCAGCAGGTTGAGCGTGGCGATCGCAGCGGCCCCCGCCCCCGACGCGACGATCTTGACGTCCGACAGCTTCTTGCCGTTCAGCCTCAGTCCATTGGTGATCGCGGCGGCAACGATGATCGCGGTGCCGTGCTGATCGTCATGGAAGACCGGGATCTTCATGCGCTCCTTCAGTCGCGCCTCGATCTCGAAGCATTCCGGACCACGGATGTCTTCCAGGTTGATGCCGCCGAAGGTCGGCTCGAGCGCGGCCACCGTCTCGACCACGCGGTCGATGGTGTCGGCGGCGATCTCGATGTCGAACACGTCGATGCCGGCGAACTTCTTGAACAGGACCGCCTTGCCTTCCATCACCGGCTTGGACGCCAGCGGACCGATATTGCCGAGGCCGAGCACCGCGGTGCCGTTCGAGACCACGGCGACCAGATTGGCGCGGGTGGTCAGGGTCGCGGCTTCCGCCGGGTTCTTGGCGATCTCGGTGCAGGCGGCGGCAACGCCCGGAGAATAGGCAAGCGCGAGGTCGCGCTGGTTCGCAAGCGGCTTGCTTGCCTGGATCTCGAGCTTTCCGGGGCGCGGCAGACGGTGATAGGCCAGAGCCGCCTGGTGGAGATCATCAGAATAGGACGACATGCGGTCTCTCGCCTCGCGTTACCGGCCTCAAAATGCATCATCCGGAGCTGCCATCCAAGCGGACGCTATTTCCGGGTCGTGGAAACGGGATGAAGCACGGCCACAGGCCCGGTGGCAACATCCGATTGCGCCCCCATCAACAGGGCCCTCCGTCAAATATTTGAAAGCGCTAGCTTTCCCTGGACCTAGCGACATTTCCCGAATATGCCGCTTGCGCAGCGCACAACGAGCAACCGGAGCTGGGAATGAAGCGCATCCTGATCGGCCTGATCGCGGCAGCCGTGCTCGCCGCGGGCGGATGGTTCGGCTTCAACCTCTATGCCCAGCACCGCGTGATGGCCGAGGTCGAGGCGGCGTTCGAGCATATCCGCAGCCAAGGCGGCAAGGCGAGCCACGGCAAGGTCGCCTTCGAGCTGTCGAGCCGGACGCTGACGATCGAGAATATCGACGTCGAGCCGGGACGGGCTCCCCTGGCTGCCATCAAGGCTGCGAGCTTCAAGGCTGTCGGCCTGCGCCAAGTCAACGAGACCCGCATTGCGGCTGACAATGTCGAGATATCAGGCGCTGAGTTGGCGCTCGACGGCGCCGCAGGTCCGGCGAGCATGAAGCTGACCTACAAGATCCCCCAGATCACCTTGGCCAACTATTCCGGGCCCGCAAACATGCAAGGCGCGCCGGCCTCGGATTCCCTGCTCGACGCCTATCGTTTCGGGCTCGAGCAATTTGCGAGAATGACAGCCAGTTCGCTCAACGTCCCAACGATCAGCGCCGCAATGAGTGGGATCACCGGAGGAGGATCGGGTGAGATTACCTATTCGGGGCTGACGTTCCGCAACATCACCAGCGGCAAGATCGATACAATAAGGGTGGATCGCGCCGACGTTGCCATCAATGTGCAACAGCCGCGCCCGGATAAAATCACCTCGGGGTTCTCCGACGCGACGATCGAAGATTTCGACGCGAACGTCGTGATCGCCGCGCTCAGTCCGAACAAGCCAAACGACGATAGCTATCATCGGGTCTACAGGCAGATATCAACTGCGTATGCGATGACTTCGACATCAGGCATCGGAGCGAAAATCGGCCGCATCCTGGTCGAGGACATCGCCTACCAGCCGTCGAAGTTTCGTCCTGGAGAACTGCTGGCTGTTCTGTCGAAGGATCCGTCTGCAGCCCAAAACCCGGCCCAGATGCGCGAATTGATGGAGAAGGTCGCAAACCTCTATGAGGGCGCGCGGGTCGGCAAGGTGACACTCGCCGATTTGTCGATGGAAACGCCGCAGGGGACCGGCAAGTTCAACGCCATCAGATATTCTGAAGGCGAGTTCGCGGTCGAAGGTCTCGATGCCCCGACCCCGCAGGGCCAGTTCAAGATGGAGCGGTTCGCGCTGAAGTCCTTCAGCGTGCCGAACCTGATGCGCTGGGCCGCCAGCCTCACCACGTCAGGGCGAGCCCCCTCGCCGGATCAGATGCTCGGCCTGTTCGGCGTACTCGCCGGCGCGGAGATCAAGGGCGTGGTTGCACCCTTCAAGAATACCAAGAAGCAGGTCATCGTCGACACCGTGAGCCTGGACTGGGGGCAACTGATCGGCTCGATCCCGAGCAAGGCGCACGTGGTCGCGAAACTTGTCACGCCCACCGATCCATCCGATCCGAAGCAGCTTCCGTTGCTCGCCGCCGGCATCGACAGACTGGCGATCGACCTCGATCTCGGCGCGGCCTGGACCGAACAGGCCAGCAGCTTTGCTCTGACGCCGGCGACCCTCGACATCGGAGGCATCGCAAGAGCGCAATTGCACGTCGCGCTCGGCAACGTGCCGCGCGAGGTGTTCTCATCGGATCCCGCGCAGTTCATGGGCCACGCGGCCCGGGTTGAGGCCGGCGCGCTCGAATTCTCTCTGCGCGACAATGGCGGCGTCGAGGCCGCAGCAACGCAATACGCACGCTCCCAAAATGTCAGCCGCGACGCCGCTCGCCAGGCGTTTGCCGACAGCGTCAGGGCGCACCGGGAGGAAATCGCCGCGGCCAATCCAGAGGCGGGCGCGGCCGTGGATGCCATCGCGAGCTTTGTCGAGACGCCGGGCCAGACGCTCGTCATCAAGCTCACGCCCCGCGCCAAGGTGCCGCTGATGCAGATGATGCAGCTGTTGCAAACCGATCCGGGAAGCGCGCTGGCGCAGTTCAGGATCGAGGCATCGACGGGGCTGTAGGAGGGAAACACAACTCTCTCCCCGTCATTGCGATGTGGAGGTAGCCTCCTCCGCATCCGCCTTTAGCGAATGCGGAGAGAGGCAAAGACCCTCACTTCTGCGGCAGGTTCACCCGCACATGCAGCTCGCGGAGCTGCTTGGTGGTGGCTTCCGACGGCGCGCCCATCAGGAGGTCGGCGTATTGCTGGTTCATCGGGAACAGCGATATCTCGCGCAAATTGTTGGTGCCGCACAGCAACATGACAATGCGCTCGAGGCCGGCGGCCATGCCGCCATGCGGCGGCGCGCCGTACTGGAACGCGCGATACATGCCGCCGAAGCGGTCGACCACTTCCTGCTCGCCATAGCCGGCGATCTCGAATGCCTTCACCATCGCCTCGGGCACATGGTTGCGGATGCCGCCCGACGCCATCTCGTAACCGTTGCAAGCGATGTCGTACTGGAACGCCTTAATGGTCAGCGGATCCTGCGACTTAAGCGCGTCGAGGCCGCCCTGCGGCATCGAGAACGGGTTGTGCGAGAAGTCGACCTTCTTGTTCTCCTCGTCATACTCATACATCGGGAAGTCGACGATCCAGGCGAACGCGAATTGATCCTTGTCGATCAGGTTCAATTCCTCGCCGACCTTTGTGCGCGCCATGCCAGCGAACTTCCAGAATTTTTCCGGATCTCCGGCCACGAAGAACGCGGCATCGCCCTCCTTGAGATGGAGCTGTTCGCGGATCGCGGCCGTGCGGTCCGGGCCAATATTGTTGGCGAGGGGACCGGCACCCTCGCCGCCCTCGCGCCACATGATGTAGCCGAGGCCGGGCTGACCTTCGCCCTGCGCCCACGAGTTCATGCGGTCGCAGAAGGCACGGCTACCGCCGCCCTTGCCCGGGATTGCCCAGACCTGGTTCTTCGGGTCCTCGAGCATGCGCGCGAACACCTTGAAGCCGGAGCCGCGGAAGTGCTCGGAGACGTCCTGCATCTCGATCGGGTTGCGCAGGTCCGGCTTGTCGGTGCCGTATTTGCGCAGCGCCTCGGCAAACGGAATCCGAGGCCAGTTTCTCGTGACACGTTTGCCGTTGGCGAACTCCTCGAACACGCCGGTGATGACCGGCTCCATCGCGGCAAACACGTCGTCCTGCGTGACGAAGCTCATCTCGACGTCGAGTTGGTAGAACTCCGGCAGACGGTCAGCGCGCGGGTCCTCGTCGCGAAAGCACGGCGCGATCTGGAAGTAGCGATCGAAGCCCGACATCATCAGCAACTGCTTGTACTGCTGCGGCGCCTGCGGCAGCGCATAGAACTTGCCGGGATGGATGCGCGACGGCACGACGAAGTCACGCGCGCCTTCCGGCGAGGAGGCCGTCAGGATCGGGGTCTGGAATTCGAAGAAGCCCTGCTCCTTCATTCTCTTGCGCAGAGAATCGACCACCGCGCCGCGCGTCATGATGTTCTGGTGCAGCTTCTCACGGCGCAGATCGAGGAAGCGGTACTTGAGCCGGATGTCCTCGGGGTATTCCTGGTCGCCGAACACGGGCAGCGGCAGGTCGCCGGCCGGGCCCAGCACCTCGATCTCGCTGACGTAAACTTCGACCTTGCCGGTCGGCAGTTCGTCATTGTCGGTGCCTTCGGGGCGGCGGCGGACCTTGCCGTCCATCTTGACCACGAATTCCGAACGCAGCTTTTCGGCCTGCGCGAACGCCGGCGAGTCCGGATCGACCACGCACTGGGTCAGGCCGTAATGGTCACGCAAATCGATGAACAGCACGCCGCCATGGTCGCGAACGCGATGGACCCAGCCCGAGAGGCGGATGGTCTCGCCGATGTTGCTCTCGCGGAGCGCGCCGCATGTATGTGACCGGTAGCGATGCATGGTCGTCCCAAAATCAATGTCGGAGGATACGAATCGGACGGCCGGGAACGGCCGGTCCGACGTTGCGGCAGGGTTTACCCGACGAGGCCCGAAGCAGCAACCAAGGGAACGGCCTGATTTGGGCTGGAAGTGCCCATTTTTGCCCAATCCGGGCCGGTCCCTTTGCCATCGGGCGTTCCCCGCCTATCTTGACGGTATGACCGTCCATTTCCCCTTCCAGAACTCGTATTCGGCCCTGCCGGACAGCTTCTTCGCCCGCGTCGCGCCGACCCCCGTGGCTGCGCCCCGGCTGATCAAACTGAACCGGCCGCTGGCGGTCCAGCTTGGGCTTGATCCTGACCTCTTGGAGACCCCCGAGGGCGCCGAGATCCTGGCCGGCAAGACGGTTCCATCAGGCGCCGATCCCATCGCCATGGCCTATGCCGGCCACCAGTTCGGGCATTTCGTGCCCCAACTCGGCGACGGCCGCGCCATTCTGCTCGGCGAGGTCATCGACCGCGAGGGCATCCGCCGCGACATTCAGCTCAAGGGCTCGGGCCCCACCCCGTTCTCCCGCCGCGGAGACGGCCGGGCCGCACTCGGGCCGGTGCTGCGCGAATACATCGTCAGCGAAGCCATGTATGCGCTGGGCATCCCGACCACGCGCTCGCTCGCTGCCGTCATCACCGGCGAGCACGTCATCCGGGAGACCGTGCTGCCGGGCGCCGTGCTGACGCGCGTTGCCTCGAGCCACATCCGCGTCGGCACCTTCCAGTTCTTCGCCGTTCGCCGCGACACCGACGCAATCCGGCGGCTCGCCGATCACGTCATCACCAGACACTATCCCGACCTGCTCCACGCCGAGCGCCCCTATCACGCCCTGCTTGGCGCCGTCGTCGCACGCCAGGCCGAGCTCATCGCGCGCTGGCTGTTGGTCGGCTTCATCCATGGCGTGATGAACACCGACAACTCTTCCATCTCGGGCGAGACCATCGACTATGGCCCCTGCGCCTTCATGGATGCCTACAACCCCGCGCAAGTGTTCTCCTCGATCGACGAGATGGGCCGCTACGCCTATGCCAACCAGCCGCGCATCGGCCTGTGGAATCTGACGCGGCTCGCCGAATGCCTGCTGCCGCTGTTCTCCGATGATCAGGAGAAGGCGGTCGCGGAAGCCCAGGACATTCTCGGCGCCTTCTCCGAAACGTTCAGCGCCGCCTATCAGGCCGGCCTGCGCAAGAAGGTCGGCCTGATCACGGAGCGCGATGGCGACGAGGCCCTGATCCAGGACCTGCTCGACGCCATGGCCAAGAACCAGGCCGACTTTACCCTCACCTTCCGCAAGCTCGGCGACGCCGCCGTTGACGACAGCGCGGACGTGCGCGCGCAGTTCATCGAGCCCGCAGCCTTCGACGAATGGGCCGAACGCTGGCGCGCGCGCATCGCGCTGGAGCCGCAGACTGCGACTGAGCGGCAAACCGCGATGCAGGCCGTCAATCCACTCTTCATCCCGCGCAACCACCGCGTCGAGGCCGTGATCCAGGCCGCTGTCAACAACGACGACTACGCGCCGTTCGAAGAGCTGGTGAAGGTGCTGGCAAAACCGTTCGAGGACCAGCCGGACTACGCCGCCTACGCCGATCCGCCCCTGCCGGACCAGCGCGTGCTGCAGACGTTCTGCGGGACCTAGCGACAAACTCGGCTTCTTAGGGTGGATTAGCCGAAGGCGTAATCCACCGGCGGAAAGCAAAGAGGTGGATTACGCTTCGCTAATCCACCCTACGCACCCGCGTTCTACGGATTTTCCGATGCTGCCATCATGCCGCTGTTTTGCCCGACGTGTCAAAGGATATTGAAAGACGCGTAAGCCGTCGTCGCGGCAACCACCGGCTACTGTGCATGGGGTTGTTTTCAAGATTCTTGAGGTCGGGCGGCTACCGCAGCGCGAGACGACCGGGTTGACCGCATCTGCCGTTCTGCCCAACAATTTGCCGCGTCGGCAACCACTGTCATCAAACTGAAACACTGGCACTTTAACCGGCTGGCGGGCCGTCTTGCCGGAGGCGACCGTCCTCCCAGAGACCTGACGCGCGCGCATGCCATTCAAATTCATCCACCTCACCGACACGCATCTCGCGAACCCCGGGCTGAAGCTCTATGGGCTTGATCCGCGCGCCCGGCTGGATGCTGCGATCGCCGACATCAACAAGCACCAGTCCGATGCCGCCTTCGCGGTCGTGACCGGCGACCTCACCCATTGGGGTGAGCCTGACTCCTACGCCAATTTCGCTGAAGCGATGGCTGCGCTGAAGATGCCGTACATCGCCATGGTCGGCAATCACGACAAGCGCGTGGCCTGCCTCGACGGCCTGAAGGCCGCGCCGCGCGATCCCAACGGTTTTGTGCAGGGCACCCGCACCACCGAGCACGGCCTGTTCGTCTTTCTCGACACGCTGGATGAGACCAGCCATGCCGGCGAGATGTGCGCGAGGCGCTTCGACTGGCTGGCCAAGACGCTGGCGGCCGCGCCCGCCGACCAGCCCTTCGTCGTGTTCATGCATCATCCGCCCTTCCCGGTCGGCGTGCACGCAATGGACGAGATCGCGCTGAAGCAAAGCGCTGAATTCGCCGAGGTGATCGCGCCCTATCGCGCGCGCATCCGCCACCTCTTCTTCGGCCATGTGCACCGGCCGATCTTCGGCAGCTACGGCAAGATCCCGTTCTCGACGCTGCGCGGCACCAACCATCAGGTCTGGTTCGAGCTCGATGCCAATGCCAAAGACCATCTGGCGAGCCACGAGCCGCCGGCCTATGGCGTCGTGCTGATCGACCAGGACAACCTTGTCGTGCACAGCCACGACTTCCTCGACACCAGTCTGCGTTTCCCCTTCGACCCGCCTGCGGGCGTGGACGGCCGCGACTATGCGCTCAATTTCCCGGCGCGGTGATATGAGCCTCGCAGAACCCGCGGCTCTCCCGGTCGCGGCCTCCGTGCCGCCGCGCCTGACTATCGTCGCGCGGTTCGCCACCCGCTTCAAAACCTCGCTGCCGGCCTATCTGCTGCTGCTGCCCTCGCTGGTCTTCCTCGCGCTGTTTACTTACGGCGCGATGGGCCGCGTGATCATCGATGCCCTCTACCAGCGCGCCACGCCGAAGGCGCCGCTTCGCTTCGTCGGACTGGACAATATCGCTGCTGTGCTGGCCGACCCCGCCTTCACCGGCGCGGTCGTCAACAACCTCATCTACGCGATCGGCACCGCCGTCCCGAGCATCGGCCTCGCGCTGCTTTTCGCGCTGGCGCTGGCGCGCACCAATGCGGTCACCAGCGCGCTGCGCGCCGCGCTGTTCCTGCCGGTGCTGATCCCGATGGTGGCGGCGTCAGCGCTATTCCTGTTCATCTTCCTGCCCAATGTCGGCCTGCTCGATTACTACATCGGCCGGCTGTTGCCGGTGCTGCCGAACTGGCTTGGCGACCCTGACATCGCGCTCTACGCGATCATGATCATCACGATCTGGAAGAACGCAGGCTATTACATGCTGTTCTTCCTTGCCGGCCTCCAGGCCGTGCCCGAGGACGTCATGGAAGCCGCACATCTCGATGGCGCCGGTCCCTTCATGCGGCTGCGCTACATCATCCTGCCGGAGCTCAAGCCCACCTTCCTGTTCGTCATCGTGATCGCGACGCTGAACGCGGTGACGCAGGTCGACCACGTCTTCGTCATGACTAAGGGCGGACCATCGAACGCGACCAATCTCGTGCTGTTCTACATCTACCAGCAGGCGGTCGAGCATTACGACATCGGCATGGCTTCGGCGGCAACGCTGCTAACGCTCGCCGCCCTGATGGCGCTCACCGCGCTCTCGTTCCGCACCATGGCTAAGCGCGAGGGCGGGCCATGAAGCTGATCGACGTCATCTACAAGGACGCGCCGCTCGCAACCCGTAACGAGATCACGCCAAAACTCGGTTTCCTGCTGACGGTCCTGCTTGCGCTCGCCTGGCTGATCCCGTTCCTGTGGATGGCGGTTGCGACGCTGCGTCCGTCCTCAGACGGCATCAATCTGATGGCCGAGCTGATCCCAAGCCTCAAACCGACGCTCGACAATATCAAGGATGCCTGGGAGATCGGCGACTTCCCGCGCTACTTCCTCAACACCACGATCATCTGCACCGGCATCCTCTTGGTGCAGTTCTTCACGATCACGCTGGCGGGCTTTGCGTTTGCGCGGCTCGACTTCGCAGGCAAGACGCCCATCTTCTACCTGTTCCTGATGCAGCTGATGCTGGTGCCGGTGCTGCTGATCGTGCCGAATTTGCGGCTCGTTGCCCAGCTCGGCCTCTACGACACGCTCGCCGGCGTCATGATGCCGTTCTTCGCCTCCGCCTTCGGCACCTTCCTGATGCGACAGGCGTTCGAGGCCATCCCGACCGAGCTGGAAGACGCGGCGCTGATCGACGGCGCCAGCCTGATCCAGCGCATCCGCCACATCTACGTTCCGCTGTCGATCCCGAGCTTCTCGGCGTTTGCGATCATCTCGGTGACCAGCCACTGGAACGACTTCCTGTGGCCGCTGATGGTGATCAACTCGCCGGACAAGCGACCGCTCACCGTTGGCCTGTCCGTCTTCACCGCGACCGCGGAAGGCACGCAGGCCTGGGGCACCATCGCCGCCGGCACGCTGATGGTGATCGCGCCTTTGCTCATCACCTTCCTGGTCTTCCAGAAGCGTTTCATCAGCTCTTTCGTCACCTCAGGCATCAAATAGGAGATTTTCCGATGCTGTTCTCCCGCAGGCTCATGCTCGGCCTTGCAATGGCAGGCTCTTTGGCAGGCGCCCTCGCCGTCCCGGCGATCGCCGGTGAAGCTCCGACCGAGATCGATCTGTTCTTCCCCGTCCCCGTCGATGGCAAGCTCGCCCGCGACATGGGCACCCTGATCAAGGAGTTCAACGACGGTCACCCCGACATCAAGGCGACCGCCGTCTACACCGGCTCCTATGACGACACGCTGATCAAGACGCGCGCCTCGATCAAGGCCGGCAAGCCGCCGGCCGCCGTGATCATGTCGGCGAACTTCCTGCTCGACATGCAGATCGAGAGCGAGCTGACCAATCTTGATCCGTTGATCAAGGCGGACGGCACCACCAAAGAGCAATTTCTCGGCCAGTTTTTCCCGGCGCTCAGCGGCAATGCGGTGATCGATCGCTCGGTCTATGGCGTCCCCTTCCAGAATTCGACGCCACTGCTCTACATCAACGCCGACAAGGCCAAGGAAGCCGGCCTGGACGCGAGCAAGCCGCCGCAGACTTGGGCCGAGCTCACCGACTGGGCCAAGAAGCTCACCAAGCGCGAGGGCGACAAGGTGACCCAATGGGGCATCGCGATCCCCTGCGCCTATGACTATTGCGGCTGGATGATGGAAACGCTCACCATGACCAATGGCGGGCGCTACTACAACGAGGAGTTCGGCGGCGAGGTCTATTACGACACGCCCTCGATGCTGGGCGCACTGACCTGGTGGAACGACCTCGTGAGCAAGCACAAGGTCCACCCGCCCGGCGCCACGCCCGGCCCTGCCGTCAGCACCTCCTTCATCTCGGGCAACGCCGCGATGATGATGCTATCGACGGGCTCGCTCACTTACGTGCGCGAGAACGCCAAGTTCAACTACAAGGTCGCCTTCATCCCGCGCAACGTCCGCAACGCCGTGCCGATCGGCGGCGCCTCGCTGATCATTCCGGCGGGCGTCGAAGCCGACAAGCAGAAGGCCGCCTGGACGCTGATCAAGTGGATGACCTCGCCCGAAAAGAGCGCCTGGTGGAGCCGCGCCACGGGTTACTTCGCCCCCAACATGGCCGCCTACAAGACGCCCGACATGATCGACTTCCTCAACAAGAATCCGGACGCCAAGACCGCCGTCGAGCAGCTCGACGTCGCCAAGCCGTGGTTTGCGACCTACAAGACAGTGCCGGTCCGCAAGAACCTCGAAGACGAGGTGATGCTGGTCCTCAACGGCAAGAAGCAGCCGAAGGAAGCCCTCGTCGCCGCTCAGAAGGCCGCCGACGAGACGCTGCAACCGTACAACGCGGAGACCTCGCTGAAGCTGCCGTAAGGCCGACTGCTCAT
Organism: uncultured Bradyrhizobium sp.; assembly: GCF_936928535.1. Taxonomy (GTDB): domain Bacteria; phylum Pseudomonadota; class Alphaproteobacteria; order Rhizobiales; family Xanthobacteraceae; genus Bradyrhizobium. The sequence continues at coordinate 50,494 of NZ_CAKZHY010000098.1, read as the reverse complement.
CGCACGAACAATCTTCGGCGCTCCGTCATGCGGGGCGCCGAATGCGTTTTGGACGGGTTCCTGTTGTTAACCCCTCGTCCACCATCCTGCCCGGCCTGCCCGCGGTAACCATTGGAATTAACAGACCCTCAACGCAGCCACGACAAATCTACCGATGTTTCTGGAGATTTCCGCCGTGGATATATTGGTTTTCGAGTTCCTGGGATTGGCGCTGATTGGCATGTGCCTGGTGGTCGTGGCCCTGCCCTGCGCCCGCAAATCCTCGCACCGGATCCGCTACGAATAGGAATTTTACCCGCTCCAGGCGATTCTGGCCCCAATGCAAGGCTCGAATTCGCTTAGAGCCCCTTGACATCACAGCGCTTTCGGCAGAACGGCTGATACCAAGTGTCATGGGCCGTTCATGGATTTGATTACCACCACCGCTGACCTCGCGGCTGCCTGCAGCCGGCTGGCCAAGCACCCCGTTATTACCGTCGATACCGAGTTCCTGCGCGAGACCACCTATTACCCGCTGCTATGCGTGGTGCAGATGGCCAGCCCCGAGGAAGCGATCGTCATCGACACCCTGGCCGAGGGCATCGACCTCAAGCCGTTCTTCGAGCTGATGGCCAACGAGGCCGTGCTGAAGGTCTTCCACGCCGCGCGGCAGGACATCGAGATCATCTGGCACCAGGCCAACATCATCCCGCATCCGGTGTTCGACACCCAGGTCGCGGCCATGGTGCTCGGCTATGGCGACAGCATCGCCTATGACGCCCTGGTCGAGAAGGTCACCGGCCACCGCCCGGACAAGACGCATCGCTTCACCGACTGGTCGCGCCGCCCGCTGACCAAGGAGCAGATGCATTACGCCGTCTCGGACGTCACGCACCTGCGCGACGTGTTCGCAGCGCTCGACGCCGACCTCAAGAAGCGCCACCGCAGCGAGTGGGTCTCCATCGAGATGGAGGTTCTGACCTCGCCCAAGACCTACGACTTCCATCCCGAGCGGGCCTGGGAACGGCTGAAGACCCGGGTGCGCAAGCCGAAGGACCTCGCGGTGCTGATGGAAGTCGCCGCCTGGCGCGAGCAGGAAGCCCAAAGCCGCGACGTGCCGCGCGGCCGCGTGCTGCGCGATGAGGCCGTCAGTGACATCGCGACCCACGCCCCGAACACGATCGAGAAGCTCGCCCATCTGCGCTCGGTGCCGAAGGGGTTTGAGAAATCCAAATGGGGCGCGGACATCGTCGCCGCTGTCGAGCGCGGGCTTGCGCGGGATTTCTCGACGCTGCCGAAGCTGGAGAAACCGCGCAACAATAACAATGGCGCCGCGACCGTCGAGCTGCTGAAGGTGCTGTTACGCATGACGGCCGAGCGCCATGCAGTCGCGAGCAAGGTGATCGCGACCGTCGACGATCTCGAAGAGATCGCCGCCGACGACGAGGCCGACGTGCCGGCGTTGCGCGGCTGGCGCCGCGAGCTGTTCGGCGAAGCCGCGCTGAAGCTCAAGCGCGGGGAACTGGCGCTCGCGATCGAGAAGGGCCGCGTGATCGGGGTTCAGCGGGCCGAGCCGCCAACCGTCAACGCGAAATAACTGCTAGACCGTCATCCTGAGGTGCGAGCGGCGCGATGCAAAGCATCGCGCGGGGAGCCTCGAAGGATGCACGCCTCGCTGCCGCAGTCGGGCCGTCGCCCTTCGAGGCTCGCCAAAGAGGCGAGCACCTCAGGGTGACGGGGTTAGACCGAGCTAACCTACGAAGCGAGAGATCTTACGCCGGCGTCAGCTTCGCCACTTCCGGCTTCATGTCATCCAGCACGCCCGTGATCGTCGCCACGAGCTCATCGATCTGGGCCTTGGTGGTGATCAGCGGCGGGCAGATGGCGATGGCGTCGAGCATGTTGCGCGCGATCACGCCGCGCTCCTGCAGCATGCGGCTCGCCATGCCGCCGACGGCGCCGGGCGTCGCGGCTGCGGTCTTGCGGCCCTTGTCGAGCACGAGCTCGAGCGCTGCGATCATGCCGAGGGCCTCGCCAACCAGCGGATGGCTGGTCAGCCCGCGCAACTTGCCTTGCATGTAACCGCCGAGCTCGGCGGCATGCGCAACCAGGCCGCGCTCCTCGATGATCTTGAGATTTTCCAGCGCAATCGCCGAGCCGACCGGATGGCCGCCGGCGGTGAAGCCATGGCCGAGCACGCCGATCTTGTTGCTCTCATCCGCGATCGGCTCGAACATGCGGTCGTTCATGATGATCGCCGACAGCGGGAAATAGCTCGACGTGATCTGCTTGGAGACCACGATGGCATCGGGCTTGATGCCGTAGGTCTCGCAGCCGAACATCTTGCCGGTGCGGCCGAAGCCGCAGATCACCTCATCGGCGACCAGCAGAATATCGTACTTCTTCAGGACCGCCTGGATCTTGTCCCAATAGGTTGCCGGCGGCACGATGACGCCGCCCGCCCCCATCACAGGCTCGCCGAAGAAGGCCGCAATCGTGTCGGGCCCTTCCTTCTGGATCAGCGCATCGAGCTCCTCGGCCCGGCGTGTCGCGAACGCCTCCTCGCTCTCGCCTGCAACACCGTCCTTGTAGAAATGCGGCGAGCCCGTGTGCAGGATGTTCGGCAGCGGCAAGTCGAACGAGCGGTGGTTGTTGGGCAGGCCCGTGAGACTTGCCGACGCGATGGTGACGCCGTGATACGCGCGCATCCGGCTGATGATCTTCTTTTTGTGCGGCAGGCCCAGCGAGTTCGAGCGATAGGCGATCAGCTTGAGGACAGTGTCGTTCGCCTCCGAGCCGGAATTGGTGAAGAACACCTTGCTCATCGGCACAGGCGCGAGCGCGACCAGCTTCTCGGCGAGGTCGATCGAGGGGCCGTGCGATTTGGCCGAGAAGGTGTGATAGAATGGCAGCGCCTGCATCTGCTTGTGCGCGGCTTCCACGAGCCGCTTCTCGTTGAAGCCGAGCCCCACGCTCCACAGGCCCGCCATCGCCTCGAAATAGCGCTTGCCCGACGCGTCGAACACGTAGGGCCCCTCGCCGCGCTCGATCACCAGGGGGCCGGCCTGCTGATGGGCGCGCGCGTTGGTGTAGGCATGGAGCTGGTAGGCCACATCGCGGGCTTCTTGCGAATTGGGCAGCATCGTCATCGCGGGATTCCCTAACTGGTGCGTCATCGGACGTCATGACGCAGCCTCCATCCGAAGACGAGGCTTGTCCAAACAAAACGTCGATACCTTGGCTATTGCGGAGCGCAGCAACTTGCAACGCCATTTCGTTGACGGCAGCTGCACATGAGCGTTGCAGGAAAGCAGCGCTGGCGCTTCGACATCTGGCCGCCTCGCGGCGGCTAATTCCGCCGGGCCAGCATGAAGGCGGCGACCGCGGCCACCAGCGCGGGGACCGCCGCCGCGGCAAACAGCGACTGCGCCCCCATGTCGCGGGCCAGCATCGCCCCGCCGACGAGCGGCCCCACGATCGAGCCGATGCGACCGATGCCGAGCGCCCATCCCACACCGGTGGACCTGATCGCTGTCGGATAAAAAGTCGCCGTCAACGCGTTCGAGGCGATCTGCCCCCCGACAATGCAGAATCCGGACGCAAAGATCGCGATTGTGACCAGGACGATCGAATGGCTGGCGAGGCCAATGGCTGCGACCGCACCTGCGGCGACGAGATAGGTCAGCGACAGCGCACGAAACGAGAAGCGGTCGATGAAATGGCCGAGCGTGAAGGTACCGGCGACGCCGCCGACCTGGAGCATGGCGCCGATTGCGGCGGCGGCCGACACCGAGACGCCGAGATCGTTCAACACGGTGGGAAGCCAGTTCGACAGCAGATAGAGGTCGAGCAGGCTCATGAAGAACACGATCCAGAGCAGCAGAGTTACCGATCCGCGCCCCTCCGCAAACAGATGCGCGACGGGCAGGCCCGACAATTTCGGCTCGTGCACGACGAATTTCACCTCGCCGGCGAAGGACGTGTTCGGGGCCATCCGTTTCAGGAGATCGGCCACCTCGTGGTCGCGGCCGCCGATCATCGCCAGGAACCGGATCGATTCCGGCAGCGCCTTGAATAGAAGCGGCAGGAGCAGCAGCGGCACGAGGCCGCCGACCAGAAACACCGAGCGCCAGCCGAAGGTCGGGATGAGCGCGGCGGCGAGCAGCCCGCCCAGGGCCGCACCGATCGAAAAGCCCGCAAACATGATCATCACAAGGGTGGCGCGGCGGCGATGTGGGCTGAATTCGGAGGTCAGCGCGACCGCGTTCGGCATCGCACCGCCCAAACCGAGCCCGGTGAGCACACGTAAAGCGATCAACCAATTCGCATCGATCGCGAACACGGTGAGCAGGGTCCCAACGCCGAACACCAGCGTGCTCGCGAGGATGATGCGGCGACGGCCGATCCTGTCGGCCATCGGACCGAAGATCAGCGCGCCGATCATGAGACCGAAAAGTCCGGCGCTAAACACCGGTCCGAGGCTGCTGCGCGCGAGCTTCCATTCCTGCGCTACGGCAGGCGCGACATAGCCGATAGCCTGGGTGTCGAAGCCGTCGATGAACAGCACGGCGGCACACACCAGCAGCACCCGCATCTGAAAGGCCCCGACCGGCTGCCGGTCGACAAAGGCGGGAACGTCGACCGTATCGGATACGACCTCGCCCATTGCTACGGCGGCCATTTCGGCGTCCTCCCGGGTCATCCATGCACTATTTTTCTTTCCTTAATCTCTTATAATGAGATTATTGGAAGCGCAAGCAGCGAAGATTTTGCTGTTTTGCAACCTCTCCAAAAGCTGATGACACCGCCAAACGCGAAGCTGGATCGAACCGAAATTGGTCAAGGCAAACAGTCAGGATCGGGTCCTCGCCCTGCTCGATCTCTTCACCGAGGCACGTCCGCAATGGTCCCCCGAGGAACTCATGAAGGAGCTCGGCTACACCAGGCCGACGCTATATCGCTATCTGAAGAGCCTGAAGGACAGCGGCTTCGTCATGCCGACCCGCGGCGGGCGGTTCGCGCTCGGCCCGCGCGTGGTCGAGATGGATTATCTCAGCCGCCGCTCCGACCCGCTGATTGCAACCGCCACGCCGCACCTCGAGCGCCTTTCGGCGGCGTATCCCTGCACAGCGCTCATCGTGCGCTGGTATGGCGATAAAATGCTGTGCGTAGCCTCGATCGCATCCGCTGTTGCACCCGCGAGCAGCTATCCGCGCGGCAGACCGATGGCGATGGGGCGCGGCGCGATCGCACGCTCCATCATGGCCTTCCTGCCCAAACAGCGCGTCATGCCGCTGGTCACGCGTTACGCTGACGATCTGCGCAGCGTCGGCGTCGGCGCTACGCCCGACGAGGTCCTCGCCGCATTGAAACGCGTGCGCCGCGCGGGCGTTGCCGTCGCGTTCGGCGAAGTGACGGCCGGCGCGGTCGGGATTGCCGCGCCGATCCTCGATGCAGGCTATCCGATCGCAAGCCTCTGCATCACGATCGCCGGGCAACATGCCAATGGCGAGCTGATCGACCGCATCAGTTCGGAGGTCCGCGAAGCGGCCCAGAGGATCTCAGCCGCGACTGAAGGCGACTCACTATAATCTCATTATTTGAGATTTGACTTGACGAAATATCGGTGACGCCTCATCAGAACAAACGGTCGCGCCAGACGCGACGATACGCACAGGGAAACGACGTGAGACAGGCTCAGGCGAGCAACGACGCGCCGGTCGTGATCGTCGGCGGCGGACCGGTCGGAATGGGTCTGGCGATCGGACTCGGCCAGCGCGGCATCAAATCCATCGTGGTCGAGCGCTACGAGCAGCCGCAGCCTATCCCGAAGGGACAGAACCTCACGCAGCGGACGATGGAGCATTTCCATTTCTGGGGCGCGGAGGCGGCGCTGCGGGCGGCACGCACCATTCCACCCGATTATGGCATCGGCGGAATGACCAGCCACGGCACGCTGCTCAGCGGCAGCAATTACAACTGGCTCCAGCGCGAACTGGTTCGGCCTTTTTACTTCACCGACAATGAGCGCCTGCCCCAATACGCAACCGAGGCGGTGCTGCGGCAACGAGCAGCGCAGCTTCCCGCCATCGATCTGCGCTATGGCTGGACCTGTCAAGACGTGCGGCCTGAAGCTGACGGCGTCGTCATCGAGATCGTCAACCGCGATGGAATGAAGCAGAGCCTGCGCGCCGATTACGTCGTCGGCTGCGACGGCAGCCGGTCGATCGTGCGCGAGCACGCGGGTATCACCCAGACCCGCTCCGACCACGATCGCCTGATGGTGCTTTTGGTGTTTCGTTCCACCGAATTGCACCGCTTGCTCAGCAGATATCCGGGCAAGTCCTTCTACAACGTGTTGCATCCGGACCTCGAAGGTTACTGGAAGTTCTTCGGCCGGGTCGATCTCGGCACCACCTGGTTCTTCCACGCCCCCGTCCCCACTGACACGACGCGCGACAATTTCGATTTCCGGCGGCTGCTTCACGAGGCTGCAGGCGCGGAATTCGACGTCGAATTCGAGCACGTCGGATTCTGGGATCTTCGTTTCACGCTCGCCGACAGCTACCGCGTTGGCCGCATCTTCGTCGCCGGAGACGCCGCGCATAGTCATCCGCCCTACGGAGGCTATGGCATCAACAGCGGGTTCGAGGATGCCGTCAATCTGGCGTGGAAGCTTGCTGCAACGTTGCATGGCTGGGCACCCCCTGGTCTGCTCGACAGCTACGACGCGGAGCGCCGCCCGGTCTTTGCGTCCACCGCGCGCGACTTCATCGAGGCATCGATCTTCCGCGACAGGGATTTTCTTCGGCAGCATGATCCGGCGCGGGATCGGGCGGATTTCGAGGCTGCCTGGCACGCACGGCATTCCGGCGCGCGCGCGGAGGTCAACGCTTTCGAGCCGAATTACGAGGGATCGCCGATCGTATTCGGCCCAGCCGGCGGCATCAGCAGTGCGATCGGCTCGCACGCCTATGCGGCGCGCGCCGGCCATCATCTGGCGCCGCAACCTCTGTCGTCAGGCAAGAATGTCTTCGAGGAACTCGGCGACGGCTTCACGTTGATCGATATGACCAACGGCGCCGCGGGAGCCGCATTCGAGCGGGCCGCTGCAGGGCTTGGCATCCCGCTGAAGCTGATCAGGGATACCGCCTCAGACGGCCGCGAGAAATATGAGGCGCGACTAATCCTGGTCCGGCCCGATCAGTTTGTTGCTTACGCGAGCAACGACGACGGCGTGGACGCATCTCGGATCCTGATGCGCGCTGTCGGCCAATCCTGACGAGATCGTTTCGGCTGTTGGCACCCAAACATCAGGCCGCGCCGTCGTCGTCATCGCCGGCAGCGTCGATCGCTTCCCTCACCTCGACGAGTGCCATCGACAACAAATACACCGTCGTGGGCAAACCGATCCGGCGCGCCGCCTCGATGGCATGCGACAGGTCGCTCGCCAGTTCCTTGAGCTCGTGTCCCCGTGACAATGTCCCGCCTATCGATCCGTCGATCGCGTCCGTCTAGACCGCGACGGCGCCGCTGGTTCTGATCAGTTCGGCGCTGGACTGGACCGTAGCAAAATTGCCGATGACATTCATCACCGACTGCTTGTAGTCGGCCGCTTCGCCCGTGGCCGGCTGCCGGCAGGCCACGGCATCGCCGACCACCCGGTAGCGGTGGCTGCGATGAAACCCTTCGACCGCAGTGGCGAGGATGGTCTCGTCGAGGGAAAAGCCGATCACCACGCAGCGCACGTTATTGAGGCTGGACATGTGGTCGGCAAACCGGGAGGAGCTGTAAGCCGATGGCAACGCGTGCTCGAACGTCATCTCGCCCGGCCGGGGCTTGGCCTCCGCAATCCAATCGGTCAGCCTGCGTGACGGATCGAACCACGCCGCCCCCGCAACCCGTTTCAGATGCATCACCGGCCAGAGGTTGCTCCGCCACAACGCCAGCAGTTCCAGGCAGCGCATGATTGCGGCGTCGCCATCGAGAATGACGTGGCGACGCCCCGGGATCAGATATTCCATCTGGAGATCCGCGCAGACCAGGACCAGCGGATCGTCATGAGAGACCGGCATTGACTTGCGCAGAGCTGCACCCGTTTCAGCGGTCGGCGACCGCGAGGTCTCGCAACGGCGAGCTCACCGCCCGCCCCGCCGAGGCGTCCAGCACGCCAGGACGATCCCAGTCGCCCTCGGGACGGATGATGACGTAGGGATCGCTGTCCAGCGTGATGGCGTCCGGCCCCGGCTCAATTTCCAGCAGCATCTCCGTGTAGGAGAAATCCGAGAACGTGATCTTCCTGTTGTGGCCGAGCGGCTTCGCGCCGAAATGAGCCCAGAAGTCCACCAGACGGTCCTGCGCCTGGCCGTAGATCTTGCGGAACCCCTTGCGCTTCACGAAGTCGATGCTCGCCTGGACCAACTTGAACGAGAGGCGCGAGCGCCGATACTGGTGGCGCACCGCGAGCCGTTCCACCTTGGCGAAATCGCCGAAGAAACGCACCCGCAAACAGCCCGCCGGCTCGTTGCCGATGTAGCCGATGAAATGCGCGGCAACCATGTCATTGCCGTCGAATTCCTCGTCGAACGGGCAATCCTGCTCGGCGAGATAGACCGCTGAGCGAATGGCCGTGACCAGCATGAGGTCACTCGGATCGCGCGCGAGGCGGATGGTGATGGCGCGGGAGTCGGGCTTTGCGAGAGGAATCCTAGTGCCGTGCATCTGCGAAACTCCTTGTTTGGATGATCGCGCCAGGCATACGCATCGGCTGCCGATGCCACGGTCGCTCGTAACACCAGAGGTCGGGCTGAAAGCTGGAGATCGGCTCGAAACCCGTCGCCTTCATGATTTCGCGTCCGGCCACGGTTGACGGCTGTGCATAGCAGTCCGCGCCGCGAAACCTTATTTGCCGAAGATGAGCCGCAGCTTTGCCAAGTCCGGCGATGCCGCGGCCGGTTGCGGCAATCGCCCAGATGTAGATCGCAGAAACTTCGTCATCCGCCGCGGCGAGATGGTGCGTGTCGGGCGCGGTCAGGCAGATATCGTCGAGCAGCAACGCATCGTGCCCGCGCTCATTGAGAAACAGGAAGGCCATGCCGCCGAGCAGCGTGCCGTTCCGGCTGAAGGTCAGGATGCTCTGGGGATCGAAAGCGAAATATCTTGCAAGCTCCTTCGCCCCGATCTGCACGCCCGGCACCAGCCGGTGCGCCATATCCGAAAGCGCGTCGATTTCCCCGAATTGCGCGCAACGGACGTCCACGTCGGGGCTCAGCGGCAAGGCATCGAAATCATGCCTTGCGGCAAACGAGCCCCTTTCCATACTCATGTCGTCCCTCTATCGTTCAGGGGTTTTGTACACCGCTACGAGCAGAAGCTTAGCGGCTGGAGATCCGGAGTATGCAGCAAGTATTGCACCGGGGTGCTGCATTGATGCAGCACCATGAAGAAGCGCTAAATGCGTCCTGGGACGATTTGAAGCTGTTTTTAGCTTGCGCAAAATTTAAAAGTTTCCGAAACGCTGCGGAGGAACTCGGGCTCACCTCCACCACATTGATGCGCAGGATCGACCGGCTCGAAGAGCGCATCGGCTGCAAGCTTTTCCTGCGCGACCAGAGCGGGCTCACGCTCAGCGACGAAGGCACCGCGATGATCGCCGACGTCGCGCATATGGAGCGTCACGCCTTCAACGTCTTCCGCCGCGCCTCGCGCTCATCCAGCGATATGTCGGGCACCGTGCGCGTTGCGGTGACGGAAGGGCCAGGCAATTTCTGGGTCCTGCCGCGGCTGATCGATTTCCAGAAGACCTATCGCAAGATCACCGTCGATCTGCGTTGCGCGATGGAGCAGGCCGACGTCGCGCGACTGGAGTCGGACATCGCGATCCAGTTCGAGCCACCAACCAATCCCGATCTCATCGTCGCCAAGCTCGGCCGGTTGCACATCTACCCCTTCGTCTCCAGGGAATATGCGAACCTCTACGGCCTCCCCGCGACGCTTGCCGAATTGCCGAACCATCGCATCGTCAAGCAAAACGCGCCCCAGGTCGACGACGGCGCCTATGCGCGCGTCCTGGGGCTCAAATCGCTCGAGGGTATCGTCGGGATCAAGACCAACTCGTCCGTCGGCGTGCTCTATGCAGTCGAGCGCGGCGCCGGCATCGGCTTCCTGCCGACGGTGTCGATCGCGCTCGGTGTTCCGCTGGTCGCCGTCGACCTCGGTGTCAGCCACCACGCCGATCTCTGGCTCACCTATCACAAGGAGTTCCGCGCCTCCGAGCGGCACAAGATCGTAGTCGACTGGCTGAAGAAGATCTTCGATCCCAAAACCCATCCCTGCTTCCGCGACGAGTTCATTCATCCGAACGCGTTGGTGCCGATGATGACGGCGGCCCGAGAAGGCTTTGGATTGTCCGGATATGTTGCGGCGACGCCGATCTGAGTGGGATCGAGCAGTCTCTTCACCAGCGATATTCGAAGCCGAGCGTGCCCTGGTGCGATGTCAGCTCGTTGCGGAACTTGCCGTCGTAATTGACATATAGCCGCGCGGTGTTGGTCAGGCTCAGCGACGCCGAGGCGCCGGCGTCCATGCCGTACCGACTCTCGCCGATGCCGGGGACGACGATGTTCTGGGTGCCGAGGCTCACCTGCACCGAGCCGAGGTCCTGGTAGAAATTGTCGACGAACTTGCCGTAGGCCGAGAGGTCCAGGATCTTGCGGTCGAAGATGAAGTAACGCCCGACCTCGGCGCCGATCATGACGCGCGCGCGAGAGATCGCGCTCGAGCCGACGTTGAGTGGATCAAGCCCCCCGGCCTCCTGGAATGCCGCGCTGGTGGCGCGCACATATTCGAGTGCGCCCTTCGGCACGATGCGCATCTGATCCTGGGTCCAGTAATAGTTGATCTCGGTGAGCGCACCGTCGACTGTGGCGTGATAGCCCGCGACCGCAAGGCCGAAGCCGGTATCGCGGCCGGTACGCACCTTGCCGAAACCGTGCACCAAGGCGAAGGCCCAGGTCCAAGGTCCTTTGTCGATAGAACCGTTGAAGCCGATCTGCGTCAGGTCGAGCGTCGCCGACTGAAGCGCGAGCGGCACGTCGATGTCGGTGTGGCTCTGGTCGACGGAGAAGCCCAGATTGACGCCCGGCGCGACCCGCGCACCGAAGCCGGCGACGCCGCCGAACGTCGTGCGCTTGTCACCGACGAAATCGCCCTGTGGGTCGGTGCGGACCGAAATGCCGTACCCCTCATACCAGGTGCGGTAGCGCGGATCCTCTGCACTTTCCGACGCACCGCCGCCGCCGGGATTGGAGCGCGAGGTCCGGTTGATGCCGCTTGAAGCCTGGCCGCCCAGCCGCTCCAGAAAATTCGAACCCAGATTGAGCGCGCTGTTGCCCGCCGACTGGTTGGCGTTGGCCGACGTCGCGCCCGGGGTCGGCGAAGGTGACGGCGACGGTGTCGGGGTGGGCGTCGGCGTTGGTGTGGGTGTCGGAGACGAAGTCGGCGTCGGGGTCTGCGCGAAGGCCGCCATCGCCGGTAACATCGCAACAAACACGAGTGTCATGGCAATCGCCGTCACGATCCGGCGGATACGGTCCAGCCCGATCGTCTGCCGTATCCCGGTGGGCTGCCGCGTGCAGCACATGACGACTAAATCCCGAAGCAAAATGGCGGCCCGCAAAAATACAACACCCGAGACGCGCAGGTGCGACGATTTGTGCTGAACTGCCATTGGGGGTCAACCGGTCCGCGTGCTGTCGCCCGGGTGATTGCCTCCGATTGTGGTTCCGCGGCCACAGGTCACAAATTGCAGCGGGACGTCTCCGGCGCGGTCTTGAAGTTTGCACCCAGCTTGCTAGCGCCCGGTTTTCGTGTTGGAATATCGTACACAATCGGAATTGGCCGCTCGGCTGTGCGTTTCGCGACAGGCTCAAGACTCGAACAGACTTCCGGAAGCCCGTTTGTGACGTGGCACGCGAAAAAGCGGCCGCGTCTTTTTAGTATCTAGCGGAGGAGACTAACGATGCCACAAAAGGGCACCGTCAAATGGTTCAACCCAACCAAGGGCTACGGGTTCATCAAGCCGAACGGCGGCGACAAAGATGTGTTCGTCCACATCTCGGCCGTGGAGCGCGCCGGACTCTCGACCCTAAATGAGAACCAAGTGGTTGAGTACGACCTTGTGGAAAACCGCGGCAAGGCATCCGCGGAGAACCTCAAGGTCTCCTGACTTCTCTCAAAGCCAAGCACGAGAGATCATGACGATGCCCCCGGCTCTGCCGGGGGATTTGTTTGGAGCGACGAAACGCGCGTGCGCTTCAGTTCGCCACCGGCGCGATCAGAAAATTCTCTGACGCCGCGGTCCCGGCCGTCTTGCAGACATCGCCCTCGATCTCGACCTTGCCGGTCGCGAGCAGGCTCAGCGCCGCTGGATAGATGCGGTGCTCGACTTCGAGGATGCGCTCCGACAGCGTCTCGGCCGTGTCGTGGTCGCTGACCGGCACCGCACCCTGCATCACGATTGGACCGGCATCGGTCTCCGGGATCACAAAATGCACTGTCGCGCCAGACAGTTTGACGCCGGCGCGCAGGGCTTGGCCATGCGGGTCGAGGCCGGGGAAGGACGGCAACAGCGAGGGATGGATGTTGAGCATCCGCCCGTACCAGGCCCTGGCGAACTCGGCCGTGAACAGGCGCATGAAACCGCCGAGACAAATCAGCTCGATGCCGTGCGCATCGAGCGCGGCTTGCAGCACTTTCTCGAACCCGGCGCGATCCTTGCCGAACGGCTTGCTCTCGATCACCTCGGTTGTCACGCCGGCCGCCCTGGCTCTTTCGAGCCCGAGCGCGTCTGCCTTGTTCGAGATGACGAGCGCAATCTCTGCCGGAAAATCCGCCGCGCTGGCTGCCTTGATCAGCGCGGACATGTTGGAGCCGCGGCCGGAGATCAGGATGGCGACGCGCCGTTTCATCACAGCGCCGGTCATCACAAGGCCATGTCGAGGTGGCCGTTATAGACGACGCGGTGCTCGCCCTCGGCCGGGATCACGGTGCCGAGCTGGGCCACGGTCTCGCCGGCATCGGTGAAGACCCGCAGGACCTCATCGACCTTTTCGGGCTCGACGATCGCGATCATGCCGATGCCGCAGTTGAAGGTCCGCAGCATTTCGAGCTCGGCGATGCCTGCTTGCGCGGCCAGCCATTTGAACACCGGCAGCACCGGCAGGCGCGCGAGGTCGATGCCGACGCCAAGATGTGCGGGCAACACACGCGGAATATTGTCGGTGAAACCGCCGCCGGTGATATGGGCGAGACCCTTTACCACACCGGTCTCGCGGATCGCCCTCAGGCAGGATTTGACGTAGAGCTTCGTCGGCGTCAGCAGCGCCCCGCCGAGCGTCATGACAGGGGCAAACGGCGCCTGCGCCTCGAAGCCGAGGCCGGACTGTTCCACGATCTTGCGCACCAGGGAGAAGCCGTTGGAATGCACGCCTGATGAGGCGAGGCCGATCACGGCGTCACCCGCAGCGATGTCCTTGCGCGGCAGCAGCGTGCCGCGTTCGGCCGCACCGACGGCAAAGCCGCCGAGGTCGTAGTCGCCGTCCTTGTAAAGGCCGGGCATCTCCGCGGTCTCGCCGCCGATCAGGGCACAGCCGGATTCGCGGCAGCCCTCGGCGACGCCTGCCACGATGGCGGCGGTGGCCTCCGGATCGAGCTTGCCACAGGCGAAATAGTCGAGGAAGAACAGCGGCTCGGCGCCCTGCACCACGAGGTCGTTGACGCTCATGGCGACGAGGTCGATGCCGATTCCGCCATGCAGGCCGGTCTCGATCGCGATCTTGACCTTGGTGCCGACGCCGTCGGTAGCCGCGACCAGGACAGGGTCCTTGAAGCCGGCCGCCTTGAGGTCGAACAGGCCGCCGAATCCGCCGATCTCGGCATCGGCGCCGGGCCGTGCGGTGGCGCGCACCATCGGCTTGATCAGGTCGACCAGGCGGTTGCCCGCGTCGATATCGACGCCTGAATCGGCGTAAGTGAGGCCGTTTTTGCGGTCGGTCATGCCCGATTTCCAGTGGGTTTGCGGCTGGTTACGTCGAATTCCGGGGACGCGCAATGGCAAGCGTGGCGCCCCGCCTTATACTATGTAGAGATATCAACCGGTTCAGCCTCTTAGAGGCCGGATTCAAGGTCAGGTCGGGTGCCGGGAAGCGCCGTGTGAGTATTCCGAACATTATTACCCTGGGCCGCATCATGCTGGTCCCGATCATCGTCTGGGCCATCGTGTCGAGCCAAATGGAGGTGGCGTTCGCCGTCTTCCTCATCGCGGGCATCAGCGACGCCGTCGACGGCTTTCTGGCCAAGCGCTTCAACATGACGAGCGAGCTTGGCGCCTTGCTCGACCCGCTGGCCGACAAGGCGCTGCTGGTGTCGATCTACCTGTCGCTCGGCATCTGGGGTGACATCCCACGCTGGATCGTCATCCTGGTGGTGTCGCGCGACATCATGATCGTCACAGCCGTGATCGTGTCCTGGCTGTTCGACAAGCCGGTCGAGATGAAACCGTCGAAAGTATCCAAGCTAAACACAGTGGCGCAGGTCGCCTACGCCGCGCTGGTGCTGGCCGCACTTGCCTTCGGCTTCAGGCCGGCGCCCTATGATATCATCTTGATGGGCTTCGTTACGATCTTCACGCTCTCCTCGGTGTCGCTCTATCTCGTTGAGTGGCTGCGGCACATGAGCACGATCGAAGCCAAATGAGGGAGAAAGGGCCCCGCAAAAGGCCAACTCCCGCCGGATATCTCGACTCTTCCAACCAAGCCGGCGCGCCGGCACGGAGCAAAGCAAGCGTGGCAGGCCGCGTTCACCCCCGACAATTGGCGTTTTCGCTTCCGCATGCGGAGAGCCTCAGCCGGGACAATTTCCTCGAGGGCCCTGCCAATGCCGCCGGTCTTGCCCTCATCGACAGCTGGCCGGAATGGCCGAACCGGATCATGTGTCTCACCGGCCCGGAAGGCTCCGGCAAGAGTCATCTTGCCGCGATCTGGGCCGAGGAGGCCGGCGCTCGCTCGACCACGGCCAATGCGCTCAGCGCCCCCACTGTCCCCGGCGCGCTCGCGACCGGCGCGCTGGTGGTCGAGGATCTCAAGGCTGGGGATTTTGACGAGCGCGCCCTCTTCCACCTGATGAACCTCGCCCGCGAGGACGGCGCCTATGTGCTGTTCACTGGACGAGAGGCGCCTGCAGCACTGGAGGTCGAGCTCCGCGACCTGCGCTCTCGGCTTCGGACGATCCCCGTGATTTCGCTCGCGCCACCGGATGACCAGTTGTTCCGCGGCCTGATTGTCAAGTTCTGCGCCGATCGACAGCTCACCGTGGACGAGACTGTCGTGAGCTACCTCGCGACCCGGCTGGAGCGCTCCTCGGCCGCTGCGCGGCGCGCGGTGGAGCGGCTGGACAGCGAGGCACTGCGGCTCGGCCGCCCCGTCACCAGGGCGCTGGCCGCCGAGCTGCTTAGGGACACCTGACCGCCGGGCGCTGGTTGGACCTCCCCTTAGATCTCCCTTGGGCCCGCTTGACGTCGCGCGGTAGCGGAACATCAATGTCATCGAAACGTCATCGCATTAACACATGCTCCCGCCGGTTTTGCGGATAAGTCGCAAACTGGGGCGAACTGGATGGACCGACTTCTCATGGACTCCGCGCAAGCTATTGAAACAAAAGAGAAAGCAACGGAGACCGAGGGCCTGCCGGCGATCGCCTCAAGCCCCGAGCGATTCATCAATCGCGAGCTGTCCTGGCTGCATTTCAACCGTCGCGTTCTCGAGGAGTCGGTCAACCCCAGCCACCCGATGCTGGAGCGGGTGAGATTTCTGTCGATTTCGGCAAATAACCTCGACGAATTCTTCATGGTCCGCGTCGCCGGCATCAAGGCGCAAGTCCGCGAGGGCATTGCCGAGCGGGCGCCCGACGGCCTGACCCCGTCAGAGCAACTGGCGTTGATCAACCGGACCGTCTCGCAATTGGCCAGCGATCAGCAGGCGATCTGGCGCGAGCTGCGCGGCACGCTGGCCGAAGTCGGGATCGTGCTGGTCGACGGCAAGGATGTCACCAAAGCGCAGCGGACCTGGCTCGAGGAGTATTTCCTCAACAACGTGTTCCCGCTGCTGACGCCGCTGGCGATCGATCCGGCCCACCCCTTCCCGTTCATCCCGAGCCTTGGCTTCACCATCGCGCTCCAGCTCACGCGCGAAGCCGACGGCAAGCCGATGAACGCGCTGATCCGCATGCCCGGCAAGATCGATCGCTTCATCCGCCTGCCGGCCGAGGGCAAGGTCCGCCTGATCTCGCTGGAGCAGGCCACTGGCCTGTTCATCAACCGCCTGTTCCCCGGCTACAGCCTGCACGGCCAAGGCGCCTTCCGCATCATCCGCGACTCCGAGCTCGAGATCGAGGAAGAGGCCGAAGACCTCGTCCGCTTGTTCGAGACCGCGCTGAAGCGCCGCCGCCGCGGATCGGTGATCCGGCTCGAGATCGACGGCAAGATGCCGGAGGAGCTGCGCAACTTCGTCCAGCATGCGTTGTCGGCGGCCGACGACGAGGTGTTCCTGGTCGACGGCGTGCTCGCCATGAACGAGCTGTCGCAGCTGACGCGTCTCGACCGGCCCGACCTCGAATTCACTCCTTACGTGCCGCGCCATCCCGAGCGCGTGCGCGAGCATGGCGGCGACATCTTCGCTGCGATCAGGCAGAAGGACCTGATCGTCCATCACCCCTACGAATCCTTCGACGTGGTGGTGCAGTTCCTGCAACAGGCGACGCGCGATCCTGACGTCGTCGCGATCAAGCAGACGCTCTACCGTACCTCCAACAATTCGCCGATCGTGCGCGCGCTCGCGGAGGCCGCCGAAGCGGGCAAATCCGTCACCGCGCTGATCGAGCTGAAGGCACGTTTCGACGAAGAGGCCAACATCCGTTGGGCGCGCGACCTCGAGCGCGCCGGCGTGCAGGTCGTCTACGGCTTCCTCGAGCTGAAGACGCACGCAAAGCTCTCGATGGTGGTGCGCCGCGAGGGCGGCAGCCTCACCACTTACGTCCATACCGGCACCGGCAATTATCACCCGGTCACCGCGCGTATCTATACGGACTTGTCCTACTTCACCTCGGAACCGACCATCGGCCGCGACGCCGCGCGCGTGTTCAACTTCATCACGGGCTATGCCGCGCCGAGCGATCTGGAAAAGATGGCAGTGTCACCGCTGACCCTGCGCAAGCGCATCATCGAGCACATCCAGGGCGAGACCGAGCACGCCCGTCACGGCAAGCCCGGCGCGGTCTGGATGAAGATGAATGCGCTTGTCGATCCCGATATCATCGACGCGCTCTACGAGGCCTCACAGGCCGGTGTGCAGGTCGAGCTCGTGGTGCGCGGTATCTGCTGCCTCCGTCCCGGCATTCCCGGCCTGTCCGAGAACATCCGCGTCAAGTCGATCATCGGACGATTCCTGGAACACGGCCGAATCTACTGCTTCGGCATGGGCCAGGGCCTGCCGAGCGCGAAAGCGGCTGTGTATATCTCGTCGGCCGATATGATGCCGCGCAACCTCGATCGCCGTGTCGAGGTGCTGTGTCCGCTGCAAAATCCCACGGTGCATCAGCAGGTTCTCGAACAGATCATGGTCGCGAACCTGAAGGACAATGAGCAGAGCTGGCAATTGTTGCCGGACGGGTCCTCAACGCGTATGAAGGCCGCGAAGGGCGAAGAGCCTTTCAACGTGCACAACTACTTCATGACAAATCCGAGTCTGTCTGGCCGTGGAAAGTCGCTCAAGGAATCCTCGCCGCGCCGTCTCACGCGCCGAAACGAACGCCATCAGTCCTGACCAAGGATTTTTGCCGTGAAACGGCCGCGCAAGCGTGGCGCTAGCGTCGCGGTCATCGACATCGGCTCCAACTCGGTTCGTCTCGTCGTCTACGAGGCGCTGGCGCGGAGCCTGATTCCGATCTTCAACGAGAAGACTCTGTGCGGGCTCGGGCGCGAGGTGCAGAGCACCGGTCTGCTCGCACCTGACGCCGTCGACAAGGCGCTGACCTCGCTGAAGCGCTTTCGCGCGCTGTGCCGCGTGATGCAGGTCGGCCGCGTGTTCGCGATTGCGACCGCTGCGTGCCGAGATGCTTCCAACGGCCCCGACTTCATCGCGAAAGCCGAGCGCATCTGCGCGGTGAAGATCGAGATCCTGTCGGGACCGCGCGAAGCAAAGCTGTCGGCGCTCGGCGTGATCTCCGGCATTCACCGTCCCGACGGCATCGTCGGCGATCTCGGCGGCGGCTCGCTCGAACTGATCGACGTCCGCGGCAATAGCGTGCGCAGCGGCGTGACGCTGCCGCTCGGCGGCCTCGCGCTCCAGGACCTCGCTCATAAATCGCTCAAGCGCGCCGATCGCATCGTGCGCGAGGCGATCGACGAGGTGCCCCAGCTCACTGCCGGTCGCGGCCGCACCTTCTACGCCGTCGGCGGCACCTGGCGCGCGCTTGCGCGTATCCACATCATCCAGAGCGGCTATCCGCTCCAGGTGATGCACGGCTATTCCATACCCGCGACCGAGGCGCTCGATTTCGCTCGCCGCCTGCGGCGCCTCGCCGCCGCCGACATGCTCGCCGACATCGAGGTCGTCGCGGATGCGCGGCGCCCGCTCCTCACCTATGCAGCGCTCGTGCTCGAGCACATCATCCGCGTCGCAAAGCCGAAAACCATTGTGTTCTCGACCTTCGGCGTGCGCGAAGGCCTGCTGCACGAGAAGCTCCCGGAGACCGAGCGCAACAAGGACGGCCTGATCTGCGCGGCCGAAGAGCTGAACCAGTTGCTGTCACGCTCGGCAAAACACGCCCGCGAGCTGATTGCCTGGACCGATCGCCTCGCGCGCGTGGTGAAGCTGCGCGAGACGGAGGAGGATCGCCGCCTGCGCCACACCGCCTGTCTTCTGTCCGACATCGGCTGGCGCGTCCATCCTGATCATCGCGGCGAGCAGACGCTGAGCCTCGTGGTCAATGCCAATTTCGGTGCGATCGACCATCGCGAGCGAGCCTTCGTCGGACTGTCGGTGTTCTATCGCTATGCGGGCCTCAGCGAAGAGAACCAGCCGCCGCTGACCATGCAGGAGCTGCTGACGCCGGCGCAGCTCGAGCGCGCCCGCCTGTTGGGTGCGGCGTTCCGCGTCGCGCATCTGATCTCGGCCGCGCGTCCGGGCGTGCTGCCCGCCACGCATTTCCGCAGCCAGGGCCGCAACCTGATGCTGGTGTTCGAGCACAGGCTCGGCGATCTCGTCGCTGACCGCGTCGGCAGCCGCTTCAAGCAGCTCGCCCGCCTGATCGGGCGATCCGGTTCAATCGTGAGACGCTAGATCTTACTCAGCCGACGCCTTGGCGTGCGCCTCGGAGGCCTCCAACGCGGCGGCATGCATGCTACGGCGGCGCCAGATCGCGCCAACCAGCAACACGACGACGACACCGAGCACGGCGCAGAGATATTCGGCGCCCTCGCCGCCATGAGCAAATTGCGGCGGAATATGCAGAGTGCCGAGCATCTGGTCCAGCGACGCTCCGAATGGGCCGTCGAACAGCGAATGCAGCTTCGGCTCGATGCCGGGATCGGTTGCGATCACCTCACCTGCGATCCAGCCAAGCAGTGCCGCACCGGCCCAGACCAGGATCGGCAGTTTCGCGAGCAGCGCCATGATCAGCGCCGCGCCGGCAACGATCAGCGGCACGCTGATGGCAAGGCCGAGGACCAACAGCGGCACGCTGCCATTGGCCGCAGCCGCCACCGCAATGACGTTGTCCAGACTCATGATGATGTCGGCGACGACGACGATTTGCACCGCCTGCCAGAGATGCGAGGCGGACTCGACGTCCTCCTCCTCATTCTCCGGCGCCAGCAGCTTTGCCGCGATCACGATCAGCGCGAGACCGCCGACCAATTTCAGGTACGGCAGCGCCATCAGGCTTGCGACGACGCCGGTGAAGATGATGCGCAGCAGAACGGCGGCGCTGGCGCCGAGCACCATGCCCCACAGCCGGTGCCGCGGCGAGAGGCCGCGGCAGGCGAGCGCGATCACCAGCGCGTTGTCGCCGGAGAGCAGGATGTTGATCCAGATGATCTTGCCGACCGCAATCCAGAAGGTCGGCTCGGCCATCTCATTGCGGAACTGGGTGAAGAATGCCCCGATCGTGGCGGGATCGAAGATCTGCCCGAGCCAGTTCACAATGAGTCCCCTGTCGACTTACCCTATCGGCTCGTTAGCCGACGATCTCGTTGCCCGAGAAGAACTGCGCGATTTCGATCGCGGCGGTCTCCGGAGCGTCCGAGCCGTGAGCCGAATTTTCGCCGATTGACTTGGCGTAGAGCTTGCGGATGGTGCCCTCGGCAGCCTTGGACGGATCGGTCGCGCCCATCGCGTCACGGTACTTGGCGATCGCGCCTTCGGCTTCCAGCACCTGGACCACGACCGGGCCCGAGGTCATGAACTCGACCAGTTCGCCGAAGAAGGGGCGCGCCTTGTGAACAGCGTAGAAGGTCTCGGCCTGTTCCTTGGTCATGCGGATGCGCTTCTGCGCGACGATGCGCAGGCCCGCCTTCTCGATCACGGCGTTCACGGCGCCGGTCAGGTTACGCGCGGTGGCGTCGGGCTTGATGATCGAGAAAGTGCGTTCGATGGCCATGATCTTGTCCTTGAAGAGAAAAAGGGTGGGTCGGAGTTGCGGGGCTTATATCGGCGCCTTCGCGATCCGGCAAGCGAGTGCCGGAACGGCCGCACGGCCGTTTCGCCGCAGGCAAAGACCCGAATCCCGACCGGATTCCAACATGGATTACAACGATTTCACCCAGATGAACCCAATCTGAAGGCACTGTCAGGGTTTGGTTCAGCCTCGCTGGCATATCGTCAGCTCCATCGAAACCAAAGCCTCCTTGCCGAGGCGGACCGTTTCGGCGGCCTTTCCATCGACGCGATAGCCCCGCGCCGGCAGTCTCGAGGAGATCACCATGTTGAGGAAACTTTCGCTCGCTGCAGTCGCCGCGGTCGCCCTGGGGGCCGCGCTCGCTCCCACCTCCGCCTCCGCTCACTGGCATGGCGGCTGGGGCTGGCATGGCGGCTGGTATCACGGCGGTGGCTGGGGCTGGGGCGGACCGCGCGTCTACGCCGCCCCCGTCGCTTACGGTTACGGCGGCTGCTACGTGCGCCGGCTGGTCCCGACACCCTGGGGACCCCGCTGGCGGCTGATCAACCGCTGCTACTGAGCCCGACAGCACGTTCCTGGATTACCTGAGGTACTGTTCCCCCCTGCAGTACCTTCCAAGAGAGGCCCCGGTGTTCCCCCCACTGGGGCCTTATATTTGGGCAGATACTGCGAATTCATACAATTTTTACTAGAATGCCAGCCATCCCCAACGCTTGGCGAAACCAATTTGGGGGCCAATGACTTGGTACCGTGTCGTTACTTTGAAAACACGGAACCCTGATATGGCTGGCCTTCTTGCCAATGACAGCGAACAGATCGACCGGCGCACCAGCCGCTCGATTTGCGATGCCGTGGGCGAACGGCTTCAGCAGAGCATTCGCCCCGAACCCCGGCTCCCTGTTCATCTCGAGCAGCTTTTGAACGAGCTGAGGAAGCGCGACCTCGACACGCACTGACGAAAAATCGGGTTGCGAAAAATCGGGTTGCGTTTGATCGCGCCTGCGGTGACAAGGCCGCATGCTAACCATCACCGACCTCTCCGTCCGTCTCGCAGGACGTCTCCTGATCGACAGCGGCTCCGTGCAGATCACGCCCGGCGCACGCGTCGGCATGGTTGGACGCAACGGCACCGGCAAATCGACGCTGTTCAAGGTAATCCGCGGCGAGCTGGCAGCCGAGCACGGCTCGGTGACCCTGCCACCCCGCTGGCGCGTCGGCAGTCTGGCGCAGGAAGCCCCGAACGGGCCCGAAGGCCTGATCTCGGTGGTGCTCAAGGCCGACCTCGAACGTGAAGCCCTGCTCATAGAGGCCGACACCGCCACCGATCCGCACCGGATCGCCGAGATCCAGACCCGGCTCGTCGACATCGACGCCCATTCGGCGCCGAGCCGCGCTGCCGCGATCCTCTCCGGTCTCGGCTTTTCCACCGCGGACCAACTGCGCCCCTGCGCCGAATTCTCCGGGGGCTGGCGCATGCGCGTCGCGCTGGCTGCGACGCTGTTCGCGGCCCCCGACCTTCTGCTGCTCGACGAGCCCACCAATTATCTCGACCTCGAAGGCACGCTGTGGCTGGAGGATCATCTGGCGCATTATCCGCGGACGGTGATCGTGATCAGCCACGACCGCGACCTGCTTGAAAGCTCGGTCGACCAGATCCTGCATCTGGAGCGCGGCAAGCTCACGCTCTACAAGGGCGGCTATTCCTCCTTCGAGGAGCAGCGCGCCGCGCGCGAGCTGCTCGACGCCAAAGCTGTCAAGCGCCAGGAAGCCGAACGCGCCCGCCTGCAGGCCTTCGTTGATCGCTTCAAGGCCAAGGCGTCGAAGGCGCGCCAGGCCCAGTCTCGCGTGAAGATGCTGGAGCGGCTGAAGCCGATCACGGCGCTGGTGACGGAGGACGTGCGCGAGATCACTTTCCCCGCGCCGGAGAAACTGCTGTCGCCCCCGATCATCGCCGTCGACAACGTCTCGGTCGGCTACGATCCGGCCATGCCGGTGCTGAACCGCGTGACGCTGCGCATCGACAATGACGACCGCATCGCGCTTCTCGGTGCCAACGGCAACGGCAAGTCGACGCTGGTCAAATTGCTCGCCGGACGTCTCGCGCCGTTCTCCGGCAAGGTCACGCGCGCGGACAAGCTGTCGATCGCCTATTTCGCGCAGCACCAGCTCGACGAGCTGAACGAGGACGCCTCGACCTACGACCATGTCCGCAAGCTGATGGGGAGCGAGGCACCTGAGGCAAAAGTGCGCGCCCGCGCCGGCGCGATCGGATTCTCCGGCAAGGCGGCCGACACCAAGGCGGGAAAGCTCTCAGGCGGCGAGAAGGCGCGGCTGCTGCTGGGACTCGCCACCTTCTTCGGCCCCAACATGATCATCCTGGACGAGCCGACCAACCATCTCGACATCGACAGCCGCGCTGCGCTTGCCGAAGCCATCAACGAATTTCCCGGCGCGATCATCATGGTCTCGCACGACCGCTATCTGATCGAGGCCTGCGCCGACGAGCTCTGGATCGTCGCGGACCGCACCGTGACCACTTACGACGGCGACCTCGA
Organism: uncultured Bradyrhizobium sp.; assembly: GCF_936928535.1. Classification (GTDB taxonomy): domain Bacteria; phylum Pseudomonadota; class Alphaproteobacteria; order Rhizobiales; family Xanthobacteraceae; genus Bradyrhizobium. The sequence continues at coordinate 27,230 of NZ_CAKZHY010000098.1, read as the reverse complement.
CGAGTATCGTCGCCTGGTGCTGTCCGCGCGCAATGCGGAAGCCTCGCCGCGCGAACGCAGCGCTCAAATCGAAAAGCCGCAGCGTCCGAAATCGGACAATCGCGGCTCGCTGAAGAAGCGCATCGCGGAAGCCGAGACCGAGATCGCGAGGGTCACCGAGATCATCGCCAAGATTGACACTGCACTCGCCCTCCCCGATATCTTTACGCGGGATCCCAAGCAGGCCGCGCAGTTGTCGAAGGCGCGCGCCAATGCCGCAGACGCGCTGGCGCGTGCCGAGGAACAGTGGCTCGAGGCGAGCGCGCAATTCGACGAGGCGGCGGGCTAGATCAAACTGCAAAACAACCCCATGCACAGTAGGACGCGGCGGCCGGCAACGTCGCGGCCACAGAAATTAAGCTATTGAAATTATTTACCAATCTACGAATCCTAGCGTTCTCGCATGATCTCGTGCCGATAGCGCTGGAGCGGCGATAGCAGATAGCTCAGGATGGTGCGCGAACCGGTCCTGATCTCCGCTGTCACCGCCATTCCCGGCGCCAGGCTGACGAGGCGATCGTCCACCTGCATCTGGGTGCGATCGAGCGCGATGGTCGCGCTGTAGCTGAGCTCCTGCCCGCTGGGCTCGCTGCTCGCCTGTTGCGCGCCCGGCGAACGATCGCCGCGCTCCGGCGGACGGTCGCGCATGATGGCGTCCTGCGAGACGCTCACGACCCGGCCTTGCAGCAGCCCGTAGCGGGTGAAGTTGAAGGTGTCGATCTTGATGGCGGCGCCCTGCCCGGCCTCGACGAAGCCGATGTCGCGGTTGGAGATCATCGCCTCGATCTCGAGATGCGTATCCGACGGCACGATCACGAGCAGCGACTGCGCCGGCGTGACCACGCCACCGACGGTGTGGACAGCAAGTTGCTGCACTACGCCGTCAACCGGCGACGTCAGCTGCTGGAGCTTTGTCTTCTGCTCCGCCTTGATCAGGTCCCGCGCGAGGCCGTTGGCCTTCTGCTCGCTCTTGGCGAGCTCGTCGGACAGGCCCTTGCGATATTCCGCCACGGCCTGGATGCGGGTCTCGCGGATCGCAGCGACGGCAGCTTCGGCTTCCTTCAGGCGGCTGCGCTGGACGCCGAGCTCCTCCTGCTGCTCGATCTGGAGCTGCAGCGTCTCGTAATAAGTCAGCTTGGAGCCGATTTCCTTTTCCATCAGCGTCCTGCGGATATCGACGCGCTGCTCGGTGACGGGCAGCAGCGCATCCAGCTTGTGGATCGTCGCCACGATGGTCTGCTGTTCGGCGTTCTTCTGCGCCTCCTGCCCTGCCAGCGCCGCGAGCTTGGCGCGGTGCTCGCCGACCTGGTTTGTCAGAAGCTGCTGCTGCGTCGCAACCAGCAAGGGATCGGCATCATCGGGCGGAACAAGATCGGCAGATCCATCCTCGCCGGCGGCCAGCGCGGCGCGCAGGCGCGCGCTGTTGAGCCGTTCGGCCATGAGGTCGTCGTGCAGATGGTCGCGCTCGGCGGCATTTACGGTCGGATCAAGCTCGATCAGAACGTCGCCCGATTTGACCGCCTGGCCATCCTGCACATGGATGGCGCGCACCACGCCGGTTTCGAACGGCTGCACCACCTTGCTGCGCCCGCTCGACACGACCTTGCCGGTCGCGGACGCCACGATGTCGATCGTGCCCCAGGCGGACCATGCGAACACCACGCAGACAAGCGCCATCAACGCAAACGCGATGGCGCGGCCGATTGGCGATGGCGGGGTTTCGGTGATCTCCAGCGCCGCCGGCAGGAACGCAGTTTCCTCGGGGCGCCGGCCGTTCGCTGGCCTGAATGGAACGACCGATAGCTCCGGCTTTCGGACCGGCACAGTGCTAGCCGACCTCATAGATACCTCCTTGGAGACGATGCAGGGAGGCATAACGGCCGCCAGTTTTGATCAGCGCATCATGCGTGCCGTCCTCGACCAGACGGCCGCGCTCCAGCGTGAAGATGCGGTCGGCACCGCGAACGGTGGAAAGGCGATGCGCGATGATCAGGACAGTGCGTCCCTTCGCGATCTCCTTCATGTTGTCGTGGATGATCCGCTCGCTCTCATAGTCGAGCGCGCTGGTGGCCTCGTCGAAAATCAGGATGCGCGGATTGGTCACCAGCGCGCGGGCGATCGCGATGCGCTGGCGCTGCCCGCCCGAGAGCGTCGAGCCGCGCTCGCCGACGACCGTGTCATAGCCTTCGGGCAGCTCCAGAATGAAGTCATGCGCGCCGGCGAGCCTTGCCGCCCCCATGATGCGGTCCATCGGCAGGGTCGGATCGGCCAGCGCGATGTTGTCGCGCACCGACCGGTTGAACAGCATGTTCTCCTGGAGCACGATTCCGATCTGCCGCCGCAGCCAGGCCGGGTCGGTCATGACCAGATCCATGCCGTCGATCAGCACGCGGCCGCCTTGCGGCACGTAGAGCCGCTGTACCAGTTTTGCGAAGGTGCTCTTGCCCGAGCCTGATGAACCGACGATGCCGACGGTCTGCCCAGCCGGAATGTCGAATGAGACATCATGCAGGATCTCCGGTCCGTCGAGCCGGTAGCGAAAACCGACATGCTCGAAGCGGATGTTGCCCCTCAGCGCCGGCAGCCCGGCGCGGCCGGCGGAGTAAGCCGGCTCCGCCGCGCTGTTGAGGATGTCGCCAAGCCGCGCGATCGAGAGCCGTGCCTGGTGAAAGTCCTGCCAAACCTGCGCCAACCGCAGCACCGGCGCCGAGACGCGGCCCGCAAAGATGTTGAAGGCGACGAGCTCGCCGACGGTCAGGGCGTCACCGATCACGAGCCGCGCGCCGACATAAAGGATGGCCGCGGTCACGACCTTGCTGACGAACTGCACCAACTGGCTCGCGGTGTTCCCGAGGCTGGTGACGCCAAAGCTCGCAGAGACGTAGCCGGCGAGTTGCTCTTCCCAGCGGCGCTGCATCTGCGGCTCGACCGCCATCGCTTTCAGCGTCTCGATGCCGCTGACGCTCTCGACCAGAAGGGCCTGGTTCTCCGCGCCGCGGCGGAATTTCTCTTCCAGCCGCCGGCGGAACAGCGGCGTCGCCACCGCGGAGATCGCGATGTAGAACGGGAACGAGGCCAGCACGATGCAGGTCATGACGGGCGAATAGGCGAACATCACCGCCAGAAACACCGACGTGAAGACCAGGTCGATCAGCAGCGTCAGCGACGACGACGTGATGAAATTTCTGATGTTCTCGAGCTCGCGCACTCGCGCCACGGAATCGCCGACACGCCTCGCCTGGAACCAGGCCATCGGCAATGCCAGCAAATGGTTGAACAGCCGCGCACCCAGCTCGACATCGATACGGTTGGTGGTGTGCGAGAACAGATAATTGCGGAGGATCCCGAGCACGGTGTCGAACAGCGAGACGACGACGAGGCCGATGACGAGCACGTCGAGCGTCGATAGCGAGCGGTGCACAAGCACCTTGTCGATCACGACCTGGAAGAACAGCGGCGAGACCAGCGCAAACAGCTGCAGGAAGAACGAGGCCGCCACCACCTCACCCAGCAGCCGCCGGTATTTGCCGATCGCGCCGATGAACCAGGTGATGTCGAACCGGCGCCCGAGATCGGATAGACCGACGCGGCGGGCCATCAGGATGAGTTCACCGCCCCAGATCGCGCACAGCTCGTCGCTCTCCATCAACACGGGCCGCTGCGCCACTGGCGACTGCACCAGCACCTTGTCGGCCGAGGCTTTGGCGATGACCATGAAGCTGCCGTCGCGCAACTTCGCGATCGCCGGCAGCGGGGTGTCCGCCAGACGGCTCCACTGCGTGCGGTAGGTTCGCGCCTTCAGGCCGAGAGACCTGGCGCAGCGGATGATATCCGCTGCGCCAAAGCTTGCCGCACCTTGCCGGTGCCTGAGCTGATCGCGATCGGCCGCCACACCCTGCAGATGAAGCAAGGTGAGCATCGCGTCGAGCCCGGTATCAGTCGAAACCGCATTCGCCGTCATGGGCGTCCTCCAGACTGGAGCACCTGATCAAGCGTGCTGCGGCGGAGCGAGCGTCTGGGTCTGCGCCGTGTGCGGATCGACCAGCGGCATCGCACCATGGCCGTCGCCTGCGGGAACGAAGCTCGCCGCCATGGCCTGGTTGAGCAGCATCGCGGCCGCCATCGCACCCCCGTCCTGGATAAGGACGTTGTTGCCGGTGCCGCCATCGAGGACGTCCTGCCCGGGGCCGCCGATCAGGATGTCGTCGCCTGCCCCACCCAGCAGCGTATCGTTGCCGGAGCCGCCGATGAGGACGTCATCGCCATTGCCGCCGCTCGCAACCAGCTGGATGCCATTCTGCAGGCCGGTGGCCGTGATGACATCGTCGCCATCGAGGCCGTTGATGACGAGCCTGTCGCCCGCGCCGGCATCACTGATGTTGATGTCCTGGCCGAGGCCCGACACCGTGATGATGCCGTCATGCTCGGTCACCGAGATGACGTCGTTCCCGCCGGTCCCGTTGATGGTCACGGTGTCAGCCGCGCCGTCATTGGCGCCGAGGTCGAGATTGACCTGATTCACGCCGGTGCCGGAGAGGTCGTTGACCGTGATGTTGTCAGCGCCGCCGAGGGCGTTGAAGTCGATGTGCTCGACCCCGTTGACGTCCATGGCGATGTTGGCGACGTCGCGGGTGAACAGCACCCGTGCGCCGTTCGCAGAGATGTTGATGTTCTCGTTGACGTTGGCACCGTTGAACAGCAGCGTATCGGTGCCCTTGCCGCCTTCGACGGTGTCGCTGCCATCGCCTGGATTCCAGACGAAGGTGTCGTCGCCAGCGCCGAGATTGGCCACATCGTTGCCGCGGCCGCCGTTCACGACATCATTGCCGGCGCTGCCGGTGATGGTGTCGTTGCCGTCGCCGCCGTTGATGTTGAGGCTGAACGCTTGCCCAGCCTTGATCGCGGAGGCATCGATGACGTCGTTGCCGCCGCCACCGTTGACGGCGAGCGCGTCGCCGGCATCGGCGTGCGCGACCGTCACCTGCGCCGCCAGGCCGTTGACCACGATCGATCCGCCTGAGGTCGTGACCTTGATGGTGTCTTCGCCGCCGCTGCCGTTCACGGTCACGCGATCCGCCGCGCCGTCGCCGCTCTGACTGCCAGGACCGGCGCTGAGGTCGATTGCTACCTGCGTGACATCGGTCCCCGAGAGATCGTTGACGGTGATGTTGTCGGCACCGCCGGCGGCGGCGATCTGCACGTGCTCGACGCCGTTGAGATCCATGGTGACGGCGCCGACGTCGCGGCTGAGCAGCGCACGACTTCCGTTCGCCGAGATCGACATGTTCTCGGCGACATTGGAGCCGTTGAACACCAGCGTATCCGTGCCCGCCTGGCCTTCGACGACGTCGCTGCCGTCGCCGGGATTCCAGATGTAGGTGTCATCGCCCGCGCCGAGGAGTGCAACGTCGTTGCCTCGACCGCCGGTGACCTTGTCGTTGCCGTCGCCGCCGATCAGGGTGTCGGCGCCCTGGCTGCCGGTGATGGTGTCGTTGCCCGCGCCGCCGTCGATGGTCAGCCCGATCGCCGCGGCCAGCAGCGATGCATCGATCACGTCATTGCCGCCGAGCGACTGGATCACCAGACGGTCGTTGGCAGATTCCGCATTCGCGATGGTCACGACCTCAGGCAGGCCGGTCACCGTCACGGTTGTGCCAGCGGACGCAACCTGGATGTGCTGATTGCCGTTGGTGCCGTTGACGGTCACCGTATCGGCAGCGCCGTCGCCTTGCGTTCCGCCTGGTATAGCTCCGAGATCGACCAGCACCTGCTTGACGCCGGTCCCGGTGAGATCGCCGACGGTGATATTGTCGGCGCCGCCGCGCGCATCGAACTCGATCTGTTCGATGCTGTTGAGGTCCATCGTGATGTTGGCGACATCGCGGGTGAAACGCACCCGGCTGCCATTGGCCGAGATGTCGATGTTTTCGTTGATGTTGGCGCCGTTGAACACCAGCTTGTCGTTGCCCGAGCCACCTTCCACGGTGTCGCTGCCGTCGCCGGGATTCCAGATGAAGGTATCGTCGCCCGACCCGAGCTGGGCAACGTCGTTGCCGCGGCCACCGGTGACGATGTCGTTGCCGGAGCCGCCGATCAGGAGGTCGTTGCCGTCGCCGCCGGTGATCGTGTCATTGCCGGCACCGCCGTCGAGCGTCAGCGAGATCAGGCTGCCGAGCCCGTTGCCCGCGGTGATGACATCGTCGCCGCCACCGGCGTGCAGCACGAGGTTTTCCGTCGTGCCGATATCGAGCGAGAACGGCGCAGGCCCTGTCTCGTCGAACCGCACGCGGGTGCCGTTCGCGGTGATGGTGAACGTCTCGGAGGCATTGCTGCCGTTGACCTGAGCGGTGTCGTTGCCGTCACCACCCTCGAAAACGTTGCTGCCGCCGCCGGGATTCCAGATCATGAGATCGTTGCCGGCCTCGCCGAACAGCTGGTTGTTGCCGCTGCCGCCATCGAGCGTGTCGTTGCCCGCACCACCGAACAGCAGATCGTTGCCGCCGCCGCCGTTGATCACATCGTCACCGCCCTGCCCGAACAGCAGATCGCCCCCGGAGCCGCCGGTGATCCTGTCATTGCCGTCGCCGCCGAAAATGTGCACCGCGGGCATCGGGCCGTTTTGCTCATCGACCTTGATCGTGTCGTCACCGCTCTGACCGAAGATGTCGATCTCGCCGGTGTTGGCGATGGTGGGATCTCCACCAAGCGTCTTCACGTGCCCGTTATTGATGAGAATGCGTCCGGACTTGTCGCGGCCGATCACGAGGCCGTTATTGGCGCTGTCGCCGAAAATCGTGAGCTGCCCCGTAACCGGGGAAAAAACAGAGGTAATAGACATTCAAATCATCCTTCGATCGATCTAGCCCCTCCCTCGATGCGTAGCAGGCGCGAACATGACATTCTTGAAGCGTTGCTTGAGACGCGCGTGATTATTCTGAAGATTCTCTCCAGATTTGCTTGGGGGCGACTCTCAACGGCGGTTGCGAACGCTCTCTCATCGGGCGTTTCCGGATCACTTGTCACGCCGGCGTGATTTTGAGGCCCAGGGACGCGACTTCGATGTTGTAAGGATTGATTGCCGATGGAAGGTCCAGCGACTTTTCCCAAGTAACCTTGTCGCAATCGATGCGACAGCACACCGATCTTGTTCGCAAGATTCAGGCAAACGAAGGAGCGCGTGCCGTCGTGTGCGATAGCAGCCTCCATCGCGTGCAACCGGAACCGTCCCGACGCGCGCGGCGGGGACGATTCCTCGAGCCATATGAGCAGTGCGATCAGGCAGCCAGTTATTCGATCACGCGGTCGGCGCGCGCGAGCAGCACGGGCGGCACATCGAGGCCGAGCGCCTTGGCCGTCGTCAGATTGACGACGAGCTCATATCGGCGCGGCGCCTGGATCGGCAGATCGTGCGGCGATGCGCCCTTCAGGATGCGATCGATGTAGTCGACGGGTGCGCTGACGAGTTCGTCCCAGACGAATGTGTAGGACATCAGCGCTCCGCCATCGACCGCGCCCAGCACGGAATTCAGCGCCGGCACGCGAAAGCGGGCGCATTGTGCGACGATGTGATCGCGATGCCCGTTGGTGAAGGGTTCCGGAATGACGAGCAGGCTGCCATTGCCGGCGCGGCCGAATGCCTCGATCCGGGCTTCGGTCTCGCCGTCATTGCGCGTCCGCATCTCGATCACGTCCACTCCGGAAGCAGCATCCCTGGCAGCGGCGACCAGGCCCGGCGCATAAGGCGCAGTATCAGGATTGAAGAGGATGGCAACGCGGGCAAGCTTCGGATCCAGCTCGCGCAACAATTCCATCCATTTGCCGCCGATCGCGAAATCCCAGGTCACGAAACCGGTCACGTTGCCACCGGGATGTCCGAGGCTGTCGGCAAGCTTGAAGCCAACCGGATCAATCACCTGCGTGAACACGATGGGAATCGTCGTCGTCTGCTGACGCAGCGCCAACGTCGCCGGCAAGCCCTGAGCATAGATCACCTCGGGCGCGAGCGCGACGAGCTCGGCGGCTGACGCTTTCGTGCTGGCCAGATCGGACAACGCACCGCCGAAGCGGTAGTCGATGTGCACATTGCCGTCCTCCATCCAGCCGGCCTTACCCATGGCCTCGCGGAACGGCTTCAGAAAGGCCCGCGCGACCGGCACGTCGATATTCGCCGCGAGGCCGACCAGCACGCCGACGCGGCGCGGTGCTTTGGATTGTTGGGCGATCGCGCCCGACGGCGCGGCCACAGCCGCTGTCAATCCCGCAATGAATTCGCGCCGCCTCATGCCCCCGCCCCCAAAAGCCCTGGCGATACTGTAGCTGCCCGGGCTTAGCATTCGATAGATGCAAGGCGGACTTCTCATCGGAAATTGTTCAGATCAAAATGCTGCGACACATCGCGCACGATCAGGCTATCGTGCTACCAAATCGAGACCGGACCTTTTCGGCGCGAAGATCATTTGAATAGGCAATTTTGAGGGAGATCGCAGATGTCGTCACCCGAACCGATCAAATTCACCGACGGCGCGGCTTACGAGCGTTTCATGGCGCCGTGGAGCCGATCGGCCGGGACGCTGTTCCTCGACTGGCTGGCGCCACGCCCTGGTCTCGCCTGGGCGGATGTCGGTGCCGGCAACGGCGCGTTCACCGAGCTCCTGCTTGCGAAATCCAGCCCATCGCAGGTATGCGCAATCGATCCCTCCGACGCCCAGATTGCAACAGCGCGCCAGAAGTTTGCGGCAAAACCGGTCGAGCTCTCGATCGGCGATGCGATGGCCCTTCCCTACGATACAGGCCGCTTCGACGTCGCGGTGATGGCCCTGGTGCTGTTCTTCGTCCCCGACCCGCGCAAGGGCGCCTCGGAAATGGTCCGCGTCACCCAGCCCGGCGGCATGGTCGCGTCCTACACCTGGGACATTTTGCGGGGCGGCACGCCGACGCAGCCGCTGTGGGAGGAGTTGGATGCCCTCGGCATCCCCGCAGCTCGCCCGCCGAGCGCGGACATCTCTCGCTTCGAGATGCTCAAAGCGCTTTGGGCGGAGCTTGGCCTGCGCGAGATCGAAACCCGCGAGCTGGTCGTCGAGCGGACATTCGCTGACTTCGACGATTACTGGCTGTCGATGGTCGTCAGCAGCCCGAGCGGCATCTTGGGAAAACTATCGGATGGCGAGCGAGAAGAGCTGAAACGCCGATTGGAATCGCGATTGCCGACAAGCGCGACGGGAGAAATCACTGTTCATGCCAGCGCGACCGCGATCAAAGGGCGCAAGGCCGCTTGATGGCCAAGAGAAGCGTGCGCAACCAATCGCGTTGATGGGCACAGCCTTAAGGACAAGGACGCGTTACGTCGCCGCCTTCTTCTTCGCCTTCGGCTTCACCGGCTTTGGAGCGGGCGGCGGCTCCGGATTGCCTTCGATCGCGGAGAGGCGCCCTGACGTGAAGGTGTAGATGCCCGCGCGGGGGCCCGTCGTCCAGGTGACCACCGCGACGCGACGGCCGGCGGCATCGCTGGAGAGATTGACGTTGGAAGGCGCGCCGATGCCGCGCACGACGTCGCACTCGGTGTGGCCGAGCGCAACCGTGCCGCCCACCGGCGCCGGCGCCGTCGACGCATTGGCATCGGCAGGTCCGGGCGGCGGCGCCATGCCGGGACATGCGCCGTCAGCGCTGACGAGATCCTCAGCCCCCACCGGCTTGTTGGGGGTCAGCGGCGGCGATTCGATCGAAATGTTCTTGATGAACAGGCGGCTCGGCTTGTTGAACCATTCGGCGTCCTTGGCAGACGCCAAGAGATCGGTTCCCCCCGCACAGCCCGCGAGCAGCGGCGCGACAGCGGCCAACGCAACGAGAAGCGACTTTGGAAGCTTTTGATGTCGCACGATAACCTGAATTCCCCGCATGAAGCAGCAGCCCTAAGCGATTGTCCCAACATCACTTTGCGGCACGAAGGTGGCCGAAACCAATCTGCCCTTGAAAGTCCAAGACATCATTAATTGCAAGCGGCTAATTCCGCCGTTGCCACCGGCCCCGTTCGTCAGCCTGCCAATAGGTGACCTCAAATCCGCGCGTCTTGCAATCCGTCCATGTGCTGCGGGCCATCGCAAGCGCATCCGGATCGTCGCCGTTGAACAGCAGCACCATGCGCTCATAGCCCTCCGCGTCCTCGGGCAACGCGGCGTTGTCGACGAGGAAGCGGACATTGGCGCGGTTCGGATTGTCTGCCTCGATCGCCAGCACGATCGGCTGGTCGGCAACATCGTTCACCCGCCATGTCGCATGCGGCAGGAAGGAATCGTCGCGATAGGTCCATAGATGCGCGTCCAGCGCATCGGCCCGCTCCGGTGACGTCGACTGCACCACGACGCGCCAGCCGCGCTCGAGCGATTTCTCGAGAAGCGGCGGCAAGACGTTCTCAACCGTCATGTTCTGCAGATGGTAGAACAGTACTTCAGTCATCGTGCGTCATTTGCGCTCATAGTGATCCGCGACCAGACGATCGAGCAGGCGGACGCCGTAGCCAGACCCCCAGCTCTGGTTGATGTCGGTCTTGGGCGCGCCCATCGCGGTGCCGGCGATGTCGAGATGCGCCCAGGGCGTGCCGTCGACGAAGCGCTGCAGGAATTGCGCCGCGGTGATCGAGCCGCCGTGGCGGCCGCCTGTGTTCTTCATGTCGGCGAACTGGGAATCGATCAGCTTGTCGTATTCGGGACCGAGCGGCAGGCGCCAGACCTTCTCGCCGCTTTCGATGCCCGCCGCGAGCAGACGCCCGGCAAGCTCGTCATTGTTGGAGAACATGCCGGCATGATCGGTGCCGAGCGCGACCACGATCGCGCCGGTGAGCGTCGCCAGGTCCACCATGAATTTCGGCTTGGTCTTCTTGGCGACGTACCAGAGCACGTCGGCCAGCACGAGGCGGCCCTCGGCGTCGGTGTTGATGATCTCGATAGTCTGGCCGGACATCGAGGTGACGATGTCGCCCGGTCGCTGCGCATTGCCATCGGGCATGTTCTCGACGAGGCCGATGGCGCCGACCACGTTGGCCTTGGCCTTGCGGGCTGCGAGCGCGTGCATCAGGCCGACGACGCAGGCCGCGCCCCCCATATCGCCCTTCATGTCCTCCATACTGCCGGCCGCCTTGATCGAGATGCCGCCGGTGTCGAAGCAGACGCCCTTGCCGACGAAGGCGACCGGCGCCTCGCCCTTCTTGCCCCCGTCCCAGCGCATGATCACGGTGCGGCTCGGTCGCGCCGAACCCTGGCCGACGCCGAGCAACGCGCCCATGCCGAGCTTCTGCATCGCCTTGACGTCGAGCACCTCGATTCGCACGCCGAGCTTCCTGAGCTGGCCCGCGCGGCGCGCGAACTCCTCGGGGAAAAGCACGTTCGGCGGCTCGTTGACGAGATCGCGCGCGATGATGACACCATCGACGACTGCGCCTGCCGAGGCAAAGGCCTTCTTCGCCGCCGCCACATCGCCGACCGCGAGCGACACGTCGGCGCGCAAGGCGCCCTCCTCGCCCTCCTTCTTCTTGGTCTTGTAACGATCGAACTTGTAGGCGCGCAAGCGCAGGCCCGACGCGATCGCGACCGTCTGCTCGGTGTTCATGGCGCCGTCAGGCAGTTCCGCCATGATGGTCATGGCAGCGGAACCCGCCTTGAGCTTGCCGGCCGCCATGCCGCCGAACTTGAGGAAGTCGTTGCCCTTCAGGCCTCCGGCCTTCCCGGTCCCGATCACGATCAGCCGTTCGGCCTTGAGACCTTCGGGGGCGAGGATGTCCAGGGCCGCACCGCTTTTGCCCTTGAAGGAGCCCGCCGCCGCCGCCCGCTTCACGAGTTCGCCAGCACCGCCGAGCGCCTTGGCCGTCGCCGGGCCGACCTTCAGAGCCTCGTCACAAAACACGACCAGAATGCCACGGGTGGCGGAGGCGAGCGGGACAAAGCCGACCTTGATGGCATCGGACATGGGTAACTCCTCGGATTCATGGGACTTTTTTCGATCAACCGGGACGGCCAGAGGCCTGGGCTGAACGGCGATTCACTCTGCTTTCCACACTATGGGCGAGAAGCGCTGACAATGCCAAGCACCGCCCGTGGCGTGGAGGTCACATCGAGGGAAATATTAACCATATATTGACGGTGCCTTGGGTCAGCCATTTTGTTGACGGATCAAAGGGATGGTAGTGAGAAAGTAAGCCTCCGGAAGAGGTGGTTGGCCGGCCTTGGGGATCCCTGTCAGGGGATTGGTCGGACATCAGGAATTTCCGGTGTGCGCGTTGGGGCTTTGGTGGGATTCGTGCGGTAGCGCATGGGGTCGATTGACAGGTATATTTTCCGCACGACGCTGGCGTCGTTTGCGCTCGTCCTGGTCAGCCTCACCGGCGTGATCTGGATTACGCAGGCGTTGCGGGGCATCGACCTGATGACGAGCCAGGGTCAAACCATCCTGACCTTCCTCGGCATCACCAGCCTCGTGATCCCCGCGCTGGTGCTGATCATCTCGCCGATCGCGCTGATGATCGCGATCTCGCACACGCTGAACAAGCTCGCGACCGATTCCGAGATCATCGTGATGAATGCCGCCGGCTTCTCGCCGTTCCGGCTATTCTATCCGTTCTTCTACGCCACCTGCGTGGTGGCGCTGCTGGTCGCCTTCATCGCGGCCTATCTCGCCCCCGACGGCATGCGGCGGATCAAGCAATGGGATGCCGAGATCACCGCCGACGTGCTCACCAACATCCTGCAGCCCGGCCGCTTCGCCCAGCTCGACAAGAACCTCACGATCCGCATCCGCGAGCGGCTGCCCGGCGGCATCCTCGCCGGCATCTTCATCGACGACCGCCGCGATCCGAATGAGCGCGTCTCGATCGTCGCCGAGCACGGCGAGGTCGTGAAGAACGAGAACGGATCGTTCCTGGTGCTCAAGGACGGCAATCTCGAACGTTTCGAGGCCGGCAAGCGCGATCCCGCGCTGGTGGCATTCGGCCGCTATGGCTTCGACATGTCGAAGTTCGGCAATCAGGGTCACGACGTCACGCTCGGCATTCGCGAGCGTTATCTCTGGGAGCTGTTCGCGCCGTCCCAGGACGATCCCGTCTACAAGGCGGTCCCCGGCCAGTTCTGGTCGGAGCTGCATGATCGCCTGATGGCGCCGCTCTACCCGTTCGCCTTTGCGGCGCTGACCTTCGCGTTCCTCGGCGCGCCGCGCACGACGCGGCAGAGCCGCAACTTCTCGATCGGCGGCTCGGTGCTCGCGGTGTTCGGACTGCGCATGGCCGGCTTTGCCTGCTCGGTGATGGCCGTGAAGACGCCGTTCGTCGCCGGCGTGCAATATGCGATGCTGGTGACTGCGATCGGCACCGGCCTCTGGATGATCGTCGGTGGCATCGTGGTCGAGCCGCCGCCCGGCCTGCTGGAAGCCATCAACAGGTCTAACGCGCGGGTTGCGCGGCTGTTCGGACGGCCGGCCGCCGCATGAGCATGCTCACCAACACGCTCGGACGCTATTTCGCCGGCCGCTTCGTGGTCGCCGCACTCGGCGTGTTCGCGAGCATTTTCCTGCTGCTGGTGCTGGTCGACTACATCGAGATGGTGCGCAAGACTTCAGGCCTGGCGTCCGCCTCCGCGATCATGGTGGCCGAGACCTCGCTGTTCCGGGTGCCGCAACTGCTGGAGAAGCTGACGCCGTTCTGCATGCTGATCGGCGCCATGACATGCTATCTCGCCCTCTCCCGCCGGCTCGAGCTCGTGGTGGCGCGCGCCGCCGGCATCTCGGCCTGGCAGTTCATCTCGCCCGCGCTCGGCAGCGCGCTGGTGATCGGCGTGCTCGCCACCGTCGCCTACAATCCGATGTCGGCAAACTTACGCGAGCTCTCCAAGCGCATGGAAGCCGAGCTGTTCGGCTCGGCGCCCGGCGGCGGCATCCAGGACGCCTCCGGCTTTTGGCTCAACCAGGTCACCAGCGACGGCCAGACCATCATCAATGCCGCACGCAGCGAGCAGCAGGGCATCCGGCTGACAGGCCTCACGCTGTTCCGGTTTGACACAGATCAGCACTTCAAGGAGCGGATCGAGGCGCGCGAGGCGACGCTCGAGCAAGGCCATTGGCTGTTCAGGGGCGTGCGCCGTTTCACGCTCGATGCCCCGCCGGTCGATCAGGCGAGCCTCGAGATTCCGACGACGCTGACCGAGGCGCAGGTCCGCAACAGCTTTTCCACACCCGAGACTGTGTCCTTTTGGCAACTACCGAGCTACATCCGCTCGTCCGAGAGTTCGGGCTTCGCGACAGCCGGCTATCGACTCCAGTATCACAAGCTACTGGCACAGCCGTTTTTGCTCGCAGCCATGGTGATGCTCGCGGCCTCCGTGTCGTTGCGCTTCTTCCGGATGGGTGGCGTACAGAAGATGGTTTTGAGTGGCGTGGGCGCAGGCTTTCTGCTCTACGTTTTGTCGAAAGTGACTGAAGACTTGAGCAAGGCTGAGTTGATGCATCCGATCGCTGCGGCGTGGTTGCCCGTAGTGGTGGGCGGCCTCACCGGCTTTTTGGCCTTGCTGTACCAGGAGGACGGTTAGTGACTGCCGTCCAACGAGGACCCGTGTCTGAACCGACGTCGCGCACCCGCGTGCGCGCGAACGGATACGGCTTGTCTGTCCGTCGGATCCTGCTCGCGCTGGTCGCGACCGTTTCGCTGGCCGGAATGATGAACGTTGCAGCGGTCGCGCCTGCCGCCGCGCAGGGCTTCACCTACAATCCGCTGCCGCCGCGTCCGAAGCCGCCGCGGGCCGCCAATGACGGCCAGATGCTCGTGCAGGCGACAGAGGTCGACTACGACTACAACAATTCGCGCGTCTCGGCGGTCGGCAACGTTCAGCTGTTCTACAACGGCACCAGCGTCGAAGCCGACAGGGTCATCTACGACCAGAAGACCAAGCGGCTGCATGCCGAGGGCAACATCCGGATGACGGATGCCGACGGCAAGATCACCTATGCCGAGATACTGGATCTGTCCGACGACTACCGCGACGGTTTCGTCGATTCGCTGCGCGTGGACACCGAGGATCAGACCCGGATGGCCGCGACCCGCGCCGATCGCTCCTCGGGCAACTACACCGTGTTCGAGAACGGCGTCTACACCGCCTGCGCGCCGTGCCGGGACGATCCGAAGAAGCCCCCGCTCTGGCAGGTCAAGGGTGCCCGCATCATCCACGACCAGCAGGAGAAGATGCTGTATTTCGAGACGGCGCAGCTCGAATTCTTCGGCGTGCCGCTCGCCTATATGCCTTACTTCTCGACGCCCGATCCGACCGTGAAGCGCAAGACCGGCTTCCTGATGCCGGGCTTCACCTCCTACACGGCGTTCGGTTACGGCGTCGAAGTCCCGTTCTATTGGGCGATTGCGCCCGATATGGACGCGACGTTCAACCCGCGCATCACCTCCAAGCAGGGCGTGCTGTTCCAGGCCGAGTTCCGCCAGCGCCTGCTGGATGGCGCCTATCAGGTCCGTGTCTACGGCATCGACCAGCTCAATCCGGGCAATTTCGCCGGCCAGCCCGGCGACCGCCAGTTCCGCGGCGGCGTCGAGACCAAGGGCCAGTTCGCGCTGAACGACAAATGGGTCTGGGGCTGGGACGGCGTTCTTCTGTCCGATTACTATTTCATGTCGGACTACCGCCTGGCGGCCTATCGCGATCCGCTCGGATCGTTCCTGAATCTACCAACGGAAGCGATCTCGCAGCTTTATCTGACCGGCGTCGGCAATCGCAGCTTCTTCGACGCCCGCACGATGTACTTCCTGAGCTTCTCGGGCAATCAGCAGCAGGTCCCGGTTATCTATCCCGTGATCGACTACTCGAACGTGCTCAACTATCCGATCTTCGGCGGCGAGGTCTCCTACAAGACGAATTTCGTCAACCTGACGCGTAACGACGCGGCGTTCGATCCGATCACGACGACGGCCAATACCAACGGCCTGTGCACGATGGCCTCGGCCGATCCGCTCGCGCGCACACCGACGCAGTGCCTGCTGCGCGGCTTCCCCGGCACCTACACCCGCCTGTCGGCGGAGGCGCAGTGGCGCAAGTCCTACACCGATCCGTTCGGCGAGATCTGGACGCCGTTCGCGATCCTGCGCGCCGATGCGATCAACTCCGAGGTCTCGAACCAGCCGGGCGTTTCGAACTACCTGCCGGTCGGCGACACCCAGGCGTTCCGCCTGATGCCGACCGTTGGTCTCGAATACCGCTATCCCTTCATCAACGTTCAGCCCTGGGGCTCGACCACCATCGAGCCGATCGCGCAGGTCATCATCCGTCCCAACGAGACCTATGCCGGCAGGCTTCCGAACGAGGATGCGCAGAGCATGGTGTTCGACGCCTCGAACCTGTTCAGCGTCGACAAGTTCTCCGGCTATGACCGTGTCGAGGGCGGCGGCCGCGCCAATGTCGGCGTGCAGTCGACCACCCAGTTCGACCATGGCGGCGCGATCAAGGTGCTGTTCGGCCAGTCCTACCAGCTGTTCGGCATGAACTCCTTCGCGGTGCAGGACTCCATCAATACCGGCATCAATTCCGGTCTCGACAAGCCGCGTTCGGATTATGTCGCCAGCGCCAGCTACTCGCCGAACAGCACCTATACGTTCAGCGTCCGCTCCCGCATGGACGAGCAGACCTGGAACTTCCAGCGCTTCGAGGCGGAAGGCCGCGCCAATTTCAATCGCTGGTCGGTCAGCATGCTGTACGGCAATTACGCGGCCCAGCCTGAACTTGGCTACCTGACCCGGCGCGAGGGCATCCTGACGTCGGGCTCGCTCAAGGTCGCGACCAACTGGGTGGTGACGGGCTCGGCGCGCTGGGATCTCCAGGCCAACAAGATCAACCAATATGTGCTCGGCGCCGGCTATGTCGACGATTGCTTCGTGCTGGCGGCGAACTATGTAACTTCGTATAGCTATTCCGCGGGCACCACGCCGCCCGTGCTGAGCCACGCGTTCATGTTCCAGATCGGCTTGCGCACGATCGCGAACTCGGCGGCGTCCAGCAGTTCCACCGGCATCCAGTGAACCCGTCCAAAATGCCGGCCGCGCGATCCCTATCGCAGGATCATCTCGGCTGACATGCGAGCGACAACCATGACGACCACCTTGCCTGTTTTCCGCCTCCTCACTCCTGCCCTCGGCGCCGTGTTGATCGCCATACTCGTCCTCGCCGGCACACCGGCCCGGGCGCAGAACATCGTGGTGATGGTCAACGGTGACCCCATTACCGATTACGACATCGAGCAGCGCTCCAAGCTCGATACGCTGACGACACAGAAGACGCCGAGCCGGCAGGACGTCATCAACGAGCTGATCGACGACAAGATCAAGCTCAAGGAAGGCAAGAAATACGGCGTCGATCCCACAGTCTCCGACGTCAACCAGTCCTATGAGGGTATGGCGCAGCGCATGCGCATCACGCCCGATCAGCTCACCAAGTCGCTCGAGGTCAAGGGCATCCGTCCTGACGTCCTCAAGAGCCGCATGAAGTCCGAAATGGTCTGGACCAGCCTCGTACGTGGCCGGTTCAAGGAGAAGCTGATCGTCGGCGAGAAGGACGTCGCCGACAAGGTGCGCGAAGGGGGCACCGAGAAGCTCCAGATCGAGGGCACCGAATACAAGATGCAGCCGATCGTGCTGATCGTGCCACGCGGCTCGTCTGCGGGCTTGCAGGAGTCGCGGATGAAGGAAGCCGAGACTTATCGCGCCCGCATCGGGAGCTGCGAGGAAGCCAATTCGCTATTCCGCTCGACGCCGAACGCCACCATTCGCGAGAGCGTCACCAAGACCACGGCCGATCTGCCGGAGGCGCTGCGCAAGGTGCTCGACGACACCCCGGTCGGCCACCTCACCGCGCCCGAGGTGACCAAGGCGGGCATCGAAATGGTGGTGCTGTGCGACCGCAAGCCGACCACGATCGACACGCCGAAGAAGCGCGAGATCCGCGACAAGATGTACGTGGAGAAATACGAGAAGACCCAGAAGGCCTATCTCGACGAGCTCCGTAAAGCGGCGATGATCGAATATCGCAACCGCTGATGGCCGCTCCCGCAAAGCCCCTCGCGCTCACGCTCGGAGAGCCCGCCGGCATCGGCCCCGACATCACCATCGCCGCCTGGCTCAGGCGCCGCGAGCTCGGCCTGCCCGCCTTCTATCTGCGCGGCGACGAGGCGCTGATCGCCCGACGCGCCAAAGCGCTCGGCGCCGACATCGAGATCGCCTCGGTGAACCCCAGCGAGGCCGTGGCCGCCTTTGCCGACGCCCTGCCCGTCGTTGCGACCGGCGAGAGCGCGACCGCGGAGCCCGGCAAACCCGACGCCTCGAGCGCACCGGCCGCGCTCGTCTCGATCCGCGAGGCGGTCGCCGATGTCCGCGCAGGCCGCGCCAGCGCCGTCGTCACCAATCCGATTGCCAAGAGCGTGCTCTACCGCGCCGGCTTCCGCCATCCCGGCCACACCGAATTTCTCGCCGAGCTCGCAGGAGCGAACGGCCGCGCACCACAGCCGGTGATGATGCTATGGTCGCCGCGGCTCGCCGTGGTGCCGGTGACGATCCACGTCTCGCTGCGCGATGCCCTCACCCAGCTCACGAGCGACCTGATCGTCTCGACGGTGCGCATCGTTGCGACCGAGCTGAAGTCCCGCTTCGGCATTGCGCAACCGCGCATCGCGGTATCAGGACTCAATCCGCATGCCGGCGAGGATGGCTCGCTCGGCCATGAGGAGCAGACCGTGATCGCGCCGGCGCTCAAGGTGCTGCGCAACGAAGGCATCGACGCCAGGGGGCCGCTGCCCGCCGACACCATGTTCCATGAAGCCGCGCGCAACAGCTACGACTGCGCCGTCTGCATGTATCACGATCAGGCTCTGATCCCGATCAAGACCGTGGCGTTCGACGATGCCGTCAACGTCACGCTGGGCCTGCCCTTCATCCGCACCTCGCCGGACCATGGCACCGCCTTCGACATCGCCGGCACCGGCAAGGCGAACCCTGCGAGCCTGATCGCCGCGCTCAAGCTTGCGAGCCGCATGGCGGCCGCGAACAGCTGATGAGCGCGATCGACGACCTCCCGCCGCTGCGCGAGGTCATTCGCCAGCACGCTCTGTCGGCCCGCAAATCGCTCGGCCAGAACTTTCTGCTCGATCTCAATCTGACCGCGCGCATCGCCCGGGCGGCCGCTCCGCTCGAAGAGAGCGTCATTGTCGAGATCGGCCCCGGCCCCGGTGGACTGACACGGGCGCTGCTCGCCCTCGGTGCCAAGCGCGTCATCGCGATCGAGCATGACGAGCGTGCGATCCCGGCCTTGCAGGATATTTCCGCGCGCTACCCTGACAGGCTCGAGATCGTGCATGGCGATGCCATGACCTTCGACCCGCGCCCGCTGCTTGCGGGCGAGCGCGCCAGGATCGTTGCCAATCTGCCCTACAACATCGCGACCCAGCTTCTGATCAACTGGCTCACCATCGAGCCCTGGCCGCCCTGGTACGACATGATGGTGCTGATGTTTCAGCGCGAGGTCGGCGAGCGCATCGTGGCGCGTGAGGACGAGGACGCCTATGGCCGGCTCGGCGTGCTCGCCAACTGGCGCTGCGAGACCAAGATCCTGTTCGACATTGCACCGTCCGCCTTCGTGCCGCCGCCGAAAGTCACCTCCTCCGTCGTGCGCCTGGTGCCGCGCGCGGAACCTCTGCCGTGCGATCGCAAGCTGCTCGAACAGGTCGCTGCCGCCGCCTTCGGACAGCGCCGGAAAATGCTGCGGCAGAGCCTGAAATCGCTGGGCGTCGATCCCGCGCGACTAGCGCAAGCTGCCGGCGTCGATGCCACGCGGCGCGCCGAGACCATCCCTATCTCCGGCTTTGTTGCCATGGCGCGTGAATTGGCGGATATACGCAGCGAAGCCTGACATCAAGAATTTCGGAGGAAGGAATATGGCGTTGATGCGTCGGCAGTCGCTGGTCAAGTTCGATGCGCCCCTGTGCGAGACCATCGTCGACACGCCCAAGCCGCAAGGTGCCGAGGTGCTGGTGCGCATCGAGCGCTGCGGCCTCTGCCATTCCGACCTGCACATCCAGGACGGCTATGCCGATCTCGGCGGCGGCAAGAAGCTCGACACCACGCGCGGCATGACGCTGCCCTTCACGCTCGGCCACGAGATCGCCGGCATCGTCGACGAGGTCGGCCCTGACGTGCCGGCAGGCCTCGTCGGTTCGAAGAAGGCGGTGTTTCCCTGGATCGGTTGCGGCCAGTGCCGCGACTGCAAGAACGGCGACGAGAATCTTTGCGCCAAGCAGCGCTTCCTCGGCGTCTCCATCGACGGCGGCTTCGCCACCCACGTGCTGGTGCCCGACGCAAAATACCTGCTCGATTACGATCCCCTGCCCGTCAACCAGGCTGCGACCTTGATGTGCTCGGGCGTCACCGCCTACGGCGCGCTCAAGCGCCTGGTCGACCGTCCGCGCCAGCGCAATCTGTTGCTGATCGGTCTTGGCGGCGTCGGCATGATGGGCCTGTCGTTCGCACAGGCAATGTTCAAGCAGCCGATCACGGTTGCCGATTTGTCACCGGCCGCACGCGACACTGCGCTGAAGAACGGTGCAGCCAACGCCTACGATCCGTCCGAGCCCGACGTGATCAAGCGTATCCTGAAGGAGACCGATGGCGGCTTCGACGAGGTGGTCGATTTCGCCGGCAACGAGAAGTCGATGGCGTTTGCGGTCGCAGTCGCCGCGCGCGGCGGCAAGGTCGTGGTCTCCGGCCTGATGGGCGGCCAGTTCACGCTGCCGATGGTGCAATGGGTCTACAAGCGCCTGACCGTCGAGGGTTTCATGGTCGGCACGCTTGCCGAGGCGCATGAGCTGATGGCGCTTGCCCGCGCCGGCAAGATCAAGCCGACGCCGATGCGCGAGGAGCCGATGGGCGACGTCCAGAAATGGATCGACGAATTGCGCGCCGGCAAGGTGGTCGGCCGCATCGTGCTGAAGAACTGAGTCGTCGCCGACGGCGAGATGTCTTGCCGCTGCGCGCGGAACGGCTTCGGCCGCACCGCGTTGGCAGCGCATGTCCATTCGCTGCACAGTCGAGAGCGCATTCTTCATCGCCTGGAGCTTCCTCGAGAAGTCCGGCGAGCTCGGGCCGCCTGATGTCTCTGCGGACATCATTCTCGACGCGATCGAAGCGCAGCTCAGAACCGGCGAGCGGCGGCCGCTGATGCTCGCCAACCGGGCGATCGATGCGTACCGGCGCGCGAACCGCCAATCGGCGGCGCGTGAGGCCCGCCTCGGGTAGTGGCCGCAGGCCATCAGCGCTCAGGCAGGGCACGTGTTCCGTTTTCGACATATCCGGTGTTCTCCGGCCAAGAACAGAGTTCGGCGCGTGGCGCACAGGCAACACGAGGCGGGCATTGGCGTTTTCCGCCAATCTTTTTCGATTTCCCGTAAGCCCTTGTGTGCACTTTGGAACCGTCGGTTTCCCCGCGGGAACGTAGGGTTCTCTCCGTGCCGATTCCCGGCAGCCAAGAGAGCAAGCGTGATCGGCCGGCCCCAGAACGAGCTGCTTCAGAGGCTCAGCGCTCATGATTACGAGTTGCTCGCACCTCACTTGCAACCGGTCGATCTTCCCGCCAGCCACATCCTGCATCATGCGGGCGACAGCATCACGGCCATCCACTTCCCTTGCGACGCCGCTTTCGTGTCGTTCGCAGTTCCGGTCGAGGACGATCGCGAGGTGGAAAGCCTGCTGGTCGGCCGCGAGGGCGCCATCGGCATTCCCCTGGGGCGCGGTCCGTCGCTGGCCTATGCGCGCATCATCGTGAAGGTCGGCGGCACGGCGCAGCGCCTGCCGCTCCGCGCGTTCGAGCAGATCCAGCAGCGATCGGCGAGCCTGCGGGATCTGTTCGCGCGCTATGCGGACTGCCAGCTCGCACAGCTGCTGCAAACCGCCGCATGCAACGCCGCGCATTCGATCGAACAGCGTGCAGCGAAATGGATCATCGCGGCGCAGGAGCATATCGGCCGCGACGAAATTCCCTTCACCCACGAGCAACTCGCCGGCATGCTCGGCGTCTCCCGCAGCTATGCCAGCCGCGTCATCCAGATGCTGAAGGCACGGCGTATCCTGGCAACGCGTCGGGGTGCGATCCTGATCCTTGACGCCCCTGCTCTTCAAGCCAGCGCGTGCGCCTGCAACAGCGCGGTGAAGAGACATTTCGGCGAAATGCTAGGCGTATCCTGACGGCGCGCCCGATCGAGGCGATCAGGAACATCGTCGCCTGATCTGCATTGTCCAAATTCCGCTGCACTTCTTTCCAGTTCAAGCGGCGGCAGCCTCGCGCCGACATGACGTAGCGTTAGCCGGCGACGGGGCCAGTTGGCGCGACGCGATCCACCTCATCCAAGATCACTTCGGATCCGATGCTGGAACGCCCTGCGTGTCCAGCGCGTTGTCTTCCAGTCAAGGCAACGACGGAGTCTGAACTGCATGACGAAGCCGCTGACAAAGAACGTGCAACCCGTTCCCGACGAGAACCAGAGCCATAAGGGCGCCGGCAGCGTGCCGACCGTACCCGTCGATACGACCAAGGGTCATCGCGACGACGAGAAACAGAACATCCGTGAACAGGCGGCCCACGGCAACCTCACCCAGAACACCAGCAATCGGCGCATGGGATAGGCGCGGCAACTTGGGGGGAATGGAGAGGAGATACGACCTTGGTGACTCCCGGCAAATGGTACGATCCGATCTCGGAACGCTGGATCGCGCCGCGCGAACTCCGCATCGTAGCTTCCTCCCCCCGTGCAACCGAGAACCACGTGCTCGAGATGCAGAGGTCCGTCGAGATCCAGCGCATCTGGCGTCTGCTGGTCGACAGCTGCGCAAGCAAGTGATGCTCCTGCCCGTGCGTGACGGCGCAGCCGCGCGCCGTCCGCCACATATTAATCCCCCTGCATGACAGAGCCCGCATCCCCCGCCAGGCCCATCGCCGTCGCGATCCGCTATGTCACGATCATCGCCGGCTGCGCCTGCCTGCTCCTCACCGCGATCTGCTTTGCCATCGCTTGCCAGGTTTTCATCCAGACCGGCGTGTTCGCGCAATCCTACGCGATGGTGGGGCTGATCAGCGGCGTTCTCGGCATGTCGGCGCTGAAGCTGGCGCGTGTGTGGCGATGAGCCTTCGCCCGGATCGAACTGACGCCGCAAGCGTCAAATCTGGCCGTGAGAGCCCGGCGGCACCATGTAAAGGGTCATGGCAAAGATCGCATAGATAAACAAAAGCAAGGCGCCGATAAACCATGCCGAGCGGCCGCCATTGGTGATGAAGCAAGCTGTCACGGTCGCGATCATGACCATGGTCACGGCGCCGGGCCAGAACTGCAAGTCCATCGGCTTTGGGCCGACGACATAGCTCAGCAGCACCAGCACGGGCGCAACGAACAGGGCGATTTGAGATGCGCTCCCGAGCGCAATACTAACGCTCATGTCGAGCCGGTTCTTGCGCGCGGCGGAAAATGCCACCGCCATTTCAGCCGCGGCGCCAACCAGCGCGACGATGATGAAACCGACAAAGGCCGGGCTCAATCCCAGGGTCCCTCCCGCCTTCTGCACCGAACTCACGAAGATCTCGCTCACCAGCGCTACCAGCACTGTGACTACGAGGAGCGTGCCGACGGCCAGTCCGATCGGCCATCCGCCGCTGCCGGATTCGCCATGGTCTTCGCTGGCAAACAGCTCCTTGTGTGTCCGAAGCGAGAACAACAGTCCCAGCCCATACGCACAGATCAGCAACACCGCGAGAGCCGCACTGAGGTTCTGCGCCATCACCTCGCCTCGCGCCAGATCAAGCTCGGCAACCGCGGCCGGCGCGAGCAGCGCGATCGTCGCCATCAGAAGAAGCGACGCATACAGCCTGCCCCCGGCGCGATTGTACTCCTGGACGTGATTGCGAAGTCCGCCGAGGAGAAAGGAGGCGCCGAGCATGAAAAGCGAGTTCGTCACGATCGCACCGGCAATCGACGCCTTCACCAGCATGTATTCTCCCGCCTGGAGCGCGGCGATGGCGATGATCAATTCGGTGAGGTTTCCCAACGTTGCATTGAGCAAGCCGCCAATCGCATCGCCTGTCCTTTCGGCGACACTCTCCGTGGCCTGACTGAGCAGCGCAGCAAGAGGCACGATGGCGAGAACCGAGAGCACGAACAAGGTCGTGTGCGAGGATGGGGCGGCATGCTCGACGACAAGCACAATGGGCACGAAAACGAGCATCCAGAGCAGAGGATTGGATCGGATTTCCTTGAACAGCGGATGCATGGCCCCAGCCCCTCACGACGCGGCGACGCCAATACCTCGCAAGGCAGCCCGCCGCCGCTCTTGATGTATGTCAAGGCAGGCCGCTTGCCCCATGCCCGTCGTTGCTCTCCCTCACACCGCTTTCCGCCGACGCATGCAGCTGATAAACTGGCGTCATTGCTTTGGGGGGATTGATGCACGCGAGAATTTTCAATCGCGTCGTGATGCTGGCGGCGCTCGTCGCAGCCACGCTCACCGCCGCACAACCGGCATCGGCCGAGAAGCGCATCGCGCTTGTCGTCGGCAACTCCGCCTACAAGAACATCACGCCGCTCGACAACCCCTCCAAGGATGCGAGCCTGATGGCCGACACGCTCGGCTCGCTCGGCTTCACGCTGGTCGGCGGCCGTGCCCAGCTCGATCTCGACAAGGCCGCGATGGACATCGCCGTGCAGAGCTTTGGGAAACAGGTGCAGGGCGCTGACGTTGCGCTGTTCTATTATGCCGGCCACGGCGTGCAGGTGGCCGGCTCCAACTATCTCGTGCCCGTTGGCGCCAATCCGACGCGCGAGGCCGACGTCGACTTCCAGATGACCGACGTCAACCTGGTGCTGCGGCAGATGCAGGGCTCCGGCACGCGGCTCAACCTCGTCATCCTCGACGCCTGCCGCAACAACCCCTTCGGCTCGCGCGGCCTGCGCTCCTCCGAGGGGGGCCTGGCGCAGATGCGCGCGCCCGAGGGCACGCTGATCTCCTATGCGACCCAGCCCGGCAATGTCGCCCAGGACGGCAGCGACGGTCACAGCCCCTATACCAAGGCGCTCGCTACGACCGTACGCACCGCAGGCCTCGACGTGTTCCAGACCTTCAACCAGGTCGGCCTCGCCGTGAAGCGCGCTACCGCGGGTGCGCAACAACCCTGGGTCTCGTCCTCGCCGATCGACGGCACGTTCTATTTCGTGCCGCCAACGCAGACTGCGCCGCCGCAGGTCGCGGCGATGCAGGCAGATCCGCTGCCGTCGGAGCGCCTCCGCGCCGATCCCGACCGCGTTCCGTTGCGCGACGCCGCGCTGCTCAGCGAGTTGAACGAGCGGCTCTACGAGCTCAATTTCGATCCTGATACGCCCGACGGACTGACGCGTGCCATCACGAAGCTTCAACAGCGCATTGCCATGGCGCCGACCGGCGAAGCAACCGAGGGCCTACTGCTGCGGATGCGCAAGATGGAAGATCTCAAGCCGTGGGGCTCGATCGTCTACGGGCCCGACACCAACAAATGGGGTATCTCGTGGAATCACGCCTCGCGGCGCGCGGCAGTGGCGGACGCACGCGGCAATTGCGCCGGCGCCAAATGTGCGATCGAGCTGTCCTTCTACGGCAAGAGCTGTGGCGCGTTCGCGATCTCGGACAAGTCCTGGTCGCTGGTCCAGCGCGACAGCGTCCAGCGCGCGAAGGACGCCGCGCTTGACGATTGCGGCAAGGCTGGCAAAGCTTGCCGCATTATTGGTGCGGTCTGTGCCGACGGCTCCGGCCGTTGATCTTGCAGTTGATCTTGCAGTCGATCTTGCCGCTGATTTTTCATGATGATGGATTTCTCGCTCATGTCGAACAATACTAGCCGCCCTTTTTTCCTCGCCGCGCTCGTCCTGTCCCTCGCCTCATCCTCGGCCTTCGCGCAATCCGGCAGCGCCGGCGGCTCGATCGGCAATGACGAGAAATCGCTATCCGGCTCGCGATCGGATCGTTCCGCGGAGCCCGCACCGTCGGCACGCCGGAGCAAGCCGGCCGCCGATGAACCGCGCTCGTCGTCGCGGCGCGGCGGCGGAGGCGGTAGCGGCGGCGGCGGCAGCTTCGACGGCGCCTGGGCCGTCACCAGTGTCGGCTGCGGTGGCTCGACCAGCGGTGCGGTCGTGGTCAGTTCGGGCCGGGTGATCGGCGAAGGGGTGAGCGGAACCGTAAGCCCAAGCGGCTCGGTCTCGACGCACGGACAAGGCCAGGGCGTGACCTTCACCAGTGCAGGCCGCCTCTCCGGCCGCAGCGGGACCGGCACCTGGCGCCGCTCCGACGGCTGCGGCGGAACCTGGACCTCAACCAAGCAGTAAAGACGAAAAAAGCCTGAATTAGCGCTGGAACGAACGCCGCGCAGGCCCGATTCAAGCCACATCCTCTCCGGATTTGCGGCTCATTGCCACCTAACTCTTTGGTGAGAAAGGGAAGGTAACGAGTTGCGTCATGCGTAATCGGGAGACCAGGATGGGCAACCGCACCGCAAAGTTCATATCCGCGCTGGTCGGCAGCATTGTTGTCGGCGCACCATTGGCCGCTGTCTCGCAGAATGCGCCGAGCGCGCCTGCCACCGCAAGCACGGCACCTGCCGCGAGCGATTGTATCGCCTCGCCGAAGGGCGCAGCGCCGCAGGGACAGCACTGGCACTATCGCGTCGAACGCGGAACCAAGCGGCAATGCTGGTATTTGCGCGCCGAGGGGCCCAAAGCCGCAACCACCGCGCAGACCGCGAATAGCGCGCCGCAACCGGATTCGTCGCCGCCGCAATCGTTGCAGAATGCGCGCGCCGAATACATCGCGCCGCAGAGCGGCGCCGCACAAACCGCGCCTGCCTCAGCGATTCCGGCGCAGCCAACTCAACCCGCGCCGACCACGAGCAGCGAAGCGCAGCAGCCGGCAGTCGCCACGCGCTGGCCGGACACCACGACGGCAGCCCCCGCTCCTGCGTCGCAGCCGGCAGCTGCCCCCGCAACGGCGGCCGAGCAGCCGAGCGCGCAGCCGGCCGAATCCCCCGCCCCGGTGGCGCTCGCCTCGGCCGACGCGCCCGCCGACAAGCCGACCGGCTCGCTCCAGATGCTCCTGCTCGTCATCGGCGGGG
>NZ_CAKZHY010000097.1 GCF_936928535.1 uncultured Bradyrhizobium sp. | reverse complement strand
CTTGCCGAATGGCTTCAAAAAGAGAATTGACATCAATCCGCAATTAAAGGGCCGATTGAAACCTCTCGGGGCGCTGTCGACATGCGACGATGTCGGAGACTTCGCGCATGACATGCGCCAAAAGTCGGATGCGCGCATTCGCACCGCGGCAAATTCTCGTGAATTTCCTCTCCGCTCTTGCATCGCTGCAACACTTTTCGTGTCTTCGAGAATGAATCGGAACGTTGCGTGCGTTCATCGCTTGTATTTCACATCGCACCGGCTCAAGATCATTTTTCGAAAATAATCTCCGGCATGTGAACCGGCTGAGGGGCAGGCCCATATGGACGAGCTGATCGGACAGCTGGCGACAAACGCCAGCATAGATAGTGCTGTCGCTGAAAAGAGCGTCGGCATTATCCTGGGATTCCTCCGCAGTGAAGGTCCTTCCGATAGCGTGCAGGCCCTGATCGACCAGATCCCCGGTGCAGAAGGGGCGATCGAGGCATCCAGGAGCGGCGGCGGACTGTCGCGGCTGATGGGCGGCGGCCTCATGGCCGTCGGCACGCGCCTGATGGGCCTCGGGCTTGGTATGTCCGACATCCAGACCCTTGCCCGTGAACTTTTTCGCTTCGGCCGAGACAAAATCGGAGCGGATCAGATGAGCAAGATCATCGCGGGGACGCCGGGCCTCAGCCAATTCGCCTGAGCGACGCTTTTCATACCGAGTATCATGACATATCCGATCTCCGAGATTGAGGGCCTGCCAGCCTTTGCCGCCAACAAGCTGAAGGCGCAGGGTATCCGCACCACCGCCGCACTGCTGGAAGCCGCAAGTACCGCCAAGGGCCGCAAGACGCTCTCGGTCAAGACCGGCATCAGCGAGCAGCAGTTGCTGGAGTGGGCCAACGTCTCCGACTACATGCGTATTCCCGGCATGGGCCGGGCCAAGGTGGGCCTGGTCCGCGCCGCCGGCGTGACCACGGTGCGCGAGCTCGCTTATCGGAATCCGGCAAGACTGGCGCAAAGCATGCGCGAAGCCAACGATCGCAAGAAGCTCGTCCGCATCCTTCCGTCCGAGAAGTCGGTCGGCGACATCATCGCCAAGGCCAGGAAGCTGTCGCCGAAGATCACGTATTGATCGCAGCTCTCTCCCCGTCATCCGCTCCGTCACCGTCATCCTGAGGTGCGAGGCATGGGACGCAACGTGTCCCATGAGGAGCCTCGAAGGATGCACGGCCACCGCAGCCGCCAAGCGGTGAGAGCCGGGCCGTCGCCCCTCGAGGGCCGCTGAAGAAGCGGCCACCTCAGGGTGACGGTCAGAGAGCAGCGCTCGTCGCCCACACCGCCGCCAATCCCGTCTTGACTCCCCCTCCCCGACCGCGCAAAGCGGGCCGCATGAATGCCTCGCCCTCCCCATCGGTCCCGTCGGCCGGCTCGGCCGGGCCAGATACGCTGCGGACGCTCGTGGGCCGGAAGCTGCCGGCGGTGATGGGCGTGCTGAACGTGACGCCCGACTCCTTCTCCGACGGCGGCGATTTCATCGCACCGGACCAGGCGCTGGCGCGAGCGCGGGCGATGATCGCCGGCGGCGCCGACATCATCGATATCGGCGCCGAATCCACCCGGCCCTACAAGGGCGCCCAGCCGGTGACGGCGGCGGACGAACTGGCCCGGCTGAAACCGGTGCTGTCAGGCATCGTTGCGCTCGGCGTGCCGATTTCGATCGACAGCATGAAATCGGAGGTCGTGGCCTTTGCGCTCGACCAGGGCGTCGCCATCGCCAATGACGTCTGGGGATTGCAGCGCGACCCCGGTATGGCGCCACTGGTCGCCGCGAAAGGCGTGCCCGTCATCGTCATGCACAACCGTGACAGCGTCGATTCCGCCATCGACATCGTCGCTGACATGAAGGCGTTCTTCATGCGCTCGCTGGACATCGCCGCCAAGGCCGGCATCGATCGCGACAAGATCGTGCTCGATCCCGGCATCGGCTTCGGCAAGACCGCCGAGCAGAGCATGATCGCGCTGGCGCGCTTGCGCGAGCTCGACATGTTCGGCCTGCCAATTCTCGTTGGTGCCTCGCGAAAACGCTTCATCGCCTCGGTGTCGCGCTCGGAGCCGAAAGAGCGGCTCGCCGGCTCGATCGCCGCGCATCTGATCGCCGCGCAGAAGGGGGCGAAGATCATCCGGACCCATGACGTCGCCGAGACCCTGCAGGCCCTGCGGGTCGCCAACGCAATCGAGAGCAAGCAATGACCGATACGATCTTCGTGACCGGCCTGTCGATCCATGCGCGCCATGGCGTGCTGGATCACGAAACCGCAGTCGGCCAGCGTTTTGTGATCGACCTCGAACTCTACACCGATCTGTCGGAGCCATCACGCAGCGACCGCCTGGTCGATACCGTCTCCTATGCCGACGTGGTGGCGACCACGACGGCGGCCTTCAAGAACACCAATTACAAGCTGCTGGAGCGCGCCGCCGGCGCGGTCGCGGATGCCATCCTGGCGCACTTCCCGCGCATTCGCGCCGTGAAGATCACCGTGCACAAGCCGCATGCGCCGATCGCGGCGATCTTCGACGATGTCGGCGTCATGCTGACGCGCTCGCGGCACCCCTGACATGGCGAGCGTGCTGATCGCACTCGGCGGCAATGTCGGCGACGTCCGCACGACCTTCAAGAAGGCGATCGCCCATATCTGCGGCATGGCGCAGGCCGCATTGATCGCGCGCTCGTCGGACTATGCGACGCCGCCCTGGGGCGACGAGGACCAGGATCCCTTCATCAATGCCTGCGTCGAGATCGAGACCGGCCTCGATCCGCACGCGCTGTTGTTCGTGATGCAGAAAGTCGAGCAGAAATTCGGCCGTACGCGCGACAAGGATCGGCGCTGGGGTCCGCGCACGCTCGATCTCGACATGATCGCCTATGACGATGTGTCGATGAACAAGCCCGACCTGACCCTGCCGCATCCGCGCCTGTTCGAGCGCGCATTCGTGCTGGTGCCGCTGGCCGAAATCGCGCCGGAGCGCGTGATTTCAGGCATTCGTGTACGTGACGGCCTTGCCAGCGTCTCGACGCAAGGCATTGAGCGGCTTTCGGATACCGGTTAACCAAAATCGGCCGTTTGCAGGGACGGCCCGCCGTGGCAAATTCGCCTGCGAATATCGAGATGTTCGGGAGCCCTTGGCCGTATGACCTCCGTGACTGACGATCTGCCGCTGGCGGCCGATTTTCCCAAGGCGACGGACGCGGACTGGCGCAAGCTGGTCGACGGCGTGCTGAAGGGCGCGCCGTTCGAGAAGCTGGTCGGCAAGACCTATGACGGTCTCAAGATCGAACCGCTCTATCCGCGCGCCCATGGCGTCGCACCGGTGGCGGGACGGCCGGCGTCTGCGCCGTGGCAGATCATGCAGCGGATCGATCATCCCGATGCGCTTGCGGCGAATGCACAGGCCCTGACCGATCTGGAGAACGGCGCCACGGGACTCTCGCTGGTGTTCGCCGGCGGCGCTGGCAGCCACGGCTTCGGCCTGGAGCCGACAGCCGATGCGGTTGCAAAGGTGCTGAAGGGCATTCACCTCGATGCCGGCATCAGTCTCGAGCTTCAGGTCGGTCCGCAATCGCGGATGGCCGCGATCCATATCGCGGAATATGTGAAGGGCAACGGCATCGACCCCGCCGCCTGCGACATCCGCTTCGGGCTCGATCCGCTCGCGGCCTGCGCAGTGTGGGGAAACAGCCCCTACAGCTGGGACGAAATCGTTCCCGCCGTGACCGGCGGCATCAAGGGTCTTGCCGGGCTCGGCTTCAAGGGGCCGTTCGCGCCCGCAGACGGACGCGTGATCCACGATGCCGGCGGCTCCGAGGTGCAGGAGCTCGCCTTCGTGCTCGCCTGCGGCGTCGCCTATCTGCGCGCGATCGAGGGCGCCGGCGTTCCGCTCGAGCAGGCCCAAGGCATGGTCTACGCCCGCCTCGCCGCAGACGCCGACCAGTTCCTGACCATGGCCAAGTTCCGCGCGCTGCGACTGCTCTGGGCGCGCGTCGAGGCCGCCTGCGGCCTGACGCCGAAGCCGCTGTTCATTGCCGCCGATACGGCCTGGCGCATGCTGACGCAGCGCGACCCCTACGTGAACATGCTGCGCGCGACCATTGCGACATTCGCAGCCGGGCTCGCTGGCGCCAATGCGATCACCGTGCTGCCGCATACGCTGGCGCTCGGGCTGCCTGATCGGTTCGCGCGACGCGTAGCGCGCAACACGCAATTGCTGTTGCTGGAGGAGAGCAACCTCGCCAGGGTCAGCGATCCCGCGGCGGGATCGGGCGGCATCGAAACGCTGACGGCGCAGCTCTGCGAGGCCGCCTGGGCGCTGTTTCAAGAGAGCGAGAAGGTCGGCGGCGCCTTTGCGGCACTTCAGCAGGGCCTGTTCCAGGGCAAGGTGGCTGCGACGCGCAAGGCGCGCGAGGCCAACATCGCCAGGCGCCGCGACGTGCTGACTGGCGCCAGCGAGTTTCCGAACCTGCACGACAGCGAGACGGCCGTGCTGACGGCGACGCCTGTCGTGCTCGCGCCTTATGGCGAGGCCAAATACAAGTTCGACGCCCTCGTGCCGATCAGGCTGGCGCAGCCGTTCGAAGCGCTGCGCGACATCTCCGATGCAGCACTGAAGGCGCGCGGCAAGCGGCCCTGCGTGTTCCTGGCCAATCTCGGCACGCCCGCCGATTTTACGGCACGTGCGACTTTCGCAAAGAGCTTCTTCGAAGCCGGCGGCATCCAGGCCCTCGACAGCGAAGGTTTTGCCGATCCGGCCAAGCTGGCTGCGGCCTTCAAGGCTTCCGGTGCGGCGCTCGCCTGCCTTTGTTCCAGCGACAAGGTCTATGCGGACCACGCCGAAGCCGCGGCCAAGGCCCTGCAAACGGCGGGCGCGCGACATATCTATCTGGCAGGCCGTCCGGCCGAGGCTGAGGCGGCCTTGCGCGCGGCCGGTGTCACGGGCTTCGTGTTTGCCGGGGGCGATGCACTCGCCACGCTTCAAGACGCTTATAAGCGGATGGAACAGGCATGACCGAAGCGAACAAACCCGTTCTCACCGGCGGCTGCCAATGCGGCGCGGTGCGCTTTGCGATTTCGGCGGCGCCGAACCGGGTGTCGATCTGCCACTGCCGGATGTGCCAGAAGGCGAGCGGCGCGCCGTTCGCGTCCTTCGCCGATGTCAACAAGACGGACTTCGTCTGGACCAAGGGCCAGCCGTCGTTCTTCCGCTCCTCCACGATCGCCGACCGCGGCTATTGCTCTGCCTGCGGCACGCCGCTGAGCTTCGGCCGCATCGACGGCGAGCGCATCGAGATCATGACCGGCGCCTTCGACCGTCCTGACCACGTGGTGCCGACACGGCAGTACGGAACGGAATCCCGCCTCGGCTGGGTGGTCGGCATCGCCAACCTGCCGAGCCAGACCACACAGCAGAATTACGGACCGGAGAAGATGGCGACCATCGTCAGCCATCAGCATCCGGATCATGATTGAACGCCATGATATGGTTGAAGCCATGAGCCGCATTCCCAATTTCGCCGATGTCGCCTTTGAGCGCGCCACCACAGCCGTGCCATCGGGCAGCGCCGAGCCGTGGCTGACGCCCGAGGGTATTCTGGTGAAGCCCGCCTATGGCGAGGCGGATCTCGCCGGCCTCGATTTCCTCGACACCTATCCGGGCATCGCGCCGTTCCTGCGCGGCCCCTACCCGACCATGTATGTCAACCAGCCCTGGACCGTCAGGCAATATGCCGGCTTCTCCACGGCGGAGGATTCCAACGCGTTCTATCGCCGCAATCTCGCGGCCGGACAGAAAGGCCTCTCGGTCGCCTTCGATCTCGCGACCCATCGCGGCTATGACTCTGACCATCCGCGCGTCGGCGGTGACGTCGGCATGGCGGGCGTTGCAATCGATTCCATCTACGACATGCGCACGCTGTTCGCGGGCATTCCGCTCGACCAGATGAGCGTGTCGATGACCATGAACGGCGCGGTGCTGCCGATCCTCGCGCTCTACGTCGCGGCTGCCGAGGAACAGGGCGTGCCGCCGGAAAAGCTGTCGGGCACCATTCAGAACGACATTCTGAAAGAGTTCATGGTGCGCAACACCTACATCTATCCGCCGGCGCCGTCGATGCGGATCATCTCGGACATTTTTGCGTACACCTCGCAGAAGATGCCCAAGTATAATTCGATCTCGATCTCCGGCTATCACATGCAGGAGGCCGGCGCGACGCAGGACCTCGAGCTCGCCTACACGCTCGCCGACGGCGTCGAATATCTGCGTGCCGGTCTTGCCGCCGGCCTCGATGTCGACCGCTTCGCCCCGCGCCTGTCGTTCTTCTGGGCGATCGGCATGAACTTCTTCATGGAGGTCGCCAAGCTGCGCGCTGCGCGGCTGCTTTGGGCCAAGCTTCTGAAGCCGTTCAACCCGAAGGACCCGCGCTCGCTGTCGCTGCGCACGCATTCGCAGACCTCGGGCTGGTCGCTGACCGCGCAGGATGTGTTCAACAACGTAATGCGCACGACGGTGGAAGCGATGGCGGCGACGCAAGGCCACACCCAGTCGCTGCACACCAACGCGCTCGACGAGGCGCTGGCGCTGCCGACGGATTTCTCGGCACGCATTGCCCGCAACACCCAGCTGTTCCTGCAGCAGGAGAGCGGCACCACCCGTATCATCGATCCGTGGGGCGGCTCCTATTATGTCGAGCGGCTCACACGTGACCTCGCCGCGAAGGCGTGGGGCCACATCCAGGAGGTCGAGGAGCTCGGCGGCATGGCGAAGGCTATCGAAGCCGGCGTGCCCAAGCTGCGCATCGAGGAGGCCTCCGCCAAGACGCAAGCCCGCATCGATGCCGGCAAGCAGGCGGTGATCGGCGTCAACAAGTACAAGCCATCAGACGAGGCACCGATCGACATCCTCAAGGTCGACAACACCAATGTCCGCCGCTTGCAGATCGACAAGCTGACGCGGCTGAAATCCGAGCGTAACCAGACCGACGTTGATGCCGCGCTCGCCGCGATCACGCGCTCGGCCGGCGAAGGCAACGGCAATCTGCTCGCGCTCGCGATCGATGCGGCGCGGGCCAAGGCGACCGTCGGCGAGATTTCGGACGCGATGGAAAAGGTATTCGGCCGGCACCGGGCCGAGATCAAGTCGATCACCGGCGTCTACAAGCGGGAGGCGTCCAGCATGGGCAACCAGGTCGAGAAGGTTCAGGCGCTGATCGACGCCTTCGAGGAGGCCGAAGGCCGCCGCCCACGCATCCTCGTCGCCAAGATCGGCCAGGACGGGCACGACCGCGGCCAGAAGGTGATCGCCTCTGCGTTTGCCGATATCGGTTTCGACGTCGATATCGGACCGCTGTTCGCCACCGCCGACGAAGCGGCGCGGCAGGCGGTCGAGAACGACGTGCACATCCTCGGCGTCTCCTCGCTCGCCGCAGCCCACCTCACGGCCGTGCCTGAATTGAAGGCTGCGCTGAAGAAGCAGGGCCGCGAGGACATCATGATCATCGTCGGCGGCGTGGTCCCGCCGCAGGATTACGAGGCGCTCTATGCCGCCGGCGCCGAGGCCATATTTCCGCCCGGCACCGTGATCGCGAACGCGGCCGAGGAGCTGATCCGCAAGCTCAATGCCCGGCTCGGGCATAGCGAGGCGGCGGAGTAATTCCGCCGCCTTTCGGCTTACGCCATCAAACCCGCGGCCGCGCTGCTGCGACCAACCTTCACGTCCCAGTGTTTCGCACCGCGCGTTCTGCGCCGGTTCATCTTACGGTCGTTACGTTCATGCAGACATCCGAGCGCCGTAGCGGCGGTCGGGTGCAAAATTGATGGATATTGAAGTGACGTCTCATCGTGCAAATGTGCGGGCCGGATTGCTCGCAACCCTGTCCGCTGTCGCGACGATCGCCCTTGCCTCCCCTTCCCTCGCCGCCGATCCCAGACCCGATGCTGCCGTCAAGACCAAGAGCATCGACGCACGCGTGTTTCTCGACAACAGGATCAAGGCCGATGCGCCGCTCGCAGCCGATTGCCTGGCCGAAGGCAAGAAGTGGCTCGACAAGAACGCAGGCGATGCCGCCGCCTCGCGCAAGCAGGACCCGCAATTCTTCAGGGACGGCGGCTGGGACTTCGAACGCAAATATTCGATCCGCTCCGTGGTGGCCGATCGCTATGTCAGCATCCTGCGCGATGACTACATGGACACTCATGGTGCCCATCCCAATTCGGACGTGAATACGGTGCTGTGGGACAAATCCGAGAGCAAGCGCATCTCGATCCGCCCGTTCTTCACCGAGACCGCCGACAATGGCGCAACCATGAAGGCGATGGTCAAAGCCGTGATCGCCTCGCTGAAGATCGAGAAGAAGAAACGCGACTCAAGCGAGACCGCGACCGAGGAATGGTTCAAGGGCGTTGAGCCGAGCCTGCTCAAGATCGGCGCCGTGACGCTCGCGCCGTCGACCGAGACAGGCAAGAGTTCCGGCCTGACCTTCCACTACCCGCCCTATGCCGTCGGTCCCTACGCCGAGGGTCAATATGTCGCATACGTGCCATGGGAAACGTTGAGGCCCTACCTGACGCCTGAAGGTGCACGCATTTTCGGCGGGACACGACCAAAGGGAGACGCTGAGGGCGCGCCGTAAACTCCGCGGCCGCCTTGCGGAAGCAACGGCACGCGTAAATTTGATTGTACCGGGGGGCCGTCCGAAACTATACTTTTGGTTGCATTTTGAAATAGACATTTTTTGACATTGTCCGGAGTGGCATCATGCTTGACCGGGGCAAGACATTTAGCAGTTCGAATTTTTCAGAATTCGCCTGGCAGGACTGCCGCGAGTTCACGAGGCTGGCTCTCGCGGGAGTCTATACGCGCGGCGCCGCCTTTCGCCGACAGCTTCTGCTTAAGGCAATGAATCCAGTTCAAGCGCCGCCGTTGGAAATCGGTTTCGATCCGCGTCCAACGACTTATCTTGCCTGGATGGTGGAGCGGGGCGAGTTGGCCTATCGCACATTCTGTGTGGCCATTCTCATGGCATACGTTGGTGTCGTGTCAGCCTACGTCGGCAATGTGTCGACCAATCGCCCGTCTGACACACTTGTTTTTATCGCGCTGGGGGTTTTTGCCGTCGGAGCCGTTTGGACGATGAGGCACAGCGCTCGCGAACGCAGCGCGATTCAACGATTCTCAAGAGACCACTTCACCCCGGAGACGGTCGCGTCCTTGCTGGACGCGCCACACGACAAAAAACTGGACGTTGGCATCGGAGGCTATCAGCAGCGCCTGCTCGTCTACAGGGACTACGATCCATTCAGATGTGCCGGGGCTGCCATAGGTAGATGGTCGTTTACCGTTGACGTGGAAAAGCGCGCGCAGATCGGGACGGGAGCACCCGACCTGGTCCCGATCTCGCTGTCGCAGATCAATCAAATGATCGCGGAAGACCTGCCGCAAAGCGGCTTCGGCGATATGGTCATACGGAAGATTGCCGCCCTTCGGGGCAGGGACGCATGGACATTGCCATTGTTGTCTCACGACGCCTGGACCCGGCAACCAAGCGTCACCCTGAATGAATCGGCAGTCGCAGACGTCGTCGCGAAACATCCCGACCTCGTAAGAGAGTATCTGCTCTTTCACGACATCAGATGGAATGGGGAACTGATACTCACCCATGCGATCAAAACGACGCATAGAGGCAGAATATTCTACATCGAAGCAAGCAGGTACCTGCTCACGCCGCCGTTCAAAGAATTCAAGACGGTCGACAACATGCACTTCAGTGACCGAAGCCTAAGGACGAAAATCGGCCGCCTCGTCGGCGAGGCGATGGCTAGTCCGTTTCTGGTGCTGGGCGAAGTGTACAACTTGCTTGCCTATGCCATGCTCGGGCACTCGATACGACGTCTCAAGACGGAGTACCGACATAGCATCGAGGCAACTCCGCTATTTGACTACGGTGCGGTCGACAGCACCCGGCGGGAAATCATGGACGAAAATTTCGAGCATTATTTTCAAAAAACCGACCTGGACTTCGGGATCAAGGCATTCGACCAATGTGTCGTGGAGCTGATCTGCCGATACATGGAAGATCATGGCGTGGACATCTCTGACCTCCGCAAGAAAGCCTTCGCCATCTACAATTCTGGAATCCTGGTTCAGGGCGGCGATGTGACGGCGCAGGCAATGGCCGTGGGACAGGGAGCCAGCGCGGCTTCCACCCATGATGCGAACGCGACGCACTGAAAGGTTCTCGCGCGATGAACAAGAGTTCCAAGACCAGCTCGAACGAGGGCGTCATCGCGACGAATGTCAGCGCCCAAGTGATGGCTGTCGGTCGAAACGCGACTGCGAACCAGACTCTTTCGGTTGGTGATTCCAAGCAGCTCGGTTCTTGTATCGCCGAGTTGCGCCAGGAGTTCGCGAACCTGCAAATTCCGGACAGAGCCAAAGCCGCAATTTCAGAGCACATTGACCAACTGGCGGAAGAAGCGGCAAAACCTACGCCCGATCGAGGCCGGTTGGAGACAGCAGCAAAGGCCGTCGCCGGTTCCGCGAAACTTCTCGCTGAATTCGTGTCCGACGCTTCAAAAATTCTGTCCCCGATCGCGAAGATCGCAGCCTTTCTCGGCCTCGCCCTTTTTTGAAGGCCAACGCCTCCCTCTAAGGCAACGATCGGGACATTGGCGGGCTTGGGAACTCCTCATCGAGAGTTTTCCCTGAAGATGGCGCTGTCTTGATGTCGCGCCAAAAAGCCGCCTAGAATAATAGCTTGATACCA
This sequence comes from uncultured Bradyrhizobium sp., assembly GCF_936928535.1. Lineage (GTDB taxonomy): Bacteria > Pseudomonadota > Alphaproteobacteria > Rhizobiales > Xanthobacteraceae > Bradyrhizobium. Next base: position 160,725 of record NZ_CAKZHY010000097.1, on the reverse strand, counting down.
GCCCGATTCCCGAGGGCGATGCCGGGAACCTTGATGCCAGTAATCACGCGCCGCGCTTTCGCGGCCTCTGCAGTGGCCGCGGCCACCTCCACTCTCCTCTCGCCTGCGCGCGCGCAAGCCTATCCGGCGCGGCCGGTGACCCTGATCGTACCCTGGGGGGCGGGGGGCGGCACCGATGCGACCGCACGCATCATCGCGACGCTGCTCCAGAAGGAACTCGGCCAACCGTTCAACGTCGTCAACATTACCGGCGGGTCCGGCGTCGTCGGCCATGCCGAGATCGCCACAGCACCGCCGGATGGCTACACGATCGGCATGATCACCGTGGAAATCGCGATGCTGCATTGGCAGGCGGTGACCCATCTGACGCCGCGGAGCCTCATGCCGCTGGCGCTGATGAACGAGGACCCGCCGGGCATCCAGGTTGCCGCCTCCTCGCCATACAAGACGGCGAAGGAGCTCATGGAGGCCATCAAGCTTGCGCCGCCGGGGCGATTCAAGGCATCGGGCACGGGACAAGGCGGCATCTGGCATCTCGCACTCGTCGGCTGGATGCAGGCGATGGGATTGCCGGCGAACCAGGTGGCGTGGGCGGCGTCGAATGGTGCAGCCCCGGCCATGCAGGACCTCGTCGCGGGCAGCATTGATCTCACCACCTGCTCGGTGCCGGAAGCGCGCGCGACCATCGAGGCCGGCCAGGCCCGAAGCCTTGCGATCATGGCGCACGCGCGCAATCCGAGCTTTCCCAACGTCCCGACGCTGAAGGAAGCGCTCGGCGTCGATTATTCGACCAGCTCGTGGCGCGGTATTGGCGGACCGAAGGGCCTACCCCCTGAAGTCGCCAGCAAGCTGACCGCGGCCCTGAAGAAGGTGTACGACTCCGCCGCCTTCAAGGACTTCATGACCGGGCGCGGCTTTGGCACCGTATGGCGGGATGCAAGCGACTTCGAAAGCTTCATGGAGGAGGCGGATCGCCAGATGGGCCAGGCGATGAAGGCCGCCGGCTTTGCCAAAGCGTGATGAACGCAGAACCCTCGGCACCGCCCGTTAGGCTGGGAGACCCTTGCCTGGCCATCGAAGCGCCGCCCAGCTCTGACGGCGCTGGGCTGGTTGACGCCTCTGTGCTAGTCTTCGGCTATGACTGATGTCGCCGATATCTCACTCCAGACCCTCGTCGGGAAGCTCAGGGAGCTTGCGCCCGCCTTGAGAGATTCAGGCATCACACGCCTGTACCTGTTTGGATCCCGCGCGCGCGGCGATGCACGGCCCGATAGCGATCTCGATATCCTGGTCGAGACCACGTCGCGTGGGGACTCGCGGCGATTTGACTACTTCAAAACTCTCCATTTGATCGAAGACCATCTCGGCCTTCAGGTGCAAATATCGATCAAAGATCTGCTGAAGCCGCGCATGGCAGATCGGATCGCGGATGACCTGATCGAGGTCTTCTGAATGCCGCCGACCGTGGAAGACCGGCTGCGGGATATTCTGGAAGCCATCACTGACATTGAAAATGCGGTGAGGGACCTCACGTTGGATCAATTTGTCGCCGAGAAAACGACCCGGCTGGCAATCGAACGTCTTCTCGAGATTGTCTGCGAGGCGTCGAGATTTATCCCTGATGATGTAAAGCGAGCCGAGCCAGAGATCGACTGGCGCAGGATGATCGACTTTGGAAATCTGCTACGTCATGCGTATCACATGACAAAGGCGGAGATCGTCTGGGACATCGTTCAAATCCACCTTCCACAGCTGAAATCTTGCGCCGAAAGATACATTCGCGAGTCTGGCCGCTAGCAGCTGGACGCGAAGATCATGATGACCAATAGCAAACCCATCGATATCACCTCGCTCGCCCGCGACCTTCGCGCGGGCCATCGCGCGGCGCTGGCACGCGCGATCACGCTGGTGGAGAGCCGGCGCGGCGATCATCAGGCGCAGGCGCGCGAGCTCGTGCAGATGCTCCTGCCCGACACCGGCAGGGCGGTCCGTGTCGGCATTACCGGCTCGCCCGGCGTCGGCAAATCCACCACCATCGATGCCCTCGGGACCTATCTGATCGAGCAAGGCCACAGGGTCGCCGTTCTCGCGGTCGACCCATCCTCGGCCCGCAGCGGCGGCTCGATCCTCGGCGACAAGACGCGGATGGCGCGGCTCGCGGCCTCCGCCGACGCCTTCATCCGCCCCTCGCCCTCCTCGGGCACACTCGGCGGCGTCGCGGCAAAAACGCGCGAGGCGATGCTGTTGTGCGAGGCCGCCGGCTTCGACGTCGTGCTGGTCGAGACCGTCGGCATCGGCCAGTCCGAAACGGCGGTCTGCGACATGACCGATTTCTTCCTCGCCTTGATGCTGCCGGGCGGCGGCGACGAGCTGCAGGGCATCAAGAAGGGCCTGGTCGAGCTCGCCGACATGATCGCGATCAACAAGGCCGATGGCGACAATCTCAAGCGCGCCAACATCACCGCCGCCGACTACCGCGGCGCGCTGCATATTCTCAGCCGCCGCTCCGAGCATTGGCATCCGCCCGTCGTCACCTATTCGGCGCTGGCCGGCACCGGCATTGCCGAGCTGTGGCAGAAGGTCCTGGATCACCGCAAGGCGATGAACGCATCCGGCGAGTTTGCGGCACGGCGGCGCGATCAGCAGGTGAAATGGATGTGGTCGATGCTGGAGCAGCGCATGCTGTCGCGGCTGCGCAGCGAGGCCTCGGTGCGGACCAAGGTCAAGAAGATCGAGGCAGACGTCGCTGACGGCCAGCTCACCCCCGCGCTCGCCGCCGAACGGATTCTGGAGTTGCTGCAATGAGCGAGAAGCTGCGCATTCTTCTGACCGGCTTCGGACCGTTTCCCGGTGCACCCCACAATCCAACCCAGCCGCTGGTGGCGCGGCTGGCGCAGCTGCGCCGTCCCGCGCTCGACGATGTCGCGCTATCGCGCCACATCTTTCCGGTGACCTATGCCGCGGTTGACCGGCAATTGCCCGAGGTGCTGGCAAAGCTGAAGCCGGATGCGATGCTGATGTTCGGGCTCGCGGCGCGTACGCCTTTCCTGCGTATCGAGAGCCGCGCGCGCAACGCCGTCACCATGCTGTGGCCCGATGCCGCCAACACCCGCTCCAGCAAGCGCGGCATTACGGGCCATGCGGACGCCATGACGTTCGGTCCGCATACCGCAAGATTGCTGCGCGCCGCGCGCCTCACCGGCATCGATGCGCGGCCCTCGCGCGATGCCGGCGCCTATCTCTGCAACTATCTGAGCTGGCGCGCGATCGAGAATGTCAGGGCTGGCGGACCGAAGCTGGCCGCCTTCATCCACATTCCGCTGCTTGCCCGCAGCGGCGCCGTGCGGCGCAAGGGCGCGCCGCGGATCACGCTGGACGAGCTGGTGGATGCGGGGGAAGCGATGCTGATGGAGATGGTGCAGATGGCACGAAAGGCGCGGAACACATAGCCCTTGCGGTAAACATTTAACCCTACCGGCAACAATCCCCACAGCCTGCCCCGCCCTGCGCTACCTAACTTTCGCGGACAGCTCCCGCGTCCGCCGAAGGACGCGTCATGGACCTCAACCGCCGTCATCTCATCGGAGCTTCGACTGCCGGCATTGCCGGTGCGCTTGCCATGCCCTCTGACGCCGTGCGCGCGGCGCCGCTGACGTCGCTGCTCGGCCGTGATGCGACCCAATATGGCGTGCGACCGGGCAGCAGCGAGGATCAGACGCGCGTTCTCCAGCGCGCCATCGACGAAGCCGCGCGGACGCAGATGCCGCTAGCGCTGCCGCCCGGGATCTACCGCACGGGCCTTTTGAGACTGCCTGGTGGAGCGCAGCTGATCGGCGTGCGCGGCGCAACGAAGCTTGTCTTCACCGGCGGGGCCTCGGTAATCCAGAGCGAGGGTTCCGATTCAATCGGCCTCACCGGCATCACTTTCGTCGGCGGTGGCATTCCGCTGCCGACGCGGCGCGGGCTGATCCATGTCCTGGGCGGGCGTGACGTCCGCATCACCGATTGCGAGATCACCGGCTCCGGCGGCAGCGGCATCTGGCTGGAGCAGGTCTCGGGCGATATCTCCGGTAACATCTTTACTGACATCGCCGTGACGGCCGTGGTCTCGTTCGACGCCAGGGGCCTCAGCGTATCCCGCAACACCATTGTCGGCACCAACGACAACGGCATCGAGATCCTGCGCACGGCCATCGGCGACGACGGCACTCTTGTCGCCGACAACCGTATCGAGAACATCAAGGCCGGCCCGGGCGGCTCCGGCCAGTACGGCAATGCCATCAACGCTTTCCGCGCCGGCAACGTGATCGTGCGCGGCAATCGCATCAGGAATTGCGACTACTCCGCCGTACGCGGCAACTCGGCCTCGAACATCCACATCACAGGCAATAGCGTCAGCGACGTACGCGAGGTCGCGCTCTATTCGGAGTTTTCGTTCGAGGCCGCCGTGATTGCCAACAACACCGTCGACGGCGCCGCCGTCGGCGTCTCCGTCTGCAATTTCAACGAAGGCGGACGTATTGCGGTCGTTCAAGGCAATATCATCCGCAACTTGATCCCGAAGCGGCCGATAGGCACCGCGCCTGACGATGATGCCGGCGTCGGCATCTATATCGAGGCCGACACGTCGGTATCAGGTAACGTGATCGAGAACGCGCCGTCCTACGGCATCGTCGCCGGCTGGGGCAAATACCTGCGCGACGTCGCGATATCAGGCAATGTGATCCGCAAGGCACTGGCCGGCATCGGCGTCTCCGTCGTGCCTGGCGCCGGCACGGCGCTCGTCAACAACAACATGATCTCGGAAACCCCGCGCGGCGCGGTGGTCGGCCTCGACCACGCACGTGCGGTGACGGCGGATCTGTCCGCGGACGGCGCGCAACGCTTTGCGCAGCTGGTCGTGGGCGGGAATGCAGTGCGGCAGTAGTGCCGTGCATCCTTCGAGGCTTTCCACGTGGCGCGTTGCGCCGGGCGTCAGGATGACGGCGTTGGAGAGGACGCGGCGCGCTTCGGCAGCGTCGGCCTAGAACGTATTCCGTAGCAGCGGGTACTTGGCCTCGATGCCGTCGAGGCTGAAGGTGAACTCGACCACACGCTCGGGGGCCGCGACGATTTCGTCGGCGGGCGGTGTAAAGGTCTGCAGGAACGATGCGATGGACGCTGCCGGCGCAATCCGCGCGACTCGTTCGGATGGGGCGATCCGGATTGTCGGAGCGACCCGTGCAGGCGGAGCGATCGGTGCCATCGGGGCGGCCGGGGCAATGGGGGCCTCGACGATTTCAGCGAGGATGTCGGGCTCGGGCTCGAGCCTGACCGGAACGGCGGTCTCGGGCACGATGTGCACGGCCTTTGGCTGTACCGTCTGAGCCTGCACCGTCTCGGCCTGCTCGCGCGGAAACACGCGCGGCATCGTCGCCGGCGACCAGCCGAAGGCGGAGTTCACGCTCGCAGCGGCCGCGGCGACGTCCTCGCCATTCGCCAGCGCGCGCCAGGTCTGGACCGCGCGCTTGGCTTCCTGGATGTTTTCGAGGAAGGCGAGCTCGGAATGGTAGCGGCGCCACCGCCCGGTCTCGAACATTTCGGAGAGATGCTCCAGCCGCTGTTCTGCGAGAACGCACCAGCGTGCCGCAATTTCACGACTGGCCGCGCCTTGGCCAGCGTCATGGCGATGAGTCATAAATCAGCCCGTCAGGAGAAGAGTACGGACGCGACGCAACGCACACGAATCAATTTCAAAGCGACGTGAATATTTTGTGGAAAAGTTTTGACTTGTCCAGCAACGACGCGGCTCTGGCCACAAAACACCGTAGTCACGCGGGCGTTTTCTGCAGTTTAGGAGTCAAGCTTCGCACAAGCATGGCCGGCCTGCCGGGCGGCGTCGCTTGAGTCATCGCCGGGGCCGCGCTCGCGGTCTCAACTGCAGGCTGATCTCGCATGACGCTTCAGGACATCGGGCGCCCGAAAAGAAAAGACCCGTCCGGGGGGACAACCGGACGGGTCGAGCCATATGGGCGCTTGGGGTGGATGGGCGCTCGCGCCTAATATGACTGATGGGGAGGGATGACCGCTCCCACATTATTTGGTCGTGTCAGCAGGCTGAACGTTCAATCCCGGCGTTCGGTTTTTTAACCTTTGCCCGACGCGCAATCTTGCCGCAGGCGCTATCGCGCCGCCGGCCTATCCGCCTGAGAAACCGTGGATTTATCGTCGGCGCTCGACAGCGAGGGCTGCTCGATCGCGCGGATGTTGGGATCGTCGCGACGCTTCTCGGCATCTTCACGTTTAGTTGTAGCTGCGGCAGCCGCGACCGGCGTGCTGTCGGCCGGAACGGCCATCACCGCGGCAAACGCATCGGGCTCGCCGTCGCCAAAGAGATCATCACGCCCGGGTGAACCGAGGTCGCGCGCGGTCTTCGCCAGCGTCATCCGCAGCGCTTCCGGCTTCAGGGTGTAATTGCGCTCGAGCAGCAAGGCCGCGACGCCGGAGACATAGGCCGCCGAGAACGAGGTGCCCGAGGTTATCTGGTATTTGCCGTCGGGCGCCGGCAGGAAGATGTCGACCCCGGGCGCGGCCAGCGCAATGTAGTTGCCGCGATTGGATGCGGTGAACAGCTTGTCCTGCTGGTCGGTCGCGCTGACGGCGATCACGTTGGGATTGGCGGCGGGATAGAGCGGCGGCGATTTGGCGCCGGCATTGCCGGCGGCAGCGATCAACACCAGGCCGCGTTCGGCGCTTGCCGCGATCGCGCGCTCGATCACCGCGTCCTTGGGACCAGCAAAGCTCATATTGACGATCTGGGCGCCGTGCTCGGCGGCGTAGTTGAGCGAGCGCAGGATGATGTAGGACGAGCTCTCCGCACCGCCGGTGGTGCCGCCGAAGGCCCTGATAGCGATGATGCGCGCTTCCGGCGCGCTTCCCATCAGCTTGGCATGGGCCACGATGGCGCCCGCAATGCCGGTGCCATGGACATGGGCGCCCTCGCTGCTGCCGAGCGCGTCAAAGACGTCGGCGATGGAGTTGGCGAGTTCCGGATGTTTTGCGTCGATGCCTGAATCAATGACGGCAATTGTGACATTGGCGCCGTGCACCAGCGTGTGCGCCTGCGGCAGGCGCAGCCTGGACAGCGCGTATTGCGCCGGATCGCCTTCGGTCGGGACCGCCGGCCTCTGATCCTGCAGCACATAGCGGAAGTTCGGCTGAAGCGAGCGCACATTCGCGTCGGCCGCCAACTCGCGCCGCGCCGTCTCGTAAGGGCGGCCGTCGGTGATGCGGAACAGACCGACCGTGGCCCCGATCAGCGGGAAGTTTTCGGACGACACGCGCGCCAAGCCGTGGCGCCGGGCAAGTTCGTCGGCCTCAGTCTGCGACAGCGCGTTGTTGATCTCGGCCACGAATTCATTGGCGAAACTGCGCGACGTCATGGCGACGGGCGCGGCGTTGCCCCTCCCCTTGCCGACGCTCTTCCTGGCCGTCTTGCCGGAACCGTCGCCGCCGCCATTCGGCTGACCGAGGCATTCGCCATCGGCATCGCGATAGGCGTTGGAGCAGGCCGGGTAGAGGTTCGGCGAGTAACGCGCGTAAGGCAGCACGGGGGTCGGCACCATCCCCGGCGTGATACGAGCGGTCGACGTCACGGTATGAGCAGTCGACGTCACGCTATGAATCGTCGGCATCACGTGCGGACCGTGATCGCCTCCCACGACTCTCGCCGCAACGCCTGGAGAGATCGTCGGCGTGCGGGAGGGAACGCTGATCGTCGGCGTGCGCATGATCGCCTGGGCGTGCGCCACGCCGATGCCGAGACAGGCGGCGAGCAGGATCGCGGCTCCCGCCGAGGAAGCATGGGCGCCGGCTCGCAGCTTACTCTCGGACTTGCGCATCATGGGTGAGGAGCGCCTACGGCGCCGCCACGGCGAGGTTGACGAATTTCTCGCGCTGCATTCTGGCGAGCAGCGCAGTGAGTTCGTCCTGGCTCATGGCCTTGTCGAACTGCAAGCGGAACATCCCGCCTCTGGCATCGCCGATGATCGAAGCCTGGTAATTGTCGAGCAGCGCGGTGATGTCGGCGACGCGCGCCTCGGGCGTGAAGCGCACCAGCGCCCGCGAGGGCGCAGCCGCCCCGAGTTCGCGCGTGATCGGCGCGCCGGTCGAGAGCGATGCGGTCTGGAAGGTCGCAGTCTGGGTCTTCATCAGGACGGCGCCGATGATGCCGGCCTGCAGCAGCAGCGCGATGGCGCCCAGGCTCGCCGACCAGGCCAGCGTACGCGGCGACAGGCTCGCGAAGAACGCGGCGATGCGTGCCGACGGCGGCAGCGAGCCGGTCGCGCGCGCCGGCTCGGCGTCGATCGCGGCGAACAACTTCTGCATGGCGCGCGCCGACGGTGCGCCCAGGCTTTCGTTCAGGTGGATCGTCTCTTCATATTCGCCGCGGATCGTCGCATATTGCTTCGCGAGCTCCGGATCGCTGGCGAGCGCTTCCTCGACGCGACGCGCATCGCGCGCGTTCAGCGTGCCGGCGGCATGCCACGGCAGCAGCAACTCGATCTCACTGGGCTCTTGCTCCAGCATCTTCTTGCTCAAAGCCATCATGGCCAGCCTCGCTCAATGCCGGCTGCCTTCAGCAGTTCGGCCAATTTCTTGCGCGCATAGAACAAGCGCGTCTTTACCGTGTTCTCCGGGATCCCGACGATTTCGGCCACTTCCTCCACGGACTTCTCGTGGTAGTAGACGAGATCGACGATTTCCCGATGGTCCGGCGAGAGGCCCGTCAGACACTCCCGCAACGCCACGCTCGTATCCTTCTTCTGCACCACCGTTTCCGGATCGTCGGATGAATCCTCGATCGCGTTGGCGGCTTCGTCGTCGAGTTCAAAGTCCTTCCTGCGCCGAAGCGCAGACAGGGCCTTGAATCGGGTGATTGCCAAGAGCCAGGTGGACACGGCGGACCGGCCCTCGAACTTGCCGGCCTGACGCCAAACGTCGAGAAATACCTCGCTGATGAGGTCTTCCGCCGTCTGCTCGTCCCGCACGAGCCGGAGCCCGAACCTGTACACCCTGACATGGTGCCGCCCGTACAGCACCTGCATGGCGAGCCGGTCACCCTGGGCGATCCTGGCGATCAGGACCTCGTCCGTAGCCGCCTGTGTCACGCTCAAAGCCCGTCTCGCAAGATTGGTCGGGTCGATGCGGGGGACGGTTCGACGGGAGGGATGAAATTCTTCAACCTACCGCAGTCATACGGGGACTTGTGTGATCTACCACACATACGCGCAATTTCCTTGTCCCACCCGTGGCGGTCGGCCCTCTGGTTCCAAGACGGTAACATAATACAGAAACACTCTCTTGCGGACGGGCTGTAGGCTGGTGCGGATGGCTCGGTCGAGCGCCTCTATGACACGGCCCTGTGCAGTTTATGTCGCACGGCGCAGGATTTGGTCCGCGATATCGGCCGCAATGGCTAACCGACCAACACTCCGTGCCGCTCGAGGCCCCTCACTTCGCGCGGCATGCCCTTGGATTCGGTGCAAAAGGATACCAAACCTAAAGGCTTGCCACGTAGAATTTTTCGGCTGTCATCCACCATTGGCGAGATCATGAACACGGCCGCGACGTCCTTTCCGGAGAGGAGTGCCGCAGAGGCCGCGGATCTCGTCCTCACGCGTGAGGAGGCCGCGCCCGGCGTGCTGGTGCGCCGGATCCGGCAGCGGCGGCAGATGTATATCGGCCAGGTCGCGAGCTATTCGCTCGGCGCCTTCGTGCTGCTGCTCTACGCCTATGACGGCGTCGTCCGTATCAACGTACCGTCGCTGTTCTGGATCGGCGGCGTCACCATCATCGGCATCTTCGTCGTAATGTCGGAGGCAGGCGTCGGCGACCGGCACAACGACCATTATCTCACGGTCTTCCAGATCTCGGCGCATATGGCGCTGCAATTCATCTTCCTGGTGTCGGTGCCGACGATCGGGATTGCCTTCATCAGCGTGCTGTTCCTGATCTTCGCCTTCGGCACGCTGCGCATGACCTCGGTGCAGGCGATGCTGACCTGGGCACTCGCGACGCTGGCGCTCGCGGCCGTCTTCCTCGCCTCCGACCTGCCGATCGGCATGCCGGTGGCGACGCGGCTGCAGCGAACTGCCTCAATGCTGTGCTTCGTGCTGGTGATCGGCCAATGCGCCTTCCTCGGCCTGTTCGGCGCCACGCTGCGCAAGATCCTGTACCGGCGCAGCATCGAGCTGAAGGCCGCCTATCAGCGCATCGAGGAGCTCGCCGAGCTCGACGAGCTGACCGGCTCCTACAACCGCCGCTGCATCATGCGCCTGCTCGACGCAGAGATCGAAAAGTCGCGGCAGGCGGGCGCGCCCTGCGCCATCGCGCTGATCGACCTCGACTGGTTCAAGCGCATCAACGACGCCCACGGCCATCCCGTCGGCGACGAGGTGCTGCGGACCTTTGCCATCACCATCTTTGCCAACATTCGCCCTGATGACCGTTTTGGCCGCTATGGCGGCGAGGAATTCCTGCTGCTGCTGCCCGGCACCGGGAGCGAGGCGGCATCACGCATGCTCGATCGGCTGCGCAGCATCGTCGCCGAGCTCGACTGGAGCGCATTTTCGCCCGGCATGCGCGTGACGATTTCCGCCGGCGTCGTGACGCTGCGCGCCCTTGATACTGCCGACACGTTTCTCGCGCGCGCCGACAGCGCGCTCTATTCCGCCAAAGCGCAAGGGCGCAACCGCATTGCTACGAGCTGACCAATCCATTTGTTTCCGGCACGTGAGAACACGCCGCCGGACCGAACGCTCCAGGACAGGGCTATGAGATCCAAAACCGTCAAGTCATCCGAGAATCTGCTCGAGGAATTGCAGTCGGCGCTCGCGCACGGCACGGTCGCGCGCCGGGTCGAGACGCTGCGCCGCGTCACCGATCTCTTCGTGGGCAACGCAGTGGATTATTCCGACGATCATGTCCGGGTGTTCGACGACGTCTTCCAATGCCTGATCGAGCAGATCGAGACCTCGGCAAAAGTGCTGCTCGCCGACCGGCTCGCCCCGGTCGGAGCCGCGCCGCCGCGGATCATCCGCACGCTTGCGCTGGACGACGTCATCGAGGTCGCAGGTCCGGTGCTGACTAAATCGGAGCGGCTGGACGAGACCACCCTGATCGAAATCGCGCGCAGCAAGAGCCAGGCGCACCTCAAGGCGATCTCGCTGCGGCGGGTGCTGTCGGAGGCGCTGACCGACGTGCTGGTCACGCGCGGTAATGAAGACGTGGTGCAGTCGACCGTCAGCAATCCCGGTGCAAGGCTCTCCGAGAGCAGCCTCACCGACCTCGTCACGCGCGCCGAGCGCGACGACGACCTCGCCACCTGCATCGGCCTGCGGCCCGATTTGCCGCGGCATCATTATCTGAAGCTCGTCGCCAAGGCTTCCCTCAGCGTTCGCAGGAAGCTGGAAGCGGCTCATCCCGAGCTCGCCAGCGAGGTGTCGAGCGTGGTCCAGGAAGCGGCGCAGCGGGTCCGCGCCGCGGCCATGACCAGGCAGACCGAAATGGCGCGGGCGCTGGTGAAATCGCTGCACGAGGACGGCCGCCTCAGCGAATTCCAGGTCGCGACCTTCGCCGAGCAGGATAAGTTCGACGAGGCCAATGCCGGGCTCGCGGCCCTCGCCGGCGTGTCGGTCGAGACCGCCGAGAACATGATGATCGAGAGCCGCACCGAAGGCCTGATGATCCTTGCCAAGGTCGCCGGCATGCAATGGACGACCGTGCGCGCGATCATCGCCATGCGCGAAAAGCTCTCGGGCGGCTCGCAGACCGACACGCTGACGCTGCGTGATACCTACGAGGCCCTGCGTAGCTCCACCGCGCAGCAGGTGCTGCGCTTCCACCGCATGCAGAACACGACGTCCGCGGCTTAATACCGCAACACCCTCGATCCGACCGCGGCGCCGATCGCGGTCACGATTGCGGTCGCGATCGTGTACCAGGTCGCGACGAACAGCGGCGAGTCGTCGGTGCAATGCGAGGCGTAGAGCGTGGCGGCGAGCCCCGCCGACAACAGGCCGGCGAGCGCGCCGGCCAGTGCCGGCCGCGACGGCGCGCCGTGGCGCAGGCCGAACAATGCCCCCGCGAGCAGCGGCAGCGACATCGCAGGGATCGCCGACATGCACGCGCGCGAGTTCTTGCCGACGAGCCGCATCGTCATCGGCATGGCCGGCGCCATCATCGCCTCGCTGCCGATCGCAACCGCGAGCAGACCGATGGGCAGCAGCAAGAGCCAGCCCCAGCCCCGCATCAGGGCTTCGGGCCGCGACAAATGCAGGCTGATGACGATCGCGGGAATCGCCAGCGACAGTGTGACCGCGAACTTCGTATCGAAGAACGGGTTGTGCATCGCCGTCATCACATCCGGCCGCACGCCCAGGAAGGTCGCGAAGATCAGGATCGAGAACGGCGCCGCGACCAGCAGTCCCGTGGTCAGCAGCGCGCCGACGCGCGGAGCGCGGTGGGCGTTGTCGGCCGCGAGCGTGCGAATGAGTTGATCGGTATCCATGACTAGTGGTCCCGTAGTTTGGCGGTCAGGGCCGCAAGCCCCCGATGCAGCGCGACCCGCACCGCACCTTCGCTCATCGCAAATTTCGTCGCCGTATCCTTGATCGAGGCACTGTCGACGGCGATCGACTGCAACACGTCGCGCTGGCGCTGCGGCAGCGTGTTGAGCTGCGCGGTGACCTCGCCCGCCGAGGCGGTCTCCTGTGGCGCCTCGCCGGGCAGCGTCTCGGCGAAATCGTCGATGTTGACGAAGACGCGCCGGCCGCGGCGCCTGAGCGCGTCGATCAGCTTGTTGCGCGCGATCGCGAACAGCCAGGGGGCGAAGGGGGCTTCGCTGTCCCAGGTGTGCCGTTTCAAATGCACCGCCAACAAGATTTCCTGCACGATATCCTCGGCCTGATCGGGAGGCTGCCCGGCACGCGCCAGGCCCCGCCTCGCAGCAGCGCGCAGCACCGGCGTGACCGCTCTCAACAGGCGATGATACGCCGCATCATCCCCTGTCATGGCCGACCGCATCAGGTCGGTCCATTCGTCCTCACGTCCGCGCACGCGCGCTCCTACACGGCAATTCGGCCGCTCTTTCAATTTGTTACGTCGCCAACCCTGATATCACGAAGTCGTGATCAGGGCGCAGCCAGGGAATCCGGAGCCCACCGGAAAAGACCGGAGGCTCATAACACCGATCGGTCCGTCTCGCATCCGGGAGCGCGGCGCCGCCAGCCAGTTTGCCGCCTTTTTGCCCGGTGTGGCCCGAAGATTCCCATTTTTTGCCCCGCTGTGGTCATGCGCCGGGGTCTCTGTTCGCATCCGGGACGGGCGAATTGGGGAGATCGTCAACATGATGAAAGCCAGCGGGCGCGCGGCATGGATTGTTCTGGCCGGGCTATTTTTGCTGTCCGGAGGCGCGGTACAGGCCGCGCCGAGCTCTGCCACGAGCGCCAAGCCGGATAGCGCGAGCAAACAGGCCGATACGGGCAAGCAGCGGCATCACGCCTCTCGCCGCCACACCGGCAGCAAGACAGCGCAAAAATCCGACGACAAGACCGACAAGACCAATAACGCGGATGCAGCGCCGCAGGCTGACGAGGCCAAGGCTGAAAACAAGGCCGACAATGACGCGCCGGCCTCGACCCAGATGCCGCCGGAAGTCGCCAACGCCAACGCACAGCTCGCCGGGTCGGATACGCCGCCTGCGGCTGCAGCCTCGGCGATGACCGGGCGGGCCAACGACAATGTGCAGGCCGCAGCCGATAACGCCGCTACGCCCGCTGCCGAGAACCAGGTCGTGCCGCCCGACCAGCTCAACGACCTCGATCGTGCCCTGCAACAGGACACCCCGTCCACGCAGAAAGCGGTGATCGCGGTGACCGACGCGCAGCCCCGTCCCGCTCCGGTCATGGCGAGCAGCCAGCCGAGCTCGGCCTGGGATCAGAGCTCGCTGATCGGCAAGATCTTCATCGGCGTCGGCACGTTGCTGACATTGGCCTCGGCCGCCCGCATGTTCATGGCCTGATTTCTTGGCCTGAGATTGCTCGGGACGCGCTCTTCTGGCGCGTTCCAGCCCCTTGAAGGCATCCGCGCCAGCGGGCACATTGCCCGCTCAATCAAATGCGTGGGTGGAGCATGAGCACGTTCGAACACATCATCGTCGAAAGCAAAGGCGCAGTCGGCATCATCAAGCTGAACCGGCCGAAGATGCTCAACGCGCTCTCCTTCGGCGTCTTCCGCGAGATCGCCGCAGCCGTCGAGGATCTCGAAGCTGATGACGCCATTGGCTGCATCGTCGTGACCGGCAGCGAGAAGGCCTTTGCCGCCGGCGCCGACATCAAGGAGATGCAGCCGAAGGGCTTCATCGACATGTTCTCCGAAGATTTCACCGCGATCGGCGGCGATCGCGTCGCGCGCTGCCGCAAGCCGACCATTGCTGCGGTCGCAGGTTATGCGCTCGGCGGCGGCTGCGAGCTCGCGATGATGTGCGATTTCATCATCGCCGCCGACACCGCCAAATTCGGCCAGCCCGAGATCACGCTCGGCACCATCCCCGGCATCGGCGGCACGCAGCGTCTCACCCGTGCGATCGGCAAGTCCAAGGCGATGGATCTCTGCCTCACCGGCCGCATGATGGATGCGGCGGAGGCCGAGCGTAGTGGCCTCGTCAGCCGCATCGTGCCCGCCGACAAGCTGATGGACGAGACGATTGCGGCTGCGGAGAAGATCGCGTCGATGTCACGCCCCGCCGTCGCGATGGCCAAGGAAGCGGTCAACCGCGCCTTCGAGACCACGCTGGCCGAGGGCATGAGCGTCGAGCGCAATCTGTTCCACTCGACCTTCGCACTCGAAGACCGTTCCGAGGGCATGGCGGCGTTCATCGAGAAGCGCAAGCCGTTGAACAAGAACCGGTGAGGCTAGGCTACGCGGCTCTCTGCGAGAGCCGCGCTGACCAGCGCGCGATAGAAGCGCTCCGGCCAGGTTTTCGGGCGATCGAGGCCGAGGCGGGCGAGACAAGCTTCTTCCGCTGCATCAGGCTTTCGCGTCAATCCCTGCCACAGCAGGCCTGCCAGCGCGCGCGATGAATGTTGCGCGCCCTGCAGGATCTCCAGCGCCGGAATCAGGCGCTGCTCCACCTCGGTGAAATCGCAGCCGAACGGGAACGGCGGCAACAATCCGGCCTCGCGCGCGGGCTTCAGCGCTGCCGCGATCCGGTCAGGGTGGTTTTCGCGATGGGCGGCCGGGATCTCGTACCCCCGCGGCAGCTTGCCGGCGTCCTTGGCGACCCTTGCCAATTCATCCTGAAAGCGGGAGTCCGCAATTGTCAGCACGCTCGCGACCACGTCGGCGTCCGACTTGCCGCGAAGATCGGCAACGCCGTATTCGGTGACCAACACATCGCGCAAATGGCGCGGGATGGTCTCGTGTCCGTAGCGCCAGAGAATGTTGGATTTCAGCGCACCGCCGGCTCGCCGCGTCGCCTCGAGCGTCACGACCGACCGCGCGCCGTGAAGCGCGAAGGCCTGGGCTACGAAATTGTACTGTCCGCCGACGCCGCTCACGACCTCGCCGTCGTCGAGCCCATCGGAGACGGCCGCGCCGAGCAGCGTCGCCATCATCGTGACGTTGATGAAACGCGCGTCGACGCGGGCGCCGCGCTTTTGGTCTTCCTCGCCGTAGAGCTCGTTGGTGAACGACACCGGCATCATCTGGATGCGTGCGAGCTGGTCCGGCGGCATCTGGCGCAGTCCCCGGTAGAAGGATTTGGGACCGAGAAAGAAGGCGCCGTGCAGCACGACGCCGTCAATGGCACGCTTGAGAACGCCGCCGTCGATCAGGCCGACGAACGCCTCGGTCACCATCTCGCTGAGGCCGTAGAGGCCGGCCTGAAAGGCACCAGCTTGCCGCGCAACGGCCGGCCGCTCTGGCGACAGCCGTGTGACGACGTCATGAAACGCTGCGCTGTCGCGATGTCGCAGAATCAGTCCCTGCGCCAACGCATCGCCGATCTGCCCGATGCCGATTTGCAGCGTGCCACCGTCGGCGACCGTCGATGCCGCATTCAGGCCGATGGCGTATTTGGTATCGGAGATCGGCTCGGACGGCGGCGCAAACAGGGGAAAGTCGGTCGCCGCGCTGTCCAGCACGGCGGAGAACTCGCCGGCCGGAAGATCGCCCTCGCCCGGCATGAATGGGAGCTCGGAATTCACCTGCGCAATCAGCCTGAACGATGCACGCCCGGCGCGGCGCTCGCGCAGCACGTCCAGCGTGGTATCGGTGTTGCAGGACAGGCTATAGCGCGGCACACCGTCGACGACGCGCTTGGCCACCAGCTGCGTCACCACGTTCATTCCCCGCGCCAGCAGATAGCTCACCGCATGGGTGTAGTTGGCGGAGATGTAGTTCTGCTGCGCCACCGGCACATGCAGCCAGCGTCCGGCCAGAAAGAAGAACTCGACGATCTCAATGTTGGGCGGCAGCCGGTTTTCGCGCAGTGCTTCCGCATAGGCCAGATCGGGATACCCGCCGAACAGGCGATCGATCACCGGCGTGATGAACCGGCGTTCGATCAGCGCCTTCGGCCTCGGCTTTTCCAGCGTCAGCGCCGACAGCAATGTCAGCTTGATGTCAGGATCGGCGCAGGCCCGTGCATAGAGCGCATTGACGACATGATTGGCCTTGCCGAGACCAAGCGGCAGACCGATCACCAGATCTGCTCCGACGTCGCGAACGATCTCCTCCGCGAGCGCATCTGGATCAGAGAAGAATTTCGGCATCATCCGTGGTGTCCGGACAGCTTTGCAGGCGCCCGACGGAATCGGATGGCGCCACCAAATTCCTATAGCCCATTCGTGGCAGGATCGGTGTGTGACGCACCTGCAACAAGCACGGATTTCATGGGAGTTTCCCCCGCGGCAGTTTGCCTGCGGGACCGGCGCTGGGTAAACAGTTAAGAGAGCCGCCGTCGGCGGGGGCGGACAGCCGGGGTTTTGCGGGATTACATGATTGGGCGTGCCGCCAGAGCTGGTCGCGTGACGACGCGACGTCGATCGGGCGTTGGTCCTGTCCTGGCGACATGGTCCGCGCTGGCGCTGAGCTGCGCTCTGCCCGCCGCGGCCTGCGCGGAGGCCCTGCCGGAGGCGCTGGTCAAGGCCTACCAGACCAATCCGCAGCTCAATGCCGAGCGCGCAAGGCAGCGCGCCACGGACGAGAGCGTGCCGCAGGCCTTGGCCGGCTACCGGCCTCAGATTGTGGCGAGTCTCAGCGCCGGCCTTCAGGCGGTGCGCAATCTGCTACCTGACAACACCATTCAGACCGCGACGCTAAAACCCTGGACCATCGGGGTCACGGTATCGCAGACCCTGTTCAACGGCTTCCGAACCGCCAACAGCGTGCGGGTTGCGGAACTCCAGGTGCAGTCCGGCCGCGAGGCCCTGCGCAATGTCGGCCAGGGCGTGCTGCTCGACGCGGTCACCGCCTACACCAACGTGCTGGCAAACCAGTCGCTGGTCGAGGCGCAACGCTCCAATGTCGCCTTCCTGCGCGAGACGCTCGCCATCACGCAGCGCCGCCTCAATGCCGGCGACGTCACGCCAACTGACAGCGCCCAGGCAGAGGCGCGCCTCAATCGCGGCCTTGCCGATCTCAATGCCGCCGAGGTCGCGCTCGCGGTGAGCCAGGCGACCTACACCCAGGTGATCGGCAATGCGCCCTCCGCGCTTCGTCCCGCCGAGGTGGTTGATCGCTATCTGCCGAAGAGCCGCGAGGATTCAATGGCGATGGCAATCCGCGAACACCCGGCGGTGATGGCAGCGGGCTTCGACGTCGATGTCGCCTCGACCAATATCCGCGTCGCGGAAGGTGCGCTGCTGCCGAGCGCCAGCCTCCAGGGCAGCGTCAGCCGCAGCCGCGACAGCGACCAGACGCTCGGCACGTTCGGCACCGACCAAGCTTCGATCGTCGCCAACGTCACGGCGCCGATCTATGACGGCGGTCAGGCGGCCTCGCAGACGCGGCAGGCCAAGGAAGTCACGGCGCAGAGCCGGCTGGTGCTCGACCAGGTCCGCAACCAGGCCCGCACGGCGGCGGTCAGCGCCTGGGTCGCCAATGAGGGCGCCAAGATCGCGGTCTCGGCCTCGGAGTCCGAGGTGAAGGCGGCAACCGTCGCGCTCCAGGGCGTGCAGCGCGAGGCCACCGGCGGACAGCGTACGACCGTCGATGTTCTGAACTCGCAGGCCGATCTGATCCAGGCCCGGGCCCGCCTGATCGGCGCGCTGCGCGACCGCGTCATCGCCTCCTACACGCTGCTCAGCGCCGTCGGCCATCTCGACGTCAAGACGCTGAGCCTCAACACGCCGGACTATCTGCCCGAAGTGCACTACCAGCAGGTCCGCGACGCCTGGCACGGGCTGCGCACGCCGTCGGGGCAGTAATCCCAGATCTTCGGATCGACACCGATGAAGAGCCGCCGCATCCATCTGATGGGAGCTTCGGGCTCCGGCGTAACGACGCTTGGCCGCGCGCTGGCCGATCGGCTGGCGCTGCCGCATCATGACAGCGACGATTATTTCTGGCTGCCGACAGCGCCGCCCTACCAGACGACGCGCCCTGCTGCAGACCGTCTCCGCCTGATGCGCGAGATGTTCGTGCCGCGTCTCGATTGGGTGTTGAGCGGATCCATCACCGGCTGGGGCGACGAACTGGTCCCGTTGTTCGATCTCGTCGTCTATGTGACCACGCCGCGCGAGCTTCGCATGCAGCGGCTGCGTGCCCGGGAAGCCGAGCATTTCGGTGCCGATGCCGTCGCGCAGGGCGGCTGGCGTCATGAGGAGACCGAGTCGTTCGTCGAATGGGCCTCGCATTACGAAGCCGGCGATCGCGAGGGCCGCAGTCTCGCAAAACATGAGGCTTGGCTGGCGAACCTGCCCTGCCCGGTCGTCCGCGTCGATGGCGCGCGGCCTGTTGCGGAGCTGGTCGAGCAGCTATGCAGCGACGTGGCGGGATTGCCCGGCTGATGTGATATCGTTCGGCGCCTCTATCGCGACGGCGGAGCAACCATGACCGACAAGAACAACGCGCGCGCAGCGCAACCCGCGACGCCGATCAATTTCGACATGCCCGCGCATGCCTGTGACTGTCACACCCACATTCATGGCGATGTCGAACGATTTCCGTTCTTCGCGGGGCGCGTCTATACGCCAGGACCTGCGAGCCCCGAGGAAATGGCGGCGCTGCACAAGGCGCTCCATATCGAGCGCGTGGTGATCGTCACGCCGAGCGTCTACGGCACCGACAATTCCTCCAGCCTGTTCGGGATGAGGGCGCGCGGCGCCACCGCGCGCGGCGTGGCCGTGATCGACGACCAGACCACTGAAGCCCAGCTTGACACAATGCATGGGCAGGGTTTTCGCGGCATCCGCATCAACATGGCGACCGACGGCATCAACAATCCCGATGTCGGCCGCGCCCGTTTCACTGCCGCTATCGAGCGCATGACGGCACGCGGCTGGCACGTGCAGCTCTACACTACGCTGGCGATGATCTCCGCCATCAAGGATCTGGTGCTGGCCTCGCCGGTGCCCGCCGTGCTCGATCATTTCGGCGGACTTGAAGCTTCGCTCGGACTGGAGCAATCGGGATTTGCCGACCTCCTTGCGCTCGTCAAGTCCGGCAAAGCGTATGTGAAGATTTCGGGCGCCTATCGCTCATCGAACCTCGCGCCCGATTACCAGGACATGGTGCCGTATGCGCGTGCGCTGATCGCCGCGAATCCGGATCGCATCGTCTGGGGCACGGATTGGCCGCATCCGGATTCGGCGCAAGTCGCGGGCCGCAAGGCGACTGATGTTGCACCGTTCCACCAAATCGACGACGGCAGGCTGCTGAACCAGCTTCCGGTGTGGGCGCCGGATGCGGATGTGCGCAGGAAGATCCTGGTCGACAATCCCGCCCGGCTCTACGGATTCTGAGACCGGCCTCAGCGCGCGCGGCGCGAGAAGAACGAGATCAGGACCGGCAGCGTCACCAGGATCACGATCGGCGCCAGCATCATGCCGGTGACGACCACGACCGCGAGCGGCTTCTGGACCTGCGAGCCGATACCTTCGGACAGCGCCGCGGGCAGCAGACCCACGCCTGCGACCACGCAGGTCATCAGCACGGGCCGGAGCTGCAGTTCGCCGGTGCGGATCACTGCGCTCATGCGGTCCATGCCCTCGTCGATCAGCTGGTTGAACTGCGAGATGATGATGATGCCGTCCATCACGGCAATGCCGAACAGTGCAATGAAGCCGATCGCCGCCGAGACGCTGAACGCCGTGCCGGTGATCAATAGACCCAGCACGCCGCCGAAGATCGCCATCGGGATCACGCTCATGGCGAGCAGCGTGTCGGTCATCGAGCTGAAATTGAACCAGAGCAGGACGCCGATCAGCGCCAGCGAGATCGGCACCACGATCGACAGACGCCGGATCGCGTCCTGAAGATTGCCGTACTCGCCGACCCAATCCATGTGCGAACCGGGCGGCAACTGCACCTGGTCGGCGATCTTCTGTTGCGCTTCGCGGATCGCGCTGCCGAGGTCACGCTCACGCACCGAGAACTTGATCGGCAGATAGCGCTCCTGCTGCTCGCGGTAGATGTAGGCCGCACCCGAAACGAGGCTGATATTGGCGACCTCGCTCAATGGAATCTGCGTGATGGAGCCGTTCGGCCCGGGCGCGCCGATCCTGATGTTCTGGATCGCCTCGGCGCTGCGGCGGTACTCCGGCGCAAGGCGAACGATAATCGGGAAGTGGCGGTCGCTGCCCGGCTCGTAGAGATCGCCCGCGGTGTCGCCGCCGATCGCGACCTTGATTGTGGCATTGATGTCGCCGGGCGCCAGGCCATAGCGCGCGGCCTTGGCGCGGTCGATGTCGATCTGCACGGTCGGCTGCCCCAGCGAGGTGAAGACGGCAAGGTCAGTGACGCCCTGCACCGTCGACAGCACCTGTTTGATCTTGTTGGCGGTATCGGTCAGCGCCTGCAGATCGTTGCCGAACAGCTTGATCGAGTTCTCGCCCTTCACGCCGGAGACGGCCTCGGAGACGTTGTCCTGGAGATATTGCGAGAAGTTGAACTCGACGCCGGGGAAGCGGTCGTCGAGCTGCTTGAGCAGCTCCGCGGTCAGCTCTTCCTTGTCATGCGTGCCCGGCCACTCGCTCGCGGGCTTCAGCGGCGCGAAGAACTCGGCGTTGAAGAAGCCGGCGGCGTCGGTACCGTCGTCGGGACGGCCGTGCTGCGACACCACGGATTCGACCTCGGGCCGGGCGCGGATCACCTTGCGCATCTCGTTGACGTAGGTGTTGCCTTCCTGGAGCGAAATGGTCGGTGGCAGCGTGGCGCGGATCCAGAGATTGCCCTCTTCGAGCTTGGGCAGGAATTCGAGACCGAGCAGCCGGCCGAAGATCACCGTCATCACCACGAGGCCGGCCGCGGCGCCGAGCACGATGGCGCGGTTGGCGACTGCCCAGTTCAGCACCGGCATATAGATTCGGTGCAGGATCTGCATCACCCTCGTCTCGGTCTCCTCGACATGCGCGGGAAGGATGATCGCGGACAGCGCTGGCGTGACGGTGAAGGTCGCCAGCAGGCCGCCGGCAAGCGCGTAGGCATAGGTGCGCGCCATCGGCCCGAAGATGTTGCCCTCGACGCCCGAGAGCGTGAACAGCGGCAGGAACGCCGCGATGATGATCGCGGCGGCAAAGAAGATCGAGCGCGAGACGTCGGCCGCGGCGCTGAGGATGGCGTGGCTCTTCATGCCGAACAGCGTCTCCGGCGACATCTGCTCGGATTCCGTCGGTGGCGTGGTCTGCGTCAGGCGGCGGAAGATCGCCTCCACCATGATGACGGTGGCATCCACGATCAGGCCGAAATCGATGGCGCCGACCGAGAGCAGGTTCGCCGATTCCCCGCGCAGCACCAGGATGATGACGGCGAAGAACAGCGCGAACGGAATCGTGGCACCGACGATCAGCGCGCTGCGCAAGTCACCGAGGAAGATCCACTGCAGCAGCACGATCAGCAGGATGCCCACCACCATGTTGTGCAGCACGGTGTGGGTGGTGAGGTCGATCAGGTCCTTGCGGTCGTAGATGCGCTCGATGCGCACGCCCGGCGGCAGGATGGTGGAATTGTTGATCTGGGCAACGAGCTGCTCGACGCGACTGATGGTCGGCGTGCTCTGCTCGCCGCGACGCATCAAGACGATGCCTTGCACGATGTCGTCGGAATCGTCGAGGCCGGCGATGCCGAGGCGCGGCTTCTGGCCGACAGTGACGGTGGCGACGTCCTTCACCAGGACCGGATTGCCGTTGGTCTGGGCGACCATGGTGTTGGCAAGATCGTCGATCGACTTGATCAGGCCGACACCGCGCACCACAGCCGATTGCTGGCCGATATTGACGGTGTTGCCGCCGACATTGACGTTGGAATTGCTGACCGCCTGAAGCAGTTGCGGCAGCGTCAGGCCGTTGGCGACCAGCTTGTTGTTGTCGACCTCGAGCTCATAGGTCTTGCTCTTGCCGCCCCAGCCGGTGACGTCGATCACGCCGGGCACGGCGCGGAAGCGGCGCTGCAGGATCCAGTCCTGGATGGTCTTGAGGTCGAGCACGCTGTAGTTCGGCGGGCCGACCAGGCGATAGCGGAAGATTTCGCCGATCGGGCTCAGCGGCGAGATCTGCGGCTGCACGTTGCCCGGCAGCGGCGCAAGCTGCGCCAGGCGGTTCAGGACCTGCTGCAGCGCCTCCTCATAAGTGTAGGCGAAGGAGAACTGCAGTTTGACGTCGGACAGGCCGTAGAGCGAGATGGTGCGGATCGTCGTCAGATTCTTCAGGCCCGCGACCTGGGTCTCGATCGGGATCGTGATGTAACGCTCGATCTCTTCCGCCGACAGGCCGGGCGACTGCGTGACGACGTCGACCATCGGCGGGG
Organism: uncultured Bradyrhizobium sp.; assembly: GCF_936928535.1. GTDB lineage: Bacteria > Pseudomonadota > Alphaproteobacteria > Rhizobiales > Xanthobacteraceae > Bradyrhizobium. The sequence continues at coordinate 137,718 of NZ_CAKZHY010000097.1, read as the reverse complement.
TCGGATCCGGATAGGCCTCGATGTTGAGCTGGTTGAACGCAATCAGGCCGCCGATGAGCACGGCGACGAACATGCCGACCATCAGGAAGCGCCGGTTGACGGCAAGGGCGACGAGACGGTCCATTCAGGTTTTTCGCAGTTTGGTGGGGCTCGTCGATCAGCTGCCGGACGCCGCGCGGTCGATGAACAGACTGCCTTTAACGACAATCTGTTCGCCGGGCTTCAGGTTGCTGGTCACCTCGGCGAGATTGCCATTGATGAGGCCGATCTTGATCTGGCGGAGCTCGACCGACTTGTCTTCACGCGCGACCCAGATGCGGACCTGGTCGCCTTCGTAGATCAGCGCCTGCTTCGGCACTGCAGGCGCAGCGCGGTCGCCGGCCGAATAGATCGTGACGTTGGCGAACATTTCCGGCTTGAGCAGGCCGTCCTTGTTGTCGATGGTGGCGCGGACCAGCAGGCGACGGGTGCTGGGATCGATCGCGGTGGCGACGTAGTTGATCTTGGCGGTCAAAGGGCGGCCCGGCAACGCCATCACGTTGACGCTGATATCCTGTCCGACGCCGACCATGGCAGCATCGCTCTCACGCACGAAGGCGGTGAGCCAGACCGTGGACAGATCGCCGATCACAAAGACCGGATCACTGGCGCCGGCGCTGACATATTGCCCGGGACCGATCTTGCGCTGCACGACCGTGCCCGAGATCGGTGCGTAGATCGTGATTTCAGGATTGATGGTGCCCTTGTTCTGGAAGGTCTTGATCGTTTCTTCGGTAAAACCGAGGATGCGCAGCTTGTTGTTTGCGGCTTCCAGCGCCGTCACCGCGGAGCGCATGTCGTTCTGCGCCTGGACTTGGGTGGCTTCCGCCTGCTGATAATCCTTGAGCGGAATGGCGCGGCCTTCATAGAGATCCTTGGCGCGCCGGTACTGGATGTCTGCAAGCTCGAGCGCAGACTTTGCCTTGTTCTGCGACGTCATCGCCGTGATGAAATCATTCTGGGCCTGCACGGTATCGGCGGCCTCGATTGTGAACAGCGGTTGACCCTGGGTCACGCTCTCGCCCGGCTTGGCGAGCAGCTTGGTCACCCGGCCTGCATAGGGCGAGAAAACCGGCGTTGAGCGGTCTTCATCGACTGCGACTTTGCCCTCGGTGACGTACTCGGCACGAAAGGTTTTAGCGTTGACGGGCTCGATGGTCAGGGTCGCCCATTCGGACGGCGTCGGCGTGAAATTCTGCGCGTTCTTGCGCGACTGGCTGGAGACCTCGGAGATCTTCTTCTCCTTGGCGCCGGCAAACTTGAAGCCATAGGCGCCAGCCCCGGCAAGCACTAGTAAAACTACGGATGCGATCACCCGTCGTTTAAGCACCTGCAATCGCTTGGTCTTTTCAGTTACCATAGGGCCCGGTCTGGTCTGCGACGATCTCGGCAGACGACTGCCTCATCGGTCGCGCTAATAGTGCCGATTTGGGATTTCAAACAACCTAAAAAACGCTGGCCGTCCTTCGGTTTGCGTTAAAATTTTGCGACACGTCAGCTTCACGTCAGCTTCATTGCGGCCATTGCGGCGAATGGCTGCCGAGCGGCATCGCCGGACGGCTCCATTGTGCCGGCGTGCTCGACAGCACCGCCGAATGGCGCACCGCCTGCAACGTGCCGAAGCCAGATGCCACCGTTTCCATGAACGCTGCATGTACAGCCTCGCCCGTAAGATCCGGGGTCTTGAGACCGCTTTCGAGCCGGCCCAAATTCCACAGCCAGCGACCGGTCTGCGCCAGCGACACGCGCACGTACCAGCTGCCGCCTTCGCGCGCCTGTCGCGCCTTCGCCATCATCGCGCCGAACGCCATCAAATAGCCGGTCGCGTGGTCGAGCATCTGCGCCGGCAATTCCTTCGGACCATCGATGCCCGCAGCCTTCCCTTCCGCATGGTTGAAGCCCGTCGTGGTCTGCACCAGGGAATCGAAGCCGCGGCGTTCGGCCCAGGGCCCGGAATGACCATAGGCCGATAACGTGACGTAGACGATGCCGGGATTGATTTCCGCGACCTCGTCCGGCGAGAAGCCGAGAGCGGCGAGCGCGCGAGGGCGATAGCCTTGCGAGAAAATGTCGGCGTCTTTCAGCAATTCGCGCAGCTGCGCCTTGCCTGCCTCGCTCTTCAGCTCGATGAAGGTGGTGAGCTTGCCGCGGCCGGTATCGATGGTGAGCCAGGGAATGGCCGGCAGCTCCGGCCCCGAAACCAGCAGCACATCCGCTCCGTGCGCCGCGAGCGTGCGGCCGGCAACGGGTCCGGCAATGACGCGGGAGAGATCGAGCACGCGCAGACCCGCGAGCGGACGATCGCCTTCAGGCCATGGTTTGATCGGCGCATCACCGATCTTCTCGATCGAGATCAGCGGCATCTCGGCAAGTGCGCGCGCCTGCGGCAGCGCGAGCCATTCGTCGTAAGAGCGCTTCAGCGCAACGACGCCGCCGGCGGCATAGGCCGCGGTCTCGAAATCCTCGCCTCTCCACTGCATCAGCGCGGCCTGCACCTTCTCGCGCTCGGGCACGGTGCCAAGCACCTTGCAAACCGCGTCGCGGTGATGCGGGAAATTTGTATGGCAGCGGACGAACCTTGCGTCGCCGGTCTTGTAGACGCCGGCGATGGCATCCCAGGCCGGCGGCGGGGGCTTGTCGTCGAGGCGCAGATAGCGCTCGGAGCGGCATTCGACGACGGCGTGGCGCATGTCGACGCTGACCTCCTGCGCCTCACCGCTGCGCAGCCGCCAGATCTCGGCGGCGGCGAGACCTGCGGCGGCGATCGTCGTTTGGCCAGCGACGGCAACACGGAATGAGGACGGGATCTGCGGCTCCTCGCCGGTCAGATGGACGCGCGCGAGCGCGGCCACACCGCCACCGGCGGAGGTCCAGATGCCCTTGAGGATGTCGGCGGGGCTTTGCATGGCCTCTTCTCTCCCATTAGTTTCACGACCATCCTGATAGCACGGAAAGGATTGCAATGGCCGCCATCGATCCCCTCACCGCAGGCGCCGTGTTGGTCGCAACAGCCGCCACCGACGCAGTCTATGTGATGTTTACGTCGGCCGTCGTCGCACGCAAGCGCGTGCCGGCGGCCAGTTGGAGCGCGATCTGGTATCTGCTCTCGTCCTATGCCGTGATCAGCTACACCGAGAACGCCGTCTATGTGGCCTTCGCCGCAATCGGCTCCTGGGTCGGCGCCTACGCATCGCTGACCTTCCTGCACCGTCCGCCCGGCGGCCCACCGGTGGGGGCTTCGCCGGAGTGAGGGGGTGTTCTCGGCCATCTTACACGGTGTCATCACCCGCGAAGGCGGATGATCCAGTATTCCAGAAGCGGTCGTGATTGAACCGAGAGGCCGCGGCGTACTGGATACCCCGCCTTCGCGGGGTATGACGACGAGAACGAAATCGACATCTTCGCTTAAACAACTAAGCTCTGCACGACCAACAATAAGGAAAACCAACCAATGGATCTCGGTCTCAAAGGAAAGAACGCCGTCGTGCTCGGCGGCACGCGCGGCATCGGGCGGGCGATTGCTGCAACGCTGGCCGGTGAAGGCAGCAATGTCGCGGTGTGCGCGCGCAATGCGGAGCAGGTCGCGGCCACCGTTGCTGAATTGAAGGCGAGCGGCATCAATGCCACCGGCGGCACGGTCGACGTCACCGACGGCGCCGCGCTGAAGGCGTGGGTCGAGGGCGCGGCCAGGGAGCTCGGCGGCATCGACCTGCTGTTCGCCAATGCGGGCGCGATGGCGCAAGGCCATGATCCCGCATCATGGGAGCAGAATTTCCGGCTCGACGTGCTCGGCGCCGTGCATGCGTTCGACGCGGCACGCCCGTTCCTCGAAGCCAGCGGCGAGAGAAGCGGCGATGCCGCCTTCGTGATCATCTCCTCGATCTCGGCGGCGCAGGCCGATCTCGCCAGCTCCTACGGCCCGATCAAGGCGGCGCTGATCCATATGGCCAAGGGCCTGGCGCGGCAATACGCCAAGAAGAAGATCCGCGTGAATGTCGTGTCGCCCGGCACCGTCTATTTCAGGGGCGGCGTCTGGAACATGATCGAAAAGAACATGCCCGAGCGTTACAACGACGCAATGAAACGCAATCCGACCGGGCGCATGGCAACGCCGCAGGAGATCGCGAACGCCGCGGTGTTTCTGGCAAGCCCGGTATCGGGGTTCACCACGGGCTCGAACCTCGTCGTGGACGGGGCGATCTCGAACCGGGTGAATTTTTAGTCGTGGGGCACACTGTCATCGCCCGACTTGATCGGGCGATCCAGTATTCCAGAGACGGCTCGGCTAGAGCCGAGAAGCCTCAAGCGTACTGGATACCCCGCTTTCGCGGGGTATGACACCGAGAATGTGGCGCGCGATCGCTTCAACAAACTCGTCATTGCGAGCGCAGCAAGAGACTGCGCTCACAATCTCAATGGAAATCCCGCGAGGGCGGCAGGATGCGGACGTTGCGGGGGTGACGGATCTTTTGCGCGGGCATGTCCGCAAGCGCGCGGCGATCTTCGTTGAGCGGCTCGACGACTGTCGCGCCAGATGGCACCGGGGGCTTGCGGCTCAGGGCATCGTTGGCGAGGCCGACCAGATCGTGCGATCGGTCGATCATGCGCTGCGCGATCAGATGCGTCACCTTCTCTGGGCTGCTCTGGATGTAGCCCTGCACCTCGATGAGGCGCGCGCCCATCACTTCCTTGCGGTACTGCTCCATGACCTTGGGCCACACCACGACATTGGCGATGCCGGTTTCGTCCTCCAGCGTCATGAACACCACGCCGCTGGCGCTGCCCGGCCGCTGCCGCACCAGCACCACACCGGCGCAGCGGACGCGGCGCCTCTCGTTCTCGTGGCTGATCTCCTTGCAGGCGACGATGCGTTCGCGCGAAAACATCTCGCGCAGGAACTCCATCGGGTGGCCCTTCAGCGATAGCCGGATGGTCTGGTAGTCGGCGACGACCTGCTCGGGACGCGGCATCTCAGGCAACGGCTTGGCCTGCTCGTCCGGCTGCTCGCGCGCGGTCGCCGCTTCGAACAGCGGCAGCGCTACGTCGTCAGGCAGCCGCCGCACCTGCCACAGCGCCTCGCGGCGGTCGAGCCCAAGCGAGCGGAACGCATCGGCATCGGCGAGCAGGATCAATGCGCGCTTGGGCAGGCCGGTGTCGCGGGCAAAATCTTCGAGCGAGGTGAAGGGGCGGCGGTTGCGCGCGGCGATGATGCGGTCGGCCCAGTCTTCTTTTTTCTTGTTATTCCGGGGCGACGCGTCAGCGTCGAACCCGGAATCCATTCCACCAGGCGTATGCGGCCCGATGGATTCCGGGCTCGCGCTGCGCGCGCCCCGGAATGACGACTGGATGGTTTTGAGCCTTTCTTCATCCGGATCGAGCCAATGGAAGCCGTCGATCTGGCGGAAGCCGAGACGTACGGCGCAATATCTTTTGTCAGCATTCTCCAACGTGTTTTGCCCAAAACTATAGGACACGTCGATCTCGCGAACCTCGACATCGTTCTTGCGGGCGTCACCGACGATCTGCGCCGGCGCGTAAAAGCCCATCGGCTGCGAGTTCAGGAGGCCGCAGCAGAAGGCATCAGGATGATGGTATTTCAGCCATGAGGAGATATAGACGAGCTGCGCGAAGCTCGCTGCGTGGCTCTCCGGAAAACCGTAGGAGCCAAAGCCCTTGATCTGATCAAAGCAGCTTCTGGCGAAATTCGGATCATAGCCGCGCGCGACCATGTTGCCGATCAGCTTCTCCTCGTACTGGCCGATGGTGCCGACATTGCGGAAGGTCGCCATCGAGCGGCGCAGGCCATTGGCTTCCTCGGAGGTGAATTTCGCCGCCTCGATCGCGATGCGCATCGCCTGCTCCTGGAACAGGGGCACACCCATCGTTTTGTGCAGCACGTTGTAGAGTTCGTCCTTGTCGCCATGATCCGGCGACGGAGACGGATAGCTCACCTTTTCCAGACCGTTCCGCCGGCGCAGATATGGATGCACCATGTCGCCCTGGATCGGCCCGGGACGCACGATCGCGACTTCGATGACGAGATCGTAGAAGGTTCGCGGCTTCAGGCGCGGCAGCATGTTCATCTGGGCGCGGCTCTCGACCTGGAACACGCCGAGCGACTCGCCGGCGCACAGCATGTCGTAAACCTTAGGATCGTCCTGTGGGACGCTCGCCAGCACGAAACGCTCACCCTTGTGCTGATCGATCAGATCAAAGCACTTCCTGATGCAGGTCAGCATGCCCAGCGCGAGCACGTCGACCTTCATCATGTTGAGCGCATCGACGTCGTCCTTGTCCCATTCGATGAAGGTACGGTCGTCCATCGCGGCATTGCCGATCGGCACATAGGTGTCGAGCCGGTCCTGGGTCAGCACATAGCCGCCGACATGCTGGGACAGATGGCGCGGGAATTCGATCAGCTCGGTCGCAAGCTCGACCGCAAGGTTGATCATGGGATTTTGCGGATCGAGCCCGGCCTGCCGGACCTGCATGTCGTTGAGGCCCTTGCCCCAGCTGCCCCAGACGGTGTCGGCGAGCGCGGCGGTGACGTCCTCGGTCAGGCCGAGCGCCTTGCCGACGTCGCGGATGGCGCTGCGCGGACGGTAATGGATGATGGTGGCGATGATCGCGGCGCGGTGGCGGCCGTAGCGCCGATAGACATATTGCATCACCTCCTCGCGCCGAGAATGCTCGAAATCGACGTCGATGTCAGGCGGCTCCAGCCGCTCCTTGGAGATGAAGCGCTCGAACAGCAGGTCGACCTTGGTCGGGTCGACGGAGGTGATGCCGAGCACATAACACACTGCCGAATTCGCCGCCGATCCCCGCCCCTGGCACAGAATGTTCTGGCTGCGCGCATAATGGACGATGTCGTGCACGGTGAGGAAGTAATGCGCGTATTTCAGCTCAGCGATTAGCGCGAGTTCTTTCTTGAGCGTCGCGCGCAGCTTGTCGTCGATCTTGCCGTCAAAATATTTATCGACACCCGCCCAGGTCAGGTCCTCCAGATGTCCCTGCGCGGTCTTGCCCGGCGGCACCGGCTCATCAGGATATTGGTACTTGAGCTGGTCGAGCGTGAAGTCGATGCGATCCGCAAAACGCATGGTCTCCGCGATCGCCTCGGGGACATCGCGGAACAGCCGGGCCATCTCGCGGGGCGTCTTCAGAAAGCGCTCGGCATTGGCTTCCAGCCTGCGCCCGACTGCCTCGATCGTGGTCTTTTCTCTGATACAGGTGAGCACGTCCTGGAGGGGACGCCGGCCGGGATCGTGATAGAGCACCTCGTTGGTCGCGAGCAGCGGCACTTTTGCTTTTGCGGCGAGATCACCGAGCCGCGCCAGGCGGCGGCGATCGTCGCCGCGATAGATCAGGCTCGCCGCCAGCCACACGCCGTCGGCGCGGCTTGCCTTGAGTTTTGAAAGCACCTCCAGCGCCTGCGCATCATCAAACCGATGCGGCAGCGTCAGGACCAGAAGCTGGCCTTCCGCAAACTCCAAGAGATCGCCAAAGCTGAGATGGCACTCGCCCTTCTCGATCCGCGTGATGTCGTCGCCGCGCTTGCCCCGGGTGAGAAGCTGGCACAGCCGGCCATAGGCGGCACGGTCGCGCGGATAGACGAAGATATCGGGCGTGCCGTCGGTGAAGACGATGCGCGTGCCGATCAGGAGTTTCGGCTTGTGCAGCACCTTGTCATTGTCGAGCTCATTCCAGGCCCGTACCACGCCGGCCAGCGTGTTGTGATCTGCAATCCCGATCACGGGAATGCCAAGCTTGCTGGCCTGATGCACATAGGCGCGCGGATCGGAGCCGCCGCGCAGGAAGGAGAAATTGGTGGTGATGCCGATCTCGGCATAGGCAGGCGTGTTCATGCGAAGAGACCGTGCACGTACCAGCGAGGCGGAGCAGACTTGCCGTCGGCGTCGAACACCTCTCCTTCATAAAGACCGTCGCGAAAAATCCAGAAGCGCAGGCCCTCGGCATCCTCGATGCGGAAATAATCCCGCGTCAGCTGCTTGCCGTCCTGGCGCCACCATTCCATGGCGATGCGCTCGGGCCCTTCCACCCGCACCACCGCATGTTTCGCCCGCCGCCAGGTGAATTGATGCGGCGGACCGTCAGGCACGGTCGCAAACGGCACGGTGACCGGCTCCGGTTGGTCGAACAGCCTGAGGGGACGCAGCGGCGGCTCGCTTTCGGCACGCGCAGGCCACTCGGCTTGCATAGAAGCAGTGAGATGATGCTGGGCGGGCGCGGCCAGCACGGCCTGCTCGGGGATGTGCGTGTCCTGCGGCAGATGCACGATGACGCGCTTTCCGCCGATGCGCGCGGCGATACGGTCGATCAGCGCGGCAAGCTCGTCATTGTCATGGACATGGGCATCGAGATCGCGCTGCTCCTGCACCACGATCTCGGTGCGGCTCGCTGACAACCGCACCATGTCGAAACCGAAGCCGGGATCGAGCGGATCGGCGAGCGCCTCGAGACGTTCGCGGAACAGGCGATCAATCACGGCGCTCTGCGTCACCGGACGTCCGGTCTCGACCATGATCGCGCGCACCACGCCGTCGGTGCGGAAAAACGATGCCTCCAGCCGCCGTGCGCCTTTGCCCTGCTTCTCCATGGACGCGATCAACGTATCCGCGAGCCGCGACAGCGTCATCGCGATCATGGTGTCGGTCGCAATCGGCTCGGCAAAACGTTTCTCCACGATGTAATCGGGCAGCGGCTTGCGCGGATTGATCGGCACATCGCCCTGCCCCAGCGCATGCGCGAGCAACGTGGAGAACCGCGCGCCGAACCGCGCCGTGATTTCGCTCGGGGTGCGCGAGGCGACATCGCCGATGGTCTTCAGCCCGGCACGGCGCAGCCCGTTGGTGATCGTCTCGTCCGCGCCGAGCGCGGACACCGGAAACCGGTCGATCGCCGCCGCCTCCCCGCCATCGGCAACGATGCTGCCCGTGGCCTGCCGCGTCAGCGTGCGTGCGCAGACCGAGGTACCGGCGATCGCCGCGCTGACGGCAAAGCCCTGGCGCGCCAGCGCCTGGACCAGCGTCTTTAGCAGCGCAGCCTCGCCGCCGAACAGATGTGCGCAGCCGGTGATATCCAGGAACAGTCCATGCGGCGCATCGAGCGCCACCAGCGGCGTGAAGCGGTCGCACCAGTCGGCGATGTCGCTCAGCGTCTTCGCATCGGCCACGACGTCGGCGTCGAACACTTTTAGATCCGGGCACATCGCCCGCGCGTTCGCGAGCGGCTGGCCGATATACAGACCCAAACGCTCGGCGGCCTCGTCCAGCGCATGGATCACCAATGCATTGCTGTCCTTGATGACGACAATGCTGGGATCATTGGTTCTACCCAGCCCGGCGCTGCTGAAGAACCGCTGGATCCTGTCGATGGGCAGGCGCGGCAGCCACAGGCTGAGGATACGCCGACGGTTCACTGAACTGGCACTCATCACACTTCCATTCCATGATCCACCGGCCGCACGGGCCATGACGATTGCGCAACAGCTCGACATCAAAGCGCGGCGCGCCCCAGACGTCCCAAGGCGCCGCAGGCATTGAAGCCGACCCCGGCGGCGAATGCGCCGCGCGCAGCATCCATCGCGTCTCCGCGGTCGAGGGCAGCGGCTGTGCCGCCATCCGTAACAACAAGCCAGTGACGCCCGAGCCTTGCGCGGCCAGCGTCAGCTTGCGGCTCGCCACGAGGTCGAACTGCCTGATCTCGCCCCAGAGGTCGAGCACGACGGCGCCGAGCGCATCGCAAGCAAGCGCATCGGCCGAAGTGCGCAGTGCGCTCTCGACGTCTGCCGCACGCACCATCACCACGCGACGCGGATCGAGGCCGAGTTCAGTGAGCCCGCTCATCGACAGCGCGCCGGTCTCGATCTCCGAAAAATCCTGCCGCACCCACAGCAGCGGCCGCTGCGCCGTGACGCGGCCCGCAAGTCCGGTGACAAAGCCCGTCGCGGCCGCGCCCTGGCGCCCTTCGCAAAACACCTCGTGGATCGCCGCGCGCGCGAGACCGCCTTTCAAGGCGCGATCGACCTCGCCGTGACCGAGCGCGACGCGGTCCTGATGATGCACGACCTCCGCCGTCTCGATCCGTTCGATCTGGCTGCGCAAGGTCGCAAGCGCGCTCATGCGTGCGCCGCTCATGCTCGCCGCTCCTCAGAAGATTGATGCCGTGGTCTTCAAAAGAAGAACCAACGGCTGGCTCATTTGTTCATGATATGTTCTAATATAAAGCTAACGGCACCCAAAGAGTCAATCGAATTGGCGCTCTGCCGGATTCATCAGCGGAATCAAAGGGATTCAATAATGGACGTACAACGCAAGCTGGAGATCCTGGCGGACGCCGCGAAGTACGACGCGTCCTGTGCCTCCAGCGGCACCGAGAAGCGGGATTCCAGCGACGGCAAGGGCATGGGCTCGACTGCACCCGGCATGGGCATCTGCCATTCCTATGCGCCGGACGGACGCTGCATCTCGCTGCTCAAGGTGCTGCTGACCAACGCCTGCAATTACGATTGCCTCTATTGCGTCAACCGCGCCTCGTCCAACGTGCCGCGCGCCCGCTTCACCATCGACGAGGTCGTCAAGCTCACGCTCGACTTCTACCGGCGCAATTACATCGAGGGACTGTTTCTCTCCTCCGGCATCATCCGCAGCCCCGACTACACAATGGAGCAAGTGGTCAGCGTCGCGCGAAAGCTGCGCGAGGAGCATCACTTCCGCGGTTACATTCACCTGAAGACCATTCCAGAGGCCGACGACGCGCTGATCGCCGAAGCTGGTAAATATGCCGACCGTCTCTCCATCAACATCGAGATGCCGCAGGAAACGAGCCTGCGGCAATTCGCGCCGGAGAAGGACGTGCGTGCGATCCGCCGCACCATGGGCCGGCTGCGACTGAAGCTGGACGAGGCCGAGGACATCAGTACGACAAAAACAAAGGCAAGGCCGCAGCGTTTCGCACCGGCCGGACAAAGCACCCAGATGATCGTTGGCGCCGACAGCGCGAACGATCACACCATTCTCCACACCAGCGCCAATCTCTACGGTTCCTACCGATTGCGGCGCGTCTACTATTCCGCCTTCAGCCCGATCCCCGATGCCAGCCGCGCCTTGCCCCTGGTCCAGCCGCCCTTGCTGCGCGAGCACCGGCTCTACCAAGCCGACTGGCTGATGCGGTTCTACGGTTTTGACGTTGCCGAGATCGTCGACGACAGCGCGATGCTGCCGCTCGACATCGATCCCAAGCTCGCCTGGGCGCTGCGCCATCGCGACCGCTTTCCGCTCGACGTCAACCGCGCCAGCCGCGAGGAGCTGCTGCGCGTGCCGGGCTTCGGCACCAAGGCGGTCGAACGCATCATCGCGACGCGGCGCACCACCACGATCCGTCTCTCCGATCTGGCGCGGCTGCATGTGCCCCAGAAAAAGGCGCTGCCGTTCATCGTCCTCAGCGATTACCGGCCCGCCCCGCATCGTCTCGATGCCGTCGGGCTGATCGAACGGTTCAAGCCGAAAGCAACGCAATTAGGGTTTGGCTTCTGATGCAGTACATCACGCTCGACACCGAAACCGATTTCGACGGCTGGCGCAAAGCCGCACGCAGCCTCGTGCTTCATCACGTGCAGCCCGCCGATGTCACCTGGGCCGTGCAGGGCGGAGAGGCCGATCTGTTCGCGCCACCCGCGCCGTCGCCGATCCTCGAGGTCAACGACGGCACCTTCAGCGTATCAGGCAAATTCGTCGATCTCGCGAAATCAGCAATCCTGCATCGCGATGGCGAACGCTTTGCGATCCTCTATCGCCTGCTCTGGCGTCTGAGGGACAATCACGATCTGATCGAGGTTGCGACCGATCCTGACATCGCGCTGGTCACAGCGATGGCCCGCGCGGTCCATCGCGACGAGCACAAGATGCACGCCTTCGTGCGCTTTCGCGAGATCGGCCGGGAACGCGCCGCGCATTACGTCGCCTGGTTCGAGCCGGAGCATCATATCGTCGAGCTCGCCGCACCGTTCTTCGCCAAGCGCTTTGCCGACATGCCCTGGTCGATCCTGACGCCCGATCTCTGCGCGCATTGGGATGGCCATGCGCTCTCCTTCACGCAAGGCGTGAGCAAGAGCGAAGCGCCCGGCGAAGACCGGCTGGAGGAAACCTGGCGGCGCTATTACGCCAGCATCTTCAATCCGGCGCGGCTGAAGGTGAAAGCGATGCAAACGGAGATGCCGAAGAAATACTGGCGGAACCTGCCCGAGGCTTCGATCATTAAGCCCTTGATCGAGGACGCCGAGCGCATGACCGGCGCCATGATCGCCAACGCCGCAACCGATCCGCACAAGCCCCAGAAGCGGCCGGAGGCTCCGATGACACGCAAGACCCAAGCCGACGATCTCGAAGCGCTTCGCGAGGAAGCCGCACATTGCCGCGCCTGTCCGCTCTACAAGGATGCGACGCAAACCGTGTTCGGCGAAGGCCCGAAGGACGCCACCATCATGCTGGTCGGCGAGCAGCCCGGCGACAAGGAAGACCTCGCCGGCCATCCCTTCGTCGGCCCGGCCGGCCAGATGCTCGACCGCGCGCTTGCGGAAGCCGGCGTCGACCGCAAGAAGGTCTATGTCACCAACGCCGTAAAGCACTTCAAATTCGTGCCGCGCGGCAAGATCCGCCTGCACCAGAAGCCGGCAACGCCGGAGATCAAAGCCTGCCGGCAATGGTATGAGCGGGAAGTTTCGGCAATCCAGCCCGAACTGATCGTGGCGATGGGCGCGACCGCCGCGCAGAGCGTCTTCGGCAAGATCACGCCCATCGGCAAGACCCGCGGGCGGCTCATAGACCTCCCCGACGGACGCAAGGCGCTGGTGACGGTGCATCCGTCCTATCTGCTGCGGCTCCCTGATCCCGAGGCGAAGGTGATGGAATATCAGCGCTTTGTCGAAGACCTGAAGATTGCCGCCGCGTTGCAGAAGAAAGCCGCGCGCGCCGCCTGAGAGGACGCCGCATTCAGGAACGGAGCGTGGATAAGCTCCGTCCTTTCAACTGCCTGTCCGTGATTTCAACCGCCTGTCACATGCCGCGCGCAAAATCGGGGCCTTGGGACAGGAGAATTTCTATGAGTGACGTTGCTTTGCCGGGCTCGATCGAGCCTGCCTTGAGTAAGGGGCCAGACCTCAATCGCGGATTTCATCCGCTCACCGGCGTGATCTACCTGGGTGTGATCGCCGCTGCCCTGCTGTTCGTCGCCTACAGCATCTGGGTCGACGTCGATGCTTCGGGCGCGCAGGTCAAGTCCTTCGCTCCGTTCCTCCTGCTCTTCGTCGCGCTTTTGATCGCACTCGGCTTCGAATTCGTGAACGGCTTCCACGACACCGCCAATGCGGTGGCAACCGTGATCTACACCCGCTCGCTGCCCGCCCATGTCGCCGTGGTGTGGTCCGGCATGTTCAACCTGTTCGGCGTGCTGCTGTCTTCGGGCGCCGTCGCGTTCGGCATCGTCTCGCTGCTGCCGGTCGAGCTGATCCTCCAGGTCGGCTCCAGCGCCGGCTTCGCGATGGTGTTCGCGCTGCTGATCGCCGCCATCATCTGGAACGTCGGCACCTGGTATTTCGGCCTGCCGGCCTCAAGTTCGCACACCCTGATCGGCTCGATCATGGGCGTCGGCATCATGAACGCGGTTCTGCATGGCCGCAGCGGCACCACCGGCGTCGACTGGTCCCAGGCCACCAATATCGGCAAGGCGCTGCTGCTGTCGCCGCTGTTCGGCTTCGTGCTTGCTGCCGGCCTGCTCTGGATCCTGCGCGCCGTGCTGCTGCGCGCCACGCCCGCTCTGTTCGGCGAGCCGAAGGGCGACCAGCCGCCGCCGTGGTGGATCCGCGGCATCCTCATCCTCACCTGCACGCTGGTGAGCTTCTTCCACGGGTCCAATGACGGTCAGAAGGGCATGGGCCTGATCATGCTGATCCTGATCGGCACCGTGCCGACCGCCTACGCGCTCAACCGCGCGCTGCCCGAAAGCCAGATCGCCGCCTTCAGCCAGAACTCGGAAGCCGCCAGCAAGATCATCGAGGCCAAGGCCGCTGGCTACAACGTGATCGGTAATCCGCGTCCGGCCGTGACCAACTACGTCGCGCAGCACGAGGTCAACGCCGGCACGTTCCCCTCGCTCGCCGTGCTGGTGCGCGACATCGCCAAGCAGGTGGCGACCTACGGGTCGCTCGCCAAGGTGCCCGCCGAGCTCGTCGGCAACACCCGCAACGACATGTACCTCGCATCGGAAGCACTGCGCTTCCTGATGAAGGACAAGGAAGCCGAGCTCAGCGCCGCCGACGTCGCCGTGCTCAACGCCTACAAGGGCTCGCTCGACAGCGCCACGAAGTTCATCCCCGGCTGGGTGAAGATCGTGGTCGCCATCGCGCTTGGCCTCGGCACCATGGTCGGCTGGAAGCGCATCGTCGTGACCGTCGGCGAGAAGATCGGCAAGACGCACCTGACCTACGCGCAAGGTGCCTGCGCCGAGATTACCGCGGCCGCCACAATCGCTGCCGCCGACGTCTACGGCCTGCCTGTTTCGACCACCCACGTGCTGTCATCAGGCATCGCCGGCACCATGGCCGCCAACGGCTCGGGCCTGCAATGGGCGACGATCCGCAATATCGCCATGGCCTGGGTGCTGACCCTGCCGGCCGCGATGATCATCTCGGGCGTGCTGTACTATCTGTTCTCGCACGTGTTCTGAGCCGCGATCCGACATGCCGACAAAAAAAGGGCCCGTGCATCGCGGGCCCTTTTGATTTGGACATCAGCTCAGCACGTCACGACGCTGCAAGCTGCTGCTCGACCAGCTTGACCCAATAGGACGTGCCGTAGACGATCGCCTCGTCGTCGAAATTGTAGGCGGGATGATGCAGGCCTGCGCTGTCGCCGTTGCCGCAGAAGATGAAGGCGCCGGGCCGCGCTTCCAGCATATAGGCGAAGTCCTCGCCGCCCATCATTGGCGACATCTCCAGCACGTTGGCATCGCCCGCGACCTGCTTGGCGATGCGCGTCGCAATCTCGGTCTCCGCGGCGTGATTGTTCACGACGGGATAACCGCGCTTGTAGTTCAGATCGATCTTCGCGCCGGTGATCTGGGCAACGCCCGCCACGACTTCGCGCACGCGCTTCTCGACCAGCTTGCGCACCTCAGGCTTCAGCGTACGGATCGTGCCCCTCAGCGTCGCGGTTTGCGGAATGACATTGCGGGCATTGCCGGCGTGGAATTCGCAGATCGAGATCACGGCCGATTCCAGCGGATCGACGCTGCGCGCGACGATCGACTGCAAGGCGGTGATCAGCTGCGACCCCACGAGAACGGAATCGATGCATTTGTGCGGACGCGCGGCATGGCCGCCGAGGCCCTCGATGATGAAATCGACCTCGTCGGTCGACGCCATGATCGGGCCGGGCCGGATCGCGAACGAGCCGATCGGAATACCGGGGCCGTTGTGCATGCCGTAGACCTGCTCGATGCCGAAGCGCTCCATCATGCCGTCGTTGACCATGGCCGCGCCCCCGGCGCCGCCCTCCTCGGCCGGCTGGAAGATCACGATGGCGTCGCCGGCGAAATTTCGGGTCTCGGCGAGATAGCGCGCGGCACCTAACAGCATCGCAGTGTGGCCGTCGTGGCCGCAGGCGTGCATCTTGCCCGGAGTCTTGGAGGCGTAAGGCAGGTTGGTCTGCTCGTCGACGGGGAGCGCGTCCATGTCGGCGCGCATGCCGATCGCCTTAAGCCCTTCGCCGGCAGGCTTTTTGCCCTTGATCACGCCAACCACGCCGGTCTGGCCAATGCCGGTCACAACCTCATCGCAGCCAAACTCGCGCAGGCGATCCGCAACGAATGCTGCGGTGCGGTGGACATCATACAGCAGCTCCGGATGCTGGTGGATGTCCCGTCGCCAAGCCTGGATATCGGGTTGAAGGTCGGCGACGCGGTTCACGATGGGCATGGAGGATCTCAAGCTCTGTTGAAAATACAAGCCCGTCTACCATGCAAGCGCCAGTCCACCTAACTGCGGGAACGGGGTCTAGCCCTGCCTGCCTGGCATGGCCGGGCTTGTCCCGGCCGTCTCCGTCTGCCTATTAGGACGGAACGTTTAGAGACCATCCGGGTGGAAGCAGAATGCCGAAACGGCTCGAAGGTGAGTTTGACTATATTGTCGTGGGCGCAGGCACAGCCGGCTGCATCATTGCCAACCGCCTGTCGGCCGAATCCAGGAACCGCGTCCTCATTCTCGAGGCGGGCGGTGACGACAACTGGATCTGGTTCCATATTCCGGTCGGTTATCTCTTTGCCATCGGCAATCCGCGCTCGGACTGGATGTTCAAGACCGAGGTCGAGCCGGGCCTGAACGGCCGCTCGCTCGCCTATCCCCGCGGCAAGGTGATCGGCGGCTGCTCGGCGATCAACGCCATGATCTCGATGCGCGGCCAGGCTGCCGATTACGATCACTGGCGCCAGCTCGGCATGACCGGCTGGGGCTATGATGACGTGCTGCCGCTGTTCAAGCGCCTTGAGGACCACTTCCTCAACGCCAGCGAGCATCACGGCACCGGCGGCGGATGGCGCATCGAGGCGCCGCGACTGTCGTGGGACGTGCTCGATGCCGTCGGCGATGCCGCAGAAGAAATGGGCATCAAGCGCATTCCGGACTTCAACACCGGCGACAATGAAGGCACCAGCTATTTCCACGTCAACCAGAAGCGCGGCCGGCGCTGGTCGTCCGCCCGCGGCTTCCTTAAGCCCGCGCTGAACCGTCCGAACTTGCGGCTCGAGAAGAACGTGCTGGTCGACCGCCTCATCATCGAGCAGGGCCGCGCCGTCGGCGTGCGCTTCATCCAGAACGGCGAGGTCGTCGAGGCGCGTGCAAAACGCGAGGTGATCCTTTCGGCCGGCTCGATCGGCTCGGTGCAGGTGCTGCATCGCTCCGGCATCGGGCCTGTCGACTGGCTGTCGCCGCTCGGCATCGATATCGTCATGGACAAGCCTGGCGTCGGACGCAATCTGCAGGATCACCTCCAGCAGCGCGCGATCTACAAGGTCGAGGGCGTCAGGACGTTGAACGAAACCTATTACAACCTGTTCCGCCGCGGCCTGATGGGCCTCGACTACGCCTTCCGCCGCCGCGGCCCACTAACGATGGCGCCATCGCAGCTCGGCATCTTCACGCGGTCCGACGCGACACGCGCGCGCGCCAACATCCAGTTCCACGTGCAACCGCTCTCGCTCGACAAGTTCGGCGATCCCCTGCACCGCTTCCCTGCGGTCACCGTGAGCGCCTGCAATCTCCAGCCGACCTCGCGCGGCACGATCCGCCTGCGCTCGGCGAGCCCGGACGAGAAGCCGATCATCGCGCCGAACTATCTGTCGACCGACGACGACCGCCAGGTCGGCGCCGACGCCATCCGCACCACGCGCCGCCTGATGCAACAGAAAGCGCTGGCAAAATATCGCCCCAGCGAATATCTGCCCGGCCCCACGGTCGGTGATGATGACGCCTCGCTCGCCAAAGCCGCAGGCGACATCGGCACCACCATCTTCCACCCCGTCGGCACCGCGAAGATGGGTGCAGCGAGCGATCCCATGGCCGTGGTCGACGAGCGCCTGCGCTTCTACGGCCTCGGCGGTCTTCGCATCGTCGACGCCTCGATCATGCCGACGATCACCTCGGGCAATACCAACACGCCGACCGCAATGATCGCCGAGAAGGGCGCGACGATGATTTTGGAGGATGCGAAGTAGCATCCGGCCCCATGATCCCTCACCGCTTTTCCATCGGCCCGCCCGACGCAGAAATCGCCATGTTGCAGTGGGGCGAAGGCGGCAAGCCGCCGGCGCTGCTCGTCCATGGCACCGGCTTCGTGGCCGATGTCTGGGACGAGGTCGCGCGCGAGCTCACATCGACCTACACTGTCTACGCGCTCGATCGCCGCGGCCACGGCGCGAGCCACAAGCCCGGCGCATATCACTTTCTCGACTATGCCGACGATCTCTGCAGGGTGATCGACGCGCTGGGCTTGCACGACGTCTACGGCATCGGCCACAGCGCGGGCGCCACCGATTTGCTGCTGACAACAAAGCTGCTGCCGGGATGCTTCACCCGCCTGTTCGTGATGGAGCCGACCGTGATGAACCCGCACGCGGCGCGCCCCGGCGGCTTGAACGACGAATCCGTAGCCCGCGTAGAAGGAGCTCTGCGCCGACGCGCTGAGTTCGACAGTGCTGAGGCCGTCTTCGAGCGTTATCGTGCCGCTCCTGCTTTTGCCGATTGGACCGAGGCTTCGTTGTGGGCCTATGTGCGTCACGGCTTCACCCCGCTCGGCGACGGCCGGGTTCGGCTCTGCTGCACGCCCGAGATCGAAGCCGCGATCCTGCGCCCGATCTACGAAGCGATGGAGCAGGTCTATGTCGGCGACGCGCGCGGCAATCCGTTCGCCTGGTTCAGTGAGATCGCGTGCCCCGTGATGGTGACGACTGCCGAGACGTCGGGGCCGATCTACAAGGAGATGGCCTCACGCGCCATGGCGCTTATTCCTCACGCCCTGACTCGCACTTTCAAAGGCGCCGGCCACTGCGTCGTCCAGGAAGCCCCCGCCCTGGTCGTGCGGGCGATCAGGGAATTTTCGCCCTAGACCCCCGTTCACCTCCCCTGTCCCCCCGCGCGGGCCTGTGTGATCCCACCTCACGAAAACGTCATCGTCCCCCGCGAATAAACCTGCCCCTCCCCTAATCACCTCTCCGACGCCCAATTCCGGGCCAAAGGAGACGTTGCGATGAGCGGACACGATCACGGGGACGACGGCGTCAGCCGCCGCAAGGTGCTGGAATGCATGACATGGGCCGGCACCGGGGTGCTCTGGACCATAACCGGCGGCGTGCCGCGGTCGCTCGGCATCATCGATTCCGCTGAGGCCGCCACCGCTGCCGCGCCCGGCATGACCTTCCTCCAGATCAGCGACAGCCATGTCGGCTTCGACAAGCCGGCCAATCCCAATGCGCTGGGGACGCTGGAGGAAGCCGTCAACAAGATCAATGCGATGCCGGCCAAGCCGTCGTTCATGATCCACACCGGCGACATCACCCATCTGTCCAAGGCCTCCGAGTTCGACAATGCCGAACGCATCATCTCGCAGTCCAAGCTGGACGTGCACTACGTGCCCGGCGAGCACGACTTCCTCGACGAGGAGGTGAAGTTCTATCGCGACCGTTACGGCCGCGGCACCAAGGGCGCGGGCTGGTACTCCTTCGACGCCGGCGGCGTGCACTTCGTCGGCCTCGTCAACGTCGTCGACCTCAAGGCCGGCGGCCTCGGCAATCTCGGCACCGAGCAGCTTGCCTGGCTCGAGGACGACCTCCGCGGCAAGTCGAAATCGACGCCTGTCGTATTGTTCGCCCACATCCCGCTCTGGACCGTCTATCCGGAATGGGGCTGGGGCACCGACGACGGCGGTCGCGCGCTGGAGCTGGTGAAGGGTTTTGGCTCGGTCACCGTGCTGAACGGCCACATCCACCAGGTGATGCAGAAGGTCGAGGGCAACGTCACCTTCCACACCGCGCGCTCGACCGCCTTCCCGCAACCGGCGCCGGGCTCCGCTCCGTCTCCCGGACCGATGAAGGTCGAGGACGCCAAGCTCCGATCGATGCTCGGGGTCGCCAGCATCAACTTCAAGCAGAACGAGCAGCGGCTCGCCATCATCGACACGCCGCTGCAAGGTTGATTCATGGTTGATCGGAAGCTGACAATGAAGACGATCAATCGCCGCGACTTCTCCGTCGCTGTGGCCGCGGCCATCCTGCTGCCCGTCACGACCGCCCGTGCCGACGACACCAACATGGAGGTGCATATCGACAATTTCGTCTTCCAGCCGGCGGAGCTCAAGATCAAGGTCGGCACGACCGTGACCTGGACCAACCGGGACGACATCCCGCACACGGTGGTGTCGGCCGGCAAGTTCCGGTCCAAGGCCCTGGACACTGACGACAAGTTCTCGTTCACCTTCACCGATGCGGGCGACTACAAATATTTTTGTTCGTTGCACCCGCACATGACCGGGATGATCAAGGTTGAGTAACGTCTCCAACCAAGGCATCTCTGTCTTGCCCGGCCGGTGGTCCCACACCGGCCGGGCTCGCGTGCCTTCGGTCAGGCCCCAAGGCGACACGACGTACCAAACGCAGCAAGAGGCAAAGCGAGAGGCGATGCCCGTCAGCGACGATTTCCAGAAGGCGCAGCGTTTCCGCGAGGCGGCACTGCCCTATCTCGACGACGTCTACACGCTCGCACGCTACCTGCTGCGCGACGCCTCCGACGCGGAGGACGCGGTGCAGGAATGCTATCTGCGCGCGCTGAAGCACTTTGACAGCTATCGCGGTCCAGCCATGAAGCCGTGGCTGTTCGCAATCCTGCGCAATGTCTGCAACGCAGAATATGCCAGGCGTGCGCACTCGCACGCCGCGATCGAGGATACGCCCGGCGCGGCCGACCAGACGCCGATGTGGCAGGAGAACGAGGCGAGCCCGGAGACCGAGGTGCTGCGCAATCGCGACGCCGGCGCCATCCGCAAGATGATCGACGCGCTCGCCGAGCCGTTCAAGGAAACCTTCGTGCTGCGGGAGATCAACAACCTGTCCTATCGTGAAATCGCCGAAGCCGTCGGTGCCCCCGTCGGCACCGTGATGTCCCGCCTTGCCCGGGCCCGTGCCATGCTGCGCGCGGCCTGGACGGCGGAAGAGGAGCACTCGAAATGACCTGCGACGAAGCAAAGATCCTGCTTCATGCGCTGCTCGACAACGAGCTCGATGCCGGCCACGCGCGCGAGGTCGAAGCCCATATCGCCACCTGCCCGGCCTGCGCCGCCGAGCTTGCCGCGCAACGCGAAATGCAGCGCGCGCTTGCCGGTGCGAAGCTGCGCTACACGGCACCGGCGAGCCTGCGCGCGCGTATCGAGGCGTCGCTCCCGCAGGCGCGGCCGCAGCCCAGCCGACGCTCGATGCTGCGCGGCTTTGCGATGGGATCGGTCGTCTCTGCGCTCGCGGCCTCAGGCGTCGTCGCCGTCGTGCTGCGCCAGGACGACCAGCAGCGCATCCTCTCGGAGGTCGTCTCCGCGCATCTGCGCTCGCTGCAGGCCGGCCACCTCATCGACGTGGTCTCGACCGACCAGCACACCGTCAAGCCGTGGTTCAACGGCAAGCTCGACGTCGCCCCGCCGGTGATCGACCTCACCGCGCAAGGTTTTACGCTGGTCGGCGGCCGGCTCGACTACGTCGATGCGCGCGCGATCGGTGCCGTCGTCTACAAGCGCCGGCAGCACATCATCAACCTGTTCGTGTCGCAGACCGCGAGCACCGAGCATCGCCCACCGAAGACGCAGACCATGCAGGGCTTCAACTGCCGCCGCTGGGGCGAGCGTGGCCTGAACTTCTGGGCCGTCAGCGATATCGGCGGCGACGAGCTCACCGAATTCGTCGACAAGTTCGAGGCGGCGATGAAGGCGAATGTGGAGGGGTAGACTCGTCAGTCGAGGAAGCGCTGGAGATCAAACGCTCGCACCGCCACGACAAATATCCCCAAGACGATCCATGTCGTGGCGACAACCAGAGCCGCACCCCTGAAACGCCTGAGGTAGACCAAGCAGTGTTGGGATACAGCTGGATCGTTAGGATCGTGCACTGTACGCATGGACGCACGTATAGCCGTAAGCGGCCCGACTGTGCGGGGCTTGGGCACCAATTGCCTGTAACTATTGTAGCTGAGCCAAGCGAAAGAGATGGATGTCGCGAATGTCAGAAATAGGAGAACTGAGACAAGGACAATCATCGATCGCATGAAACGATTCCAGCATTGCCCCGCATTGCGTGAGGCCCAAGGCGCTCACGCGAACACACTAACTATCTCGATA
Source organism: uncultured Bradyrhizobium sp. (assembly GCF_936928535.1). Taxonomy (GTDB): domain Bacteria; phylum Pseudomonadota; class Alphaproteobacteria; order Rhizobiales; family Xanthobacteraceae; genus Bradyrhizobium. The sequence goes on along the minus strand of NZ_CAKZHY010000097.1, from coordinate 115,735 downwards.
AAATGGACGGTGCCTACGCCGACCTTCGCACCGCGTTGTCCACCAGCGTCTTGCCGAGCGACCAGATTGCGCCGGGGACCTTGTGGCTGCCGGCGATGACGTCGTCGAAGGCGCGCTCGATCCAGTTGCAGTCTTCTTCGGTGATGGTGAGCGGCGGCAAGAGCTTGATGGTGTGGCTGCCGTGGCCAGCGACCTGGGTCAGGATCTTGTGATCCTTGAACAGCGGCACGGTGATGAGCTGGCAGAACAGGCCCTTGTTGGCGGCCTCCAGCACGTTCCAGGAGGCCCGCAGCCGCAGCGATTTCGGCGGCCCGAACTCGATGCCGATCATCAGGCCCTTGCCGCGCACTTCCTTCAGCAACTCGTAGCCGGGCACCATGCGCGTCAGCGCGAGGCGAAGCTCGGCGCCACGCTTGGCGGCAGCCTCGATCAGCTTCTCCGATTCCATCACGTCGAGCGTGGCGATGCCCGCGGCCATCGCGAGATCGTTCTTGGAGAAGGTCGAACCGTGCACCACGGCGCGGTCCATCTGATTGAAGATCTTGTCGAAGATGCTCTTGCGCGTCAGCACGGCGCCTACGGGCACGTGGCCGCCGGAGAGCGACTTCGACAACAGCACCATGTCGGGCTCGACGTTCCAGTGCTCGACCGCGAGGAAGCGGCCGGTGCGGCCCATGCCGGTCTGGATCTCGTCGGCAACGAACAGCGTGCCGTACTTCTTGCAGAGCGCGGCCGCGCCCGGCAGGAACTCGTCGGAGGGCATGTTCACGCCCTTGCCCTGAATCGGCTCGACGACGAAGGCAGCGACCTCGCGCGAGGCCAGCGCCTTCTCGAGCGCGGCGAGATCGTTGAACGGAACCGAGGTGCAACCCGGCAACAGCGGCTCGAAGCCGGTGCGGAAGTTCGAATCACCGGTCAGCGACAGCGCGCCATAGGTCAGGCCATGATAGCCGTGGGCGCAATAGACGATGCCGGGACGCCCCGTCGCGCCGCGCGCGAACTTGATCGCGGCCTCGACGCATTCGGCGCCGGAATTGGCGAAGAACGCCTTGTCGAGATAGGGAACATATTTCAACAGCCGCTCGGCGAGCACGCCGGCCAGCACCGAGACGTCGAATTGAACGAGATTGGGCAGATCGGCGTCGAGCACGCTTTTCAGCGCCTCGCGCATGACAGGATGATTGCGCCCGATCGCGAACACGCCAAAGCCGGACAAGAGGTCGAGGTAACGAGCCCCCTCGCGATCGTAAAGGTACTGCCCCTGCCCCTTCTGGAAGCCGACGTCGTAGCCGATGGTCTTGAGAACCCGGACGAACTGCTCGTTCAGGTACCTGTTATGCAGGGTGCTGCGCTGGGCCTGACGGTCCGCGAACAACTGAGACATGTCTGGAATTGGACTGTTCATCCGCTACATACTTCGGTTGAGGGCCGCTTCGTCAACTGAAAACGGCCAGCGAACGGAAAAGGGTCTGTGCGGCCTTTTGCCCTTTTTCGGACCATCTTCGCAAGCACAGCTTTAGACCATGTTGCACTGCCGAGGAACACATATGCGTTTGGCCATTTACACCGGAATAATACTGACAGCTGGTTACGCCGGCCTGACACCAGCGCTTGCTACCGATCCGACCGGCGACTGGCGAGTCGCCGACGGCGTCGCCAATATCCGTGTCGCCCAATGCAATGGCAGCATGTGGGGCGCGGTTTCCTGGGAAAAGCAGCCCGGCGGCCGCGACGAGAACAACCCGGATGTCTCAAAAAAGAACAGGCCGACATTGGGCATGGCGACCCTGATCAACATGAAGAAGACGCCCGGCGCCGAACAGTGGGAAGGTCAGGTCTACAACGCCAAGGATGGTCAGATGTATAGTGCGACCATCACGCCTGCTGGCACCGACCAACTCGAGATCAAGGGCTGCGTGCTGGGCTTCCTGTGCGGTGGCGAGACCTGGACCCGCGTCGGCCCGCCGATCCCCCCGAGCACCGCCAACGCCATGGCCAAGGGCGCGCCAAAAACCACCGGTGCGGCGCCCAAATCTGCACCGGCACAGGCTGCCGTGGCACCTGCGCCGACGGCTCCGAAGAGTGCCGCAGCCAAGCCGGGTCAGAAAGGTGCCGCCGATCCCGTCGGCGACATCTGCCTACTCCCTGAGATTGCGGGGTTTGCCCATTAGGGCCGGCTGGAACAGCAGCACTGCGGCAAGCGTCGTCACCAGCGACAAGGCGAGCAGCTTGCCCATGCTGGACGTGCCCGGATGGCTCGACAGCCACAAGCTGCCGAACGCCGTCGCCGTCGTCAGTGCGCTGAAAAAGATCGCCCGCGTCAGGCTGGTCTGAAGCAGGTTTGTCCTGCCGGACCGCCACGCGACGACATAATAGATCTTGAACGCGACGCCGACGCCGAGCAGCAGCGGAAACGCGACGATATTGGCGAAGTTGAGCGGCAGGCCGATCAACACGCAGATCTCGAGCGTGACTGCGCCCGCAACCAGCAGCGGCACCAGGGTCATCGCAACGTCGACCAGACGACGCAACGTGATCCACAGCAACAGGCCGATCACCAGCAGCGCATAGATGCCGGCATGGATGAACGCTCTCACCACGGTGTCGCCGGATTTCAGGATCGAGACCGGTCCGCCAATCGCGGTCGGCTCGGCATCGAGCACAGCCGCCGCAAACTTGCGCAGCGTATCATTGTCATTCGGATCGCCCTTGGGCTGAGCCTCGACGCGGATGATGCCATCCTTGCTCTTCCAGGCATTGACGAGGTCGGGCGGCAGTGAGTTCAGGGTGACGGGACCTGCCTGCATCGCGTTTCTGAGCTGGTCGAACACGATCTTCATCGGCGTGACGAACACGTCCTGCGCCTTGTTGCGCGTCGCCTCATCCGAGTTGGCAAGCTTCTCCAGCGCATCCGCGAGCCGGCGCGAGGCGACCGCGCCCGGGCCCTTGGCGTCGCCTGCAGTGCGGCGCAGATTGTCGACCGAGGATTTCAGCGACTCGACGTTCTCCTGATCCGACGGCGCCGCATCGATCTGGTCCGGGTTGAGCGCGGGATTCAGGATCTTGGCGCCCTGCGCGATCAGCTTCAGCTTCGGCTGTTGGTCATCAGGCACGAAACTGTCTAGCGACATCACCCGCAGCACCTCCGGGACCTTTTCGAGCTTCGCCTCGACCTGCTTGGCCTGCTCTTCCGATGTGGTCATCACGTTGATGGCATTGGCGCCGGTGTTAGGGTCCTTGCGCAGGTCGAGGAAGGTTGCGATCGATTCGGCCCTCGGGTTGCGCAGGTTCATCGGGTTGAAGTCGAACTTCATGAAGTAGAGCAGCGGCAGGCCCGCGAGCGCGAGCAGCAGCGTGCCGCCGACGACCAGCACGCGATGCTTCTCGAGGAAATGATCAAGCGGCGCCAGGAAGGCGTAGCCGACCGGCTCCTTCTCGCCGGGCGGATTCAACAGCTTCAACAGCGCCGGCAGGATGGTGATCGAGGAGATGAACGCCACCAGCATGCCCACGCCGGCGATCTGGCCGAGTTCGGCGATGCCCTTGTAGTCCGTCGGGATGAAGCAGAGAAAGCCGGCCGCGGTGGCCATCGCCGCGAGCGACAGCGGGATCGCGGAGCGCTTGGCCGCAAGCACCAGCGCCTTGCCGAGATCATTGACCTTGTAACGCTCCGAACGGTAGCGGACGCTGTACTGGATGCCGAAATCGACGCCGAGGCCGACGAACAGCACCGCAAACGCGATCGACAGCAGATTGAGCGAGCCGACCATCATCAGGCCCGCGGCGGTGGTGATCGCGAGGCCGACGAAGAGATTGACGAACACCGCGAAGATGATCTTCGCCGAATGCAGCGCCAGCCACAGGATGAAGAGCACGACAAGCACGGTGCCGACGCCGTTGACGACGGCGCCTTCCTGGACAGTGGCGTATTCCTCGTTGGCGATCGGGACCGGGCCCGTCAGCCGCACCCGCGCCTGGTATTTCGTCGCGAAATCGAGATCGACCGCAGCCTTGCGGATCGCGTCGGTCGCTCCCTTGCCGGGCTCCAGCGCGTTGTAGTCGAGGATCGGCTTGAACTCGATGAAGGCTCGCTTGTCCGAGTCGGACAGCGGCTTGTCGCTGACGAACTCGCGCCAGGAGAAGATCGGATTGCCCTTGTTGAGCACAGTCTCGACCGTGTCTGCGATCTGGTTGAACGGTCGCTCGGTGCTGTCGAGCTTGACCTCGCCTCGCTTGACGCCCGCAAGCCCGGTCTCCAGCGCGCCGGTCAGGCCGCGGATCGAGGGATCGCCGGCCATGATCTCGATCAGGGGCGCTGCGGATTCGAACTGGCTGGTGATCTTGCCGACTTCCTCGGTCGGCAGGAACAACAGGCCGTTCTTCTCGAAGAACTCACCGGTGCCGAGCTGCTGCATCGACTGGAATTCGGTCTTGTTGTCCTTGAGCTTGGCAAACAGTGCGTCCGAGGCCGCGGTCGCCATCTCCGGTGTCGAGGCCTCGACGACCGCGAGAATCGTGGCGTCGCGATCGAAGGCACGGTCGAACTGCTGATCGCGCTGGCGCCAGTCCAGATTCTGGGCAATCAGCGAATTGATGTCAGTGTTGATGGCGAAGTGTCGGGACGTGTAATAGCCCGCCCCCACCGCCAGCAGGAGCCCGAGAACGACGACGAGGGAGGCAAACCGGGTACAGGCCCTGACGATGGCAACGACTACGCTTTGCAGCACGTATTTTCTTTCTGGTTTTAACAGCTTGCCGAAAACGCCCGCTGTTTATCGGAGTTCCGGAACGAAACCTATTGCTGTTTTGAGTGGTTCCCGACGGAACAAGGTTCAGTGTGAACGTCGGGAGACCATGGCAAAATCATGCGGGACGGCCGGTATAGCCGGAGACTTGAGGCGGCAAAGTGACGAAGGAGTGAGCACAAACGTCACCGCCTTGCCCTCATCAAACCAACTACTATAATACCTTCAACTGGCGCCACCTGGAGCCCGCGGCTCACGCCGACCTTCCCTTATTGCCGATTTTTTGACACAAAATGCTGTGCCTGCATGCGCCGGGGCCCAAATGGGTGGGCGGTTACCGCGGTTGCGACACCAATGGTGCGGATATTGCAGCATTGGCCGATGTCGGGGTGCCGCCGGGGACAATGAAGCGGATTGGTGCAACTTGCGTGATGGACGTCCAATGGAAGTTTATCTAGCGCAGCCGCGCGGCTTTTGTGCGGGCGTGGTGCGCGCGATCGAGATCGTCGAGCGGGCGCTGGAGAAATACGGCCCGCCGGTCTACGTGCGCCACGAGATCGTGCACAACAAATACGTGGTCGAAAGCCTGAAAGCCAAAGGGGCGGTCTTCGTCGAGGAGCTGTCCGAAGTTCCGCCGAAGGCCGTGACCGTTTTCAGCGCCCATGGCGTCGCCCGCAGCGTCGAGGAAGAGGCCGCCGCGCGCGACCTTCCGGTGCTGAATGCCACCTGCCCCCTGGTCACGAAAGTTCACAATCAGGGGAAGCGCTACATCACCAAGGGCCGTACCCTGATCCTGATCGGCCATGCCGGCCACCCCGAGGTCGAGGGTACGATGGGCCAGGTTCCCGGCCCGGTTCTGCTGGTTCAGAGCGTCGAAGAGGCCAAGGCCCTGATGCTGCCCCCGGATAGGCCAGTGGCCTACATCACCCAGACCACCCTGTCGGTCGACGACACCAAGGGCATTATTGAAGCCCTTCAAGCCAAATTTACAGATATTCAAGGCCCAGACATCCGGGATATCTGCTATGCGACACAGAACCGCCAATCTGCGGTATGGGACTTGAGCAAGCTGGTCGACGTGATCTTGGTGGTGGGCGCTGCCAATAGCTCGAACTCGAACAGGCTCCGCGAAATCGGCACTGAGGCCGGCGTCGCGAGTTATCTGATCGCCGACGGCAGTGAGCTCAATCCGGAGTGGTTGAAAGGTGCCAAGTCAGTCGGCCTCACGGCCGGCGCCTCGGCGCCCGAGGTGCTGGTGGATGACGTGATCGAAGCGCTGCGGCGGATCGGACCGGTGACGGTCTCGGTGCTCCCGGGCCGCGAGGAAAACATCGAATTCAGGCTTCCGGCCGAGCTGGCTGCAAGCTGACCTACCGAATTTCAAGCCCAGAAAGAAACGTGTAATGGCAATCCCCTTCTTCAAGGAAATGCGTATCGGCGGCTATTTGCTCAAGCAGAAACTGCTTGGCCGCAAACGCTATCCGCTCGTGCTGATGCTCGAGCCGCTGTTCCGCTGCAACCTCGCCTGCGTCGGTTGCGGCAAGATCGACTATCCGGATGCGATCCTCAACCGCCGCATGACCGCCCAGGAGTGCTGGGACGCGGCCGACGAGTGCGGCGCGCCGATGGTGGCGATCCCCGGCGGCGAGCCGCTGATCCACAAGGAGATCGGCGAGATCGTGCGCGGCCTCGTCGCGCGCAAGAAGTTTGTCTCGCTCTGCACCAACGCGCTGTTGCTCGAGAAGAAGCTCGATCTGTTCGAGCCCTCGCCCTACCTGTTCTTCTCCGTCCATCTCGACGGCCTGAAGGACCATCACGACAAGGCCGTATCGCAGCAGGGCGTGTTCGACCGCGCCGTCTCCGCGATCAAAGCGGCCAAGGCGCGCGGCTTCACCGTCAACGTCAACGCCACCATCTTCGACGGCCATCCGGCCGAGGAGATCGCGAAGTTCCTCGACCTCACCGTCGAGCTCGGCGTCGGCGTCTCGATGTCGCCCGGCTACGCCTATGAGCGCGCGCCGGACCAGGAGCACTTCCTCAACCGCACCAAGACCAAGAAGCTGTTCCGCGACGTCTTTGCGATGGGCAAGGGCAAGAAGTGGAACTTCATGCATTCCGGCCTGTTCCTCGACTTCCTCGCCGGCAACCAGGAATACGAGTGCACGCCGTGGGGCATGCCCGCGCGCAACATCTTCGGTTGGCAGAAGCCCTGCTACCTCCTGGGTGAAGGCTACGCCAAGACCTTCAAGGAGCTGATGGACACCACGGACTGGGAGACCTACGGCACCGGCAAGTACGAGAAGTGCGCCGACTGTATGGCCCATTGCGGCTACGAGCCGACGGCCGCGACCGCCGCGCTGAACAACCCGATCAAGGCGATGTGGGTGTCGCTGCGCGGCATCAAGACCACCGGCCCGATGGCGCCGGAGATCGACATGTCGAAGCAGCGCCCGGCGCAGTACATCTTCTCCGAGCAGGTCCAGAAGAAGCTGTCGGATATCCGCAAGGACGAAGCCGAGGCTGCGGCGGCGAAGGCGGCACGGAAGGCCTCGACGGCTGCGTAAGCAGCGCCGGTCGATCCGAATAAACAAGGCCCGGTCGCTGATGGCGACCGGGCCTTTTGTTTTGTTCGACGATGCGCGGGCTGGGCTCCCTCTCCTCCTCGCATTCCGACAAAAATGAAAAACAACCCCATGCACAGTAGAAGCGCAATGGCTCACCGGCACGAGGACGAGGGCCTAAGCAACCTGCTCGTTGAGCCCGCGAGAAATATCCAAATGCTTCCAGATTGATTTATCATCCATGATGATCGCAATCTGATCGTAGAAAGCCTTCAACTCGTTCTCATAATCGTGGTCATCCGTCTCGAAGTCCGCCGATCGCGTCTTATAGAGCTGCAACGCCGTGTTCATTATCTTCTGGAGATCGCCCTTGTAGTGCGAGCGTAGCTCCTCGCCTCTCCAGAACTCCTCGAAGCGCGGAGCCGTTCCGAGTTCGTGAAACCAGGATACCCAGGTTGCGAACACTTCATCAGGGACCTCCTTGCGATAGGAGATGATGATCTCGAACAGATTCAGGATCTGGCAAATTTGCCAGTAGGTTTTCTCTTTGATGTGCTGTCGGTCGGTGGGTTCAACATCCTTGCCATCGAGATAGAGCGGGATCTCCGGATTCTCGACGCACGCCTGAAACACCCGCATCGACTGGAATTCGAGCGCGAGATAATTGTCGCGCTTGCGATGCTTCCTGTCGTGGGACCAAGTGTAAAGATACGTCACGACTCCAAGGAAGCCGAGGAGTAAAGTTGCTGCGGCCTCAGAATGCTGAGTGAAATGCTCTGCAATTGAACCAAACATAATGCGCGCCTCCGGCAGCGATTAAAATGTGCTATTCCTTCTGCTCAAAATTCCCAACACCACGACTTACGACAAACTCATACGCGGCCAATCAACCGCCTACGTCTTTCTTAGATCTTGCATCATGACCACCGAGACAGGCCTAAATCCCATTCGCTCAAACAGATGATGCGCCCGATCGTTCTGGATTCCGCTTTCCAGGAACAATCGCTTGATGCCTGCGGCGAGCATCTGGCTCTTGATCCAATCCATGATCAATTCTCCTCGCCCACCATCGCGCAGCTTCTTGTCAATGACGATGTCTTCGATCACGCCAAATGGCACCGCCGCGCTGCGTGACATCGTAATGAGCGCAAGGCCGACAAGGCGTCGACCTTCGTAAGCCTCAATTACTCCGCTCCAATTCCTTCCGATTGGCAATTTACGCCGCGGCTGCTTCAGCCTTGCGCCAATCTCCTTCGCCAGCACGTACTCGATATTCTTCGCCCATTTTCCGGGCCGCACAGCGCGATATCCTTGTAGCTCGGAGTGCGAGATATACTGGGGTGCCAGACTCTTCCCGAATAGCGACACCAAGCCTTTCAAGCTGGAGTTCTTGTCTGCAATCGAAATTTCCATGGGCGGCCTCATTGCATCCGGTCTCCCGGCAAATCTATCGATTCACGACCTAGGCCGCCAAGAACTCGCTAAGGTCGTCGAGCCAAGTCGCATCGGACGACCTCAGCGCGCAACAGTGCAATCAATATTCGAGACGACGCCTCAGTCAGCGCAGCAGGCGCGGACCCCAAAATAGCCAGCCGCGCAACATTCTAGTGCATCGCTGCTTCGACGCAACCCTAACGAGATTACGGGAATACCATCATGCGGGCTAAGGAGGTGTTCAATTCGCTTGAGAGAGCGCGCACGGCCTCCACATCGTCGGATGCTCAGCAATCCAGGTTGTCACTGCGAATGAATCTGGATTGCTTCGTCACATCGGCGCAAAATAGCTTCGCTCTACCCACCAAGATCGCGCAGCCGATTTGGCGCGCAGTCGGCCAGGCGATGGCCGCGACGGCGGAGAGCGATGATGGAGCAGCGTTGGGTTTCGCAAGGGCTCAACCCCATTCTAGGAGCTCCTCGCAAATGACGGCGAGATAGCATTCCTCCTTCGGATGGAGCGCAGGCAATCGAAGCTACGCATAAAACAAAAAGGCCGGGTCGCTCGACCGGGCCCTTTGGTTTGATCAGCGCGACAACCCCGCTCAGATCGTCTCCGCCATCAGCGCCTCGCTGTCCAGCAGCTCCGTCCCGATCAGGAAATCGCGGCAGCCGCGAAGCGAGCGGAGCGCGCGGTTGAAGTCGAGGCCGGTCGAGACCAGCGCGTGGAGGGTTGTCGGATTGCGGACGATGCCGCGCAGGACGGCGGCGAGGTCGATCTGACCGTTCGGCTTGATGGCGGCACGGGCGAGCGCCGGCAGCGCGCGGTGGGCGGGGTCGCTGATGACGCGCACCGCGGCGAACGGCAGGCCGGCTTCAGTGGCGTAGGCGGCCGCGATGTGGCTTTCCATGTCGACGGCGGAGGCGCCGGTTTCCGAATGCAGCGCCGCCTTGCAGGATGAGCCGGTGACCACTTCCTCGGCACCGGCGAGGCTGCCGCGCACGACGCGGCGACGGCCGGAGGTCAGCTTGTCGATGAGGTCGTCGCTGAGCGACAGGCCGGCACCCCAGCGGTCATCGCCCGAAAGCACCTCGGTCGCCACCACGACGTCGCCGGAGCGCAGGCTCGGGTCAAGCCCGCCGGCCACGCCGAACGAGATCACGCCGCGAATCGTTTCGGGATCGACCACCGTCAGGAGCGCGCGCAACTGGGCCGGGCTGCTGGACGAGCAAATGACCGCCATCCCGGGGCCAGCCGCGATGCGGGCCTCCTGGACCAGTCCGGTCACGATCAAGATCGGCCGCGGATCAATGGCATTGCCCGCGGTAAAATAGTCCCCCGTCCCCGTCGTCACATTCCGACCCCTACCACCCTGCTGTTGGTGTTCCGCAAGTTCCGATATCGCGCCAGCGCCCACAGCGGGAAGAACTTCGGGTAACCATGATACCGCAGATAGAACACGCGGGGGAAGCCTGTGGCGGTATACCGCTGCTCGTCCCACAGTCCTTTTTCGTTTTGTGTTGCAATCAGGTACTCCACCCCGCGGGCGACGGCCGGGTGATCAACCTCGCCAGCAGCCATCAAGGCAAGCAAGGCCCATGCCGTTTGCGAGGCGGTCGAGGGGGCGGGTTCCCATCCCCGGTAATCCAGCCGGTAGCTGACCGCGTCCTCGCCCCAGCCGCCGTCCTTGTTCTGGATCGAGGCCAGCCAGCCAGCCGCCTTCCGGACCATGGGATCGTCGTGGCGGAGGCCGGCCATGTTGAGGGCACACAGCACCGACCAGGTTCCGTAAATGAAGTTCATGCCCCAGCGGCCGTACCAGGACCCCTCAGGGTGCTGGGTCTTGCGCAAGTAAGCGACGCCATCGGCGACGTGCTTGCTGGTCTTCTCGGTCTCGCCGAGCTGGGCCAGCATCGAGATGCAGCGCGCGGTGACATCCTCGGTCGGAGGATCGAGCAGCGCACCGTGGTCGGAGAACGGGATGTTGTTCAGGTAATATTCGAGGTTGTTGACGTCGAAGGCCGCCCAGCCGCCGTCGTCGCTCTGCATGCCCTCGATCCACTCCCGGGCGCGGTCGATCGCGGCATCATAGCCGGTGGCACCGTGCTCCCGGCGCATGCGGTCCATCGACATCACCACCACGGCGGTGTCGTCGAGATCGGGGTAGTGCGCGTTGTTGTACTGGAAGGCCCAGCCGCCCGGACGCACGTCGGGCCGCTTCACCGCCCAGTCGCCTTTCACGGCAAGCTCCTGCTTCGGGATCAGCCAGTCGAGGCCCTGCTTTGCCGCAGGCACCGCCTTGTCGCCGCCGGCTTCCAGCAGCGCATGCGCCGTCAGCGTGGTGTCCCACACCGGCGAGACGCAGGGCTGGCAATAGGCCTCCTCGCCATTGATCACGAGCAGCTTGTCGATGCCCCGGCGCGTGATCGCACGCGGCGGGAAGGTCTCGTCCTTGCCGAGCGCCTCATACATCATGACGATGTTGGCCATGGGCGGATAGATCGCACCCATGCCGTCCTCGCCATTGAGCCGCTCTTCGATGAAGGCGAGCGCGGCGTCGATCGCGCGCTTGCGCAGGCTCTTCGGAAACAGCGGCTCGACCACGCGCAAGATGCCGTCGAGCGCGCGGAACAGCACGAACCAGGCCATGCTCTGGTGCGGCGCTTTCGCGGTCATGCCGATCGAGCGCGGATCCTGCAGGAAGAGCTCGTCGATGCCGACGCCTTTGGGATTCTTCGCGCGCGGCTTCAGCGCCGCGATCACCATCAGCGGCACCATGGTGGTGCGGGCCCAGTAGGAGATCTTGTTGAGATGGAACGGCGACCAGAACGGCAGCAGCACGATCTCGATCGGCAGCACCGGCACCGCGCGCCAGGTCACGACGCCGAAGGTTGCGAGCAGGAAGCGGGTGAAGACGTTGCTGTTGATCGCACCACCGCGGGCGTGGATCGCCTCGCGCGCTCGCACCATGTGCGGCGCGTCCACGGAATCGCCGATCATCTTCAGCGCGAAGTAAGCCTTCACGCTGGCGCTCATGTCGAACTCGCCGTCATGCACCAGCGGCCAGCCGCCATGGGCGCCCTGGACGCGGCGCAGATAGTTGGCGATCTTGGCCTCGAGCGCGGTGTCGACCGGCTCGGCGAGATAATGGCGCAGCAGGATATATTCGGCCGGAATGGTGCAGTCGGCCTCGAGCTCGAACACCCAATGACCGTCGGATTGCTGGAAGCCGAGCACGCCCTGCGTGGCCGATGCAATGCTCGATTCCAAAGCTTCGCGGCTGCTCGCGGTCACGGAATCCATGTCGCTCGATTGCTCCTGACGTCGATTGAAAACGACGGACACATGGCCCGTCAGGGCCGCTTTGCAGCCAAAACCAGATCGGCGGCGCGATCACCCGACCGGACCGATCCCTCGATCGTTGCTGGCAATCCCGTAGCAGTCCAGTCGCCGGCAAGGAACAGGTTTTTCAGCGGCGTGACTGGCCCCGGACGCAGGGCATTCTGGGCCGGCGTTGCCGCAAATGTGGCACGGCGCTCACGCACGATCTGCCAGGGCGGCAGCTCGCCGCAGACGCCACCGGCGGCGCAGACATCGTTCCAGATCGTCTGCGCGAGTTCCTCGCGCGGCATGTCGACCAGGCGGTCGCCATTGCTGATGGTGACGGAGAGCCGGTTCGGGAACGCAAACAGCCATTCCACGACGCCGCCGATCACGCCGAGGATCGGCGCTGCGCCCGGCGGCGGCTCGAAGCGGAAATGCGCGTTCACGATGGCGCGGAATTCGGTCGGCGCGGTCAGGCCCGGCAGCAGGCTCGTCGCCGCGCGCGGCGGCACGGCCATCACGATGACGTCGCCCGCGCCAAGCTGGACCACATCCTCGCCGCCGAAATTCAGCGCGCTCACCTTGCCGTCAGCGGTGACGAAGGAGCGCAGCTCATGGCCGAGCTGAACGCTGTGGCCGCGCTCCTGCAAATACTTCACCGCGGGCTCGATCAGCACCGCGCTGAGGCCGTCGCGCGCGATCAGCGGACGGCAGGCCTGCCCGCCCGCCAGCAGCGTCTCGCGCACGATCGCGCCGGCAAGCCCGGCCGAGCCTTCGGGCGGATCGACATTGAGCGCGGCAAGCAGCAGCGGCTGCACCAGGCGATGATAGAGCGTGCCTTCGCAGGGAATGGACTTGCCGACCAGCGTCTGTTCAGACGCCCAGATCAGCGGCGCCAGCTTGAGATAATCGGTGAGGCCGGTGTCGGGCACGCGGCGGCTCTCATCGAGCACCCAAGTCGGCAGACGACCATTGCCGAGATCGATCTGCCAGCGCTGCCCGGTCTTGATGTCGACGAAGGGAAACTGCGCGCTTTCAGGCCCGACCAGGCCCGCCTCGGTGCCGATCGAGCGTGCATAGGCGCGCGCGTGGCTGTTGCCGGACAGCAGCAGATGATTGCCGTTGTCGATGGTGAGATTGGTGGCGCCGTCGAAATAGGAGCGGCAGCGGCCGCCGGCCTGGTGCGTCGCCTCGTGCACGGCGACCTTGTAGCCGGCGTTGGCGAGCCGCACAGCGGCGGAGAGGCCGGAAATTCCAGCGCCGATGATGTGAGCTGTGTTTTGCATCAGATGAAAGCGTAGCGGAGCAGGATCAGGATGCGTGTGACCTTCGACACACGCACCTGACCGCGCGGCGCGTTGAAGCCGCGCGCGATCAGGAGGTCCAGAATGGAATGGTAGTATTTCGACATGATCCGCGGCGCGCGCACCGTGCGACGCCTGTTGCGGTTCATGATCTCGTCCGATTTCTCGAAATGCGCTTTCGCGCGCTGCGCCAGCGGCAGGCAGACCTTTGGCAGCGCGCGCTCGGCGATCACGCGGTTCGGATCGTCAGAGGTGATGCCGGCATGCAGCAGCGCCTCGCGCGGCAGATAGAGCCGGCCGAGGCCCGCATCCTCGTCGATGTCGCGCAGGATATTGGTGAGCTGGAGCGCGCGGCCGAGGTGATAGGCAAGCAGGATGCCGTCCTCTTCCGGCAGGCCGAACACCCGCACCGACAGCCGCCCCACGGCGCTGGCGACACGGTCGCAGTACAAATCCAGCGTCGCCATATCAGGCGCGCGGATGTCCTGCGGCACGTCCATCTCCATGCCGTCGACGATGGCGAGGAAATCCTCGCGCTTCAGGGCGAAGGTCTTCACCGAGGCGACGTAGTCCTTCAGCCTCGGCGGCGGATTACCCTGGTAGAGCGCGTCGATATCGTTGCGCCATTCCTGCAGCGCGGCGAGCCGCTGATCGCGCGGGCCGTCGGAATCGGCGATGTCGTCGACCTGGCGGCAGAAGCTGTAGATCTGGAACATCGCCTCGCGCTGGTCGCGCGGCAGGATCCGCATCGCAGCGTAGAAGGAGCTGTTCGATGCGGACGAGCCATAATTGGCGCTGGGCGCGGTCGCCTCAAGCGTCATGGGCAGTCCCCGGATTGCTGATGGCCTTGCGTCCGATCGCACGGCGGCCGAGTTCACCGGCGATGCCGGCAAGGCTGAAGGCGAGCAGTTCGAACTTGTTCAGATGCACGCGCTCGCGCAGCGGATCGCGCACCTTGAGGAGGCGCACGATGCGGTCGGCATAGGCCTGGATCACCGCGACGTCGACGCCGAGGCGGACATCCCTGATCTCGGCAGCCAGCGACCGGCCCTCGCCCAGCAGCGCTTCGTTGCGCACTGCGAGCCCCTGAAGACAGGCCAGCATCGCCGGCGGCGACTGCGAAAGGCCGAGCTGCTCGACCGAGGCGCCGCTCGCGGCGAGCGCGTCGCGCGGCAGATAGACGCGGTTGAGCTCGCGATAATCCTTGCCGCAATCCTGGAGGTGATTGTTGATCTGCAGGCCCGCGCAGAGCGCGTCCGAGGCGGCCCAGGTCGAGGTGCTCTCGCCATGGACGTCGAGCATGAAGCGGCCGACCGGCATGGCCGAATAACGGCAATAGTGGATGACCTCGTCCCAGGTCTCGTAGCGCAGCTTGGTCACGTCCATGCGGAACGCGATCAGCACGTCGAGCGCGTGCCGCGGCGTCATGCCGCGCTCGGCGAGCGCACGCCGCAAAGCGACGGCCTCGGCCTGGGTCTCGCCCTTGCCGAGCAGTTCCGCCTCGAGCAGGTCGAGATAGCGCAGCTTCTCGTCCGCCGGCAGGGTGGCGTGGTCGGCAATGTCGTCGGCAGTCCGGACGAAATTGTAATAGGCCAGGATCAGCGCGCGATGACGCGGATGAATGATCCAGGACGCGACGGGAAAATTCTCGTCGCGGTCACCCTTGCCGGATCGCAATTCGCTCGCAGAGGTCATCGAGGGCTGATTCAACAATCGTTTGGACAGAAAGGGCTTTTGCGTTCGCGCGGGCTCATGCCGGCGACGCCGCCGCGGCCCCCATATAGGGGAATACGGCCGCAAAACCAATCCTGTCTCGCGATGGCAGCCCTGCCGGATCCGGCCTGAAAAGGCGGCCCCACGGCCGCCTTTATGGGCCAGTGGCCGAGCTTACTGGTTGTGGTCCTTCAGGACCTGGTCGCAGGCCTGCGAGATCTTGGCGCGGTTCTCCTTGAGGCAGGCCAGGACGGTGAAATCGCCCTGGTCGATAACCGGGCGGCAGAACTTCTGCACATCGCGCGTGCAGGCCTTCTGCTCGGCGTCCGTACCACGTCCCCCCTGCTGGGCGAACGCAGCCGTGGACAGGGTTGCCGACAGCACGGTGAGAGCGACTAGAAGCTTACGCATTGTATTCCTTCATTCTGACGGCAGAATCGCACCAATCCCGGACAGCACAGGGCGGACGACGGGAACGGATTGTTCTGATGGCAAGTTGCCACGGAGAGTGCGGCACCGGAGAAGGCACAAGCGCTGGTAAATGCGGCCAAATTGGCGCCACGCTCACCAAATCAGGTCTTCCCTCGGCCTTCATTGGCAGATGTAAGAGCTTGATACTACGTCATAATTCTGGCACGCGGCGCTTTAATGCATACCTGTTGCAGAGCTGCATCTGTCGAAGCGACCATTTGGGGCGGAAACATACGGAAACAGAAGGAAACCGGGGCCGGACCGCAGCAAGACCGCTTCGCGAGCCGGAGATGACCCGGCTTATCCGGCACAGAAGCTTGAACCTGACACAGGCTCGCAACACTAAACCTTCGATGTGGCGAGACGACCTGCGAGCAAGCGGGCGTCGTTCCAAAACGGGATATTGATGATGAAATTTTTTGGGCGATCCGAACTGGCACTCAAGGTAGCCGGCATCGGTGCCGCGCTGCTGTTCTCGGTTGCGGCAAGCCACGCTCAGTCGTCTGGCCCGTTCGCCGGCTTCGACGGCGCGTGGACCGGCACAGGCACGGTGTCGCTGTCCGACGGCTCGACCGAACGCATCCGCTGCAAGGCGGACTACAAGGTCGCCGGCACCGGCCTCAACCTCAAGCAGGCGCTGCACTGCGCGTCCGACAGCTACAAGTTCGACCTCACCAGCGACGTGACCAGCCAGGGCGACCGCATCTCGGGCAACTGGAGCGAGGCCAGCCGCAACATCTTCGGCAATCTGCAGGGCACCGCCGGCGGCGGCCAGATCGACGTGTTCGTCGAGGCCAACGGCTTTGCCGCCAATCTGACACTGCGCACCAACGGCACCAAGCAGACGGTTCAGATCTCGTCCAAGGGTGAGATCCGCGGCGTGAATATCACGATGACGAAGGGCTGATCGCCCTCCCCCGTTCGGATCAAGGATCGCGCCCCCGGTTTTCGCGAGCCGGGGGCTTTTACTTGCGCGCGACGCATTCGCAGCGGCATCTGAAATAGACTGCATCCGGGTCGCGCCCCCAGGCGTCCCAGCCGGCAAGCGCCGCCTCGATCTCGTCTGGGGTCGCGAGCGCCTTGCCTACAAGTTGCGGCCCGAGGCCGAGCAGGCTCTGCCTTGCGTCCGCAACGGCCTCAGCGCGGCTTACCGCATCGGCGCTGTGGTTGACGTAGCTCGCGCCGGCCCAGACCGGGGTGAAGCCGTGGGCGCGAAGAACAGAGCTCTGCCAGCGGCCGAAGCGCAGTGCTTCGCGGTCGTCGTGCTCATACCAGCGCTGCCAGAGATCGAGCGCGAGACGCACGCCATCAAGCTCGGGATGGAGAATGTTGCCGCCGACATCGGCGTCACGCGTGCCGAGCACGCCGCCCGGCCTCAACACACGTCGCGCTTCGGCCAGTGCGTTCGCCAGCTTCGCCTGGCTCTGATGATAGAGCACCGCATGGAAGAATACGGCGTCGAACGCATCGTCATCGAACGGAAGTGCGGTCATGTCGGCTTCGACAAAGCACGGCCTGGCCGGGCCCGCATGCGCGGCAAGCTGCCGGGCCGACGCGATCGCGTCCGGATCGATATCAACGCCGATCGCGGTGCCGACGATCTCCGCAAGCGCAGCCGTGATCGTTCCCGGGCCGCAGCCGATGTCGAGCAGCCTCATGCCGGGAATGAGGAACGGCACGAAGAACGTGGCCGCGTCGCGGCCCCGCTTCTGCTGAAACGCCGTGATCGCGCTGTCGTGCCTGATGTCGCGCATGAGACCTCCGAACCGCAAGCAGCATGCTGCGATTCGTTGGCCGCGTGATGACCCCGGTCAGATCGCCGACTTGTCGGGACCGTGAAGCCTGGCGTGCAGATTGATCAGCCACATCGCCGTCGGCCGCAAGATGAAGAGGTCGGCGACCAGCGCCGCCACCATCGAGAAGGCGCTGAGCCAGCCGAACAGTCGCAGCGAAGGCAAGTCCGAGAAGACCGTGACGACGAGACCGCAGGCCAACACCACCGTGGTCAGAATCAGCGCAGGTCCAACCAGCACGGTCGCGCGCTCCACTGCGAGCGCGGAGCCGACCCCCGGCTTGCTCTCCAATCGCAGGCGATTGAGGAAGTGGATGGTTGCGGACAGGCCAAGGCCGAACGAGACGGTGAGTGCGACGACGCTGGCGAATTGCAAGCCCTCGCCCATCGCCCACAGCACCGTACCCGACATCACCACCGGGAAGATGCCCGGCAGGATGCAGGCGAACATCACGACCCATGAGCGGAAGGCCAGACCGATGAAGATCGCGACCAGCGCGAATTCGACGGTGAGGCCGCGGTTCAGCTTCTCGATCATGCCGGCCGAGTTGCGCGCGGCAATGGCGGCAAGACCTGTCACGGCGACCTCGTAGCCGGGATGCTTCTTGCGGACGGCGTCGAGCTCGGAATCCAGCTTGTCGACGATCGGCAGGAGCTGGCTGGAGTCCTTGTCCGGCACACGGCCGGCCACGACTACCGCGTCCTGCTTGGCGTCGATGAAGCGCCGCACCAGATGCTCGGGGATAACGCCCACATATTCCTTGAGGGTCGCAACATCACTGCTGCCGGCCTTTTCGGCCAGCCAGCGGCGCAGCGTTTCCAGCGACCAGACATTGCCGACGCCGGCCGCCTTCTCCACGGTCTCGTGGACATCGGCGATGGTTTGCAGCGTTTCCGGCGAGTAGAGCGTCTCACCCTTGGGGAACGTGATCAGCACGTTGACCGGGTTCGCGCCGGTCAGCTTGGCATCGAGCCGGTTGCTGGCGGCGACCGCCTGGCGCTTGTCCGGCACCTGGTCGGCGAGGCGGTAGCGCGGCTGCAGATTGGCGTAGATGACGCCGAGGCTGGCAACGAACAGCAGCGCGATCAGGCTGAACAGGCCGGGCCGGCCGACCATGCGCACCGCGATCCAGTAGCAGAAATTGCGCAGCGCCTGCACGCCGGCATCGGCGCTCTGGAACTTGACCGCAAAGACCTTCTCGTTGCGCACGAACAGCACGCCGAACACCGGCACCAGCGACAGCACCGTCACCAGCGCGATGATGGTGGCGGCAAGGCCCGCCTCGCCGAATTTACGGATCAGGTCGGAATCGGAGAACTGGAGCGCGATGAACGAAATGCCGGCGGTACCGTGCGTCAGCACGCAGGCCGGGCCGACCACCAGCACCGCGTTCCTGAACGCGGTGAACTTGTCCTGTCCTGCGATCAGGCGGTCGCGCGCGGCGAAGGTCAGCTGCATCGAGTCCGAGAACGAGATCACCATGATGAGCGGGGTCATCACGTTCAGGAACATGTTCAGATTGAAATTGGCCCAGCCGAGCGCGCCGAGCGCGATCAGGATCGCGATCATCGGCGGGAAGGCAGCCACCACCATGAACGATATCTTGCGGAAGAAGATGATGGCGATGATACAGCCGGCGAGAATGCCGAGAATGTTGTAGGTGAGGCCGTCGCGCTCGACCGCGTTGCGGATCTCGAGCTGCATCACCGGCACGCCGGAGAGCTGCACGCTGAGCCCGGTGTCGCCGAGATCCTCCTTCATCAGCGCGCGGATGTCACCGACGGTCTTGGTCAGCTTGCTGGAGGCAACCACCTCCGGATCGAGCGACAGCACGATCAGCGCCAGCGTGCCGTCTTCCGACAAGAGCTTGCCGCGGATGATCTCGTTGTTCTTGACGGTTTCGATGAACTGGTCGTAGGCTGCCCCCTCCGGCAGCTCGGCCGGGAACAGCGCGGCCGGCAGCTTGCCCGGCGCCGGCGCCTGGCGCGCCGAGAACAGCGAGACCAGGCCGCGCGTGCCCTCGACCAGTTGCAGGTCCGTGACGAAGTCGCGCAGCTTCTCGAGATTGTTTCGCGCCAGGAGTTTCTGGCCCTCGACCACGACGAGGACGTCGAATTCCTCGGCCGGGAACTTCTTGGTGACCTCTTCGTACTGGCGGAATTCGCGGGTGTTGGAGCGGAACAGCTGCGACAGCGAATCGTCGATCTTGATCCGCTCGATGCCGAACACGGCGGCGACGATCAGCGCGACCAGAATGATGCAGGAGACGATCGGCGCCCGGACCGCGATCAGCCCGATACGCTCAAGCCCGAAGGCAATTGAGGACGCAGGCCCCTGCTCGACCTTGTCGACATGAACCTCATTCTCGCGGTGCTTTTCGAGCATGCCTTGTCCAGTTCCTAAATCGGCTCTAGCTGTGAGCTTATTGCGCCCCGCGAACGGCTTGAAAACGCCATACCAATGGGAGGCTTGCCCTTTGAAAATGCGCGGAAAATCGCCGGCAGCGGTTTAGCAGGTCAAGTGCCCTTCTCGCAAGCACGGCGGGGACTTCCAAATCGATCAAGATGCGGCGATTTTGCCGGAATGCCCGTCATTCTGGCACAGCCGTGCCGATTCGACGCGGGGCGCGGTCGGCGCTCTCGTCCTTGAGCGCCACGCCTGTGACTCGACGCGCCAGCCCCTCGCGGATGAGCCAGGCGATCTTGTGGGCCGCCTCGTCATAGTCCAAGCCGGCCTTGTGAATGTTCGACACGCAATTGCGCGCGGCATCGCTCAGGCCCGGTTTCGGTGCGAAGGTGAGATAGGCCCCGAGGCTGTCGGGCGCCGACAGGCCCGGTCGCTCGCCGATCAGCATCAGGACCATGCGGGCGCCGATGATGGCACCGATCTCGTCGCCAAGAGCAACCCGCGCGCCTGAGGCGACGATGATCTGGCCGATCGTGACAGCATCCCCCTCGCCAAGCCGCGGCAACAGGCTTTGCAGCAGCGCGATCGCATGGACATGGACCGCTGCAGCCGACAATCCGTCACCGATGACGATCGCAAGCTGGGACGGTGCTGCGGCAGTCTCTTCCAGCGCCGCGACGGAACCGGCATCGAGCTGCCGTCCGAGATCCGGCCGGCGCAGATAGTCTCCGCGATCGGCGGCGCGGCTGTGGACCTCGATGGCACCAAGGCCGAGCGCCCTCAGCCCGGCAATCAAACCCGGCGCGTCGAAGGCGGCATGCACGGCATCGCGGGCGCGGGCGTGCGCCAGCGTGAAATCGAGCAGCGGCCTGGTCGGCAGGCTCACGCCGCTACGCCCGAGCGCAACACGCGCGGGCGTGAACGATTTGAGATCGATGATCGGGCGTGCCGGAACGGGCTCGTCGCTCATTCGGCAGGAACGGAGGCTTCGCGCAGCCGGATCGAATAGTTCGAGGCGTTCTGCCTGCCGCTGGTGGCGGCCCGCGCAAAGGTGATGAGATGATGCGCGATCATGGTGCAGCCGATCAGGCCCTCCATGTCGCCGCGCTTGATGCGTCCGAGCGCGAATTTCCAGAACACGCGCCTGTAATCGCCGAGCACGCCGACCTTCCAGAAGATGTTGCGCAGCATGACGAGGCCGCGCCGGATATTGGCCCAGGTCTTCATCTCGTCCGGCACCGGCATCTTGAGGCGATGCACATAGACGTTGTCGCATTGATACTGGAAGCGCTCGTAGACCTTCTCGGGCTCATAGGCGACACTCATGGCGTGCTTCCAGGACGCGACGACCTCGTCATAAGGCAGCAGGAAGTCGACGTTGGAATCGCGCCCCTCATCCTCGACCAGGCGCCCCTCGCGCTCGAGACGGTCCCAGAGCGGCGTCTTCGGCAGGGCCTGAAGCAGGTTGATGGTGAGCAGCGGAATCCTGGATTCCTCGACGAAGGCGAGCAGCGCCTCGGATGTGTTCGGCTTGTCGGTGTCGAGCCCCATGATGATGCCCGAGACCACCTCCATCCCGTAGGAATTGATGGTGCGCACGCCCTCGAGGATCGGGACCATCATGTTGTGGTCCTTGTGCATGGCCTTGAGCGCGTCCGGGTCCGGCGTCTCGATGCCGCAGAAGATGGTGATGAAATAGGCATCGCGCATCTTCTTGAGGATCTCCGGCCGCTTGGCGATGTTGAGCGTTGCCTCGCAAGCAAGCCGCACCACGTAGCCCGTCTTCTTTTGCCACTCGATCAGATGCGGCAGGAGATCCATCGCGGCCTTGCGATTGCCGATGAAATTGTCATCGACGAAATAGACGGTGTCGGTCATGCCGCATTCGCGGAGGCGATTGAGCTCCGCGATGATCTGTTCCGGCGACTTGATACGCGGATTGCGGCCGTAGAGGCCGGGGATGTCGCAGAACTCGCACTCATACGGACAGCCGCTGGAATACTGGATGCTGCCGAGGAAATAGCGCTTCACGTCGGCGAGCTCATAGGCCGGGATCGGAAACTCCGTCATCGGCACGCGGTCCTTGGTGGTGAGCACCACCTGATTCTCGGGGCGTGCGGTGTCGCGCGATAGAATCTCGATCAGCTGATTGGTGGCGTCGCCGAGCTCGCCGACGTGGAGATAGTCGAACGATGGATAATAGTCCGGGCAGGCGCTGACGGAGGGACCGCCGAGCGCGACCGGCAGGTCGAACTCATGGGCACGGCGGCAGATGTCGTTCATCTGCTGGCGCTGGATGTGCATGCCGCTGACGAAGACGGCCTCCGCCCATTCGAACTCTTCCTTCGTAGCACGGCGGAGGTTCTCGTCGACGAATTTGACCTGCCATTCCCTAGGCAGGTAGGCCGCGAGCAGCAACAGGCCCTGCGGCGGCATGAAGGCGCGGACGCCATCGGTCAGCGGGTAAGCGTGCTCGAAGGTGCCGAAGGACGACGTGTAACGCGGAAAGACGCAGAGAATTTGCCGGCTCGTTCCGTTGCTTTCAGCGCGCATCGAACTTCCCCCAACCACGTTCCACTGACGGTCCTGACGAGGTCTCCAGAAACATAGCGTAACGCTGCGACCGGAATTCCTCAATATTGTGGCAGCGAACTAATTCTTGAGACGCGCCAAGGGTTTCCCGGGTTCACGCCGGCTCGGGAGGCTTTTGGCCGGGTTTTCCCGCGTCAGGCGATCAGCCGCGAGGCAAAATCGGGCAAGAGGCCTGCATCGCCGGCAAGGCGGAAGTCCGCCCCGGCAATGCCTGATCGCACCAGCCAGTCGTCGAACTCAGGCGCGCGGGCCAGACCGAAGACGTCGCGGACATAAAGCGCGTCATGGAAGGAGGTGGACTGGTAGTTGAGCATGACGTCGTCGGCGCCGGGCACCCCCATGATGAAGGTGACGCCGGCCGCTGCAAGCAGCGTCAGGAGATTATCCATGTCGTCCTGGTCCGCCTCGGCATGGTTGGTGTAGCAGATGTCGATGCCGAGCGGCAGGCCGAGCAGCTTGCCGCAGAAATGATCCTCCAGCCCTGCCCGGATGATCTCCTTGCCGTCGTACAGATATTCCGGACCGATGAAGCCGACCACGCTGTTGACCAGCAGCGGGGCATAGCCACGGGCCACCGCATAGGCGCGCGCCTCGCAGGTCTGCTGGTCGACGCCGTGATGGGCGCCCGCCGACAATGCCGAGCCCTGGCCGGTTTCGAAATACATGACGTTGTCGCCGATCGTTCCGCGCTTCTGCGACAGCCCGGCCGCATGCGCCTCCTTCAGCAGCGCGAGGTCGATGCCAAAGCTGCGGTTGGCGGCCTCGGTGCCGGCGACCGACTGGAAGACGAGATCGACAGGCACGCCCTGCCCGATCAGCGACAGCGTCGTCGTGACATGGGTCAGCACGCAGCCCTGCGTCGGGATCTTCAGCCGCGCGATGATCTCGTCCAGCAATCGCAGCAATTGGCCGATCACGGCCGGATCGTCGCTCGCCGGGTTGATGCCGATACAGGCGTCACCGGCTCCGAGCAGCAGCCCGTCGAGGATAGAGGCAGTGATCCCCCGGGCATCGTCCAAGGGATGATTGGGCTGCAGCCGCGTGCTCATCCGGCCCTTCAGGCCGACGGTGTTGCGGAAGGTGGTCACGACCTCGCACTTCCGCGCCGCCAGGATCAGGTCCTGGTTGCGCATCAGTTTCGAGACCGCGGCCGCCATTTCCGGCGTGATGCCCGGCGCGAGCTTGCGCAAGACCTCGGGCGTCGCGGCGTCGGACAGCAGCCAATCGCGGAAGGCGCCGACCGTCAGCGAGGCCACCGGCGCGAACGCCCTGACGTCGTGGCTGTCGATGACGAGGCGGGTGACCTCGTCGGCCTCGTAGGGAATGACCGCTTCGTTGAGGAATTGACCAAGCGGAACGTCTGCCAACGCCATCCGCGCGGCGATCATCTGCTCGGCACTGCCGGCGGCAATGCCGGCCAACCGGTCGCCGGAGCGCGGGGGCGTTGCCTTGGCCAGGAGGTCGCGCAGATCAGGAAAGGTGTAGGTCGTGGCGTCGATGGCGTGGCGGTAGACCAAAAGCCCCTCCTGAAATCGTCGGCCAGTGACCGACTCCCGTCGGTCCTGAAGGCGGCGCTGGCGTCAGGGAATCCGCGCTCGGCAGCTT
Organism: uncultured Bradyrhizobium sp.; assembly: GCF_936928535.1. Classification (GTDB taxonomy): domain Bacteria; phylum Pseudomonadota; class Alphaproteobacteria; order Rhizobiales; family Xanthobacteraceae; genus Bradyrhizobium. The sequence continues at coordinate 91,786 of NZ_CAKZHY010000097.1, read as the reverse complement.
ATTTGCACACCGATGTTCGGGACACTCCCGACGATCCCCGACGCCGGCCTGCCGGAAGCCGATAGGATATCCCCATCTCACTGACATAGCTCGTATATCCTACGACCTTCGGCGCACATCCCCGACTTGCGCGTTAACGCCGCGTCCATCTTCATTCTGCATAATTTTACGTCAATTTTATACGACCGCACACCACCGGCCGATCCTGGCCATCTGGGCCCAAACACCATGCAAATCGATCGATCTGGGAATGCTGCCGGCCTGGCAGGCCGTTTCTCGCTTGCCACCAAGCTCTATGCGATCTTCGCGCTGTTCGCCCTGCTGACCGCGGCGATCGCGACGCTGTCCGACTACAACAGCCGTCGCGGCGCCGAGCTGACCAGCGCGATCGAGACGGCGAATGCGGCCGCGCTGAACGTCGAGCGCGTCAACTCGCTGGTCTATGCGGTCGTGATGGAATCGCGCGGCGTCTACATGTCGACGGACCCGAAGGTCGTGAAGAAGTTCGGCGACGGGCTGCTGAAGTTCAACGATAAGATCCTGGGCGTGGTCAAAGGCTGGGAGGGCATCGTCAAGGCCGACGATGCCGAGCAGTTCGCAACCTTCAAGAAGCGCATCGAGCAATTCGTCGAGTTCCGCAAGGAGCTGGTCCGCCGCGGCGTCGAGATCAATGCGGCGGCGGGGCGCGAATGGGGCGACAACGACGCCAACCGCGCGGTGCGATCGGCGTTGAACAAGGATCTCGAAGCGCTCTCCAAGGTCTATGCCGAACGCGCCAGGCAGATCTCGCGTGAGACCGAGACCAACCGCATGCTGTCGTTCGTGCTGACCTGCCTCGGCGGCGTGGCGCTGGCGCTGGTCGTGATCGGCATCATCATCATCGCCCGCTCGATCGCCCGGCCGCTCGCCGCGATCACCGCGACCATCAAGCAGGTCGCCGACGGTGCCGAGAATGTCGTGGTGCCGCACGCGGGCCGCGCCGACGAGATCGGTGCGCTCGCCCGCGCCATCGAAGTGTTCCAGGACGCGATGGGGCGCAACCGCAACCTCGCCTCGCAGGTCTCCCAGGATGCCGCGGCCCGCGAAGAGCGCGCGCATCACATCGAACAGTCAGTCGAAGCGTTCCGCGAAGCGATCGGCGCGATCATGCGCGGGCTCAGCGATAATGCCTCGGTCATGCGCGAGACCGCGCAGACCATCACCCGCGTCACCGCGGATGCGAGCAGCCGCGCCGGCACCGCCGCAAATGCCACCGAGCAGGCCTCGCACAACGTCACCGCGGTCGCCGGTGCGGCCGAGGAGCTGTCGGCGTCGGTGGAAGAGATCGGCCGCCAGGTGCGGCAGAGCGCGAGCGCGGTCGAGCAGACCGGCCAGCGCACCGAGAAATCGATCGCCGAGATCGAAAGCCTCGCTGCCGCCACGCAGCGCATCGACGGCGTGCTGACCCTCATCCAGACTATCGCCGAGCAAACCAACCTGCTCGCGCTCAACGCCACCATCGAGGCCGCCCGCGCCGGCGATGCCGGCCGCGGCTTTGCCGTGGTCGCGCATGAAGTGAAAGCGCTGGCCGGACAGACTGCGAAGGCGACCGCCGATATCAGCGAGAACGTTGCGATGATCCAGTCTTCCACCCGCAACGCGGTCGACGCGGTGCGCGAGATCGGCGGCGCGGTGCGCGAAATCAACGAGGTCACCTCGGCGATCGCAGGTGCCGTCGGCCAGCAGGACCAGGCCACGCGCGAGATCTCCTCCAACGCGCAGAGCGCAGCCCAGGGCAACGAGACGCTGGTCGCCAACATCACCTCGCTGCGCGACGCCATCGGCGAGACCGACACGGCGGCCTCCTCGGTGCTGACGGCTGCAAGCGGCCTGACCGCGACCGCGGACACGCTGTCGCGCGAGGTGGAGAAGTTCTTCCAGAATTTGCGGTCGGACAGCCACATCGCCAAGGCGGGATGACGGCGCGGCCGCCGTCTGCGACGACGGCGGTAGACCTGTCCGACAAAGTCCTGAAAACAACCCCATGCACAGTAGGCAGAGCCAGCCTGATCAATGGCTTGACCGCGCCCTTTGGTTGAATGCGGATTTTGCAAATTTTAATTTGTCGCGTCAGGCAAAACACTGGCATGATGTCACCATGGCCTTGTGAAGCTTCCCCCGAAAGTACCGACGCATAGCCGCGCGATGCAGCGATTCACATTTCCATGAGTCCTGAGCTTGGTCGGCGCGGCCGATAGCGGCAAGCCTATTGCATCTGGCGCAGGGTTGATCTTTCGTCACATTGCCCAAAAACAAGACCAAAAAGGGAAATCCCATGAGCAAGACGCGGCGCGTTCTCTCGGCGCAAATTGCCCACGAGACCAACACTTTCTCGATCGTTCCGACGACGCTGGAGGACTATCGCAGGCGGCTGTTTCTGCGTGATGCCGAGATCGCCGCGGCGCTGGCCGCGACACGGATGGAGATAGCCGCGCATCTGGCCGCAGCCAAACATTACGGCTGGACCCTGGTGCAGCCGGTCGCCGCCGCAGCCACCCCGTCCGGAAAGGTGACGGCCGAGTGCTGGGCCGAACTGCAGCGCCTGGTCTTTGATGCCTGTGAAACGGGGCCGTTCGACGGCGTCATCCTCGCGTTGCACGGCGCGATGGTGACCGAGACCGACGACGACGCCGAGGGGGCGCTGCTCGAAGGCTTGCGCAAGCGGCTCGGCGAAACGATCCCGATTGCCATAACGCTCGATCTGCATGCCAACGTCACCGAACGCATGGGCCGGCTCGCCAGCATCATGCTGCCCTACCGCACCTACCCTCACATCGACCAGTATGAGACGGCGTTCCGCGCCGCTGAACTGCTGCGGTCGGCGATGGATGGCACGATCCGCCCGAGGGTCTTCCGCCTGCAGGGACCTCTGCTCGACGGATGCAATCACGGACGGACCCAGGGCGGGGTGATGAGCGACCTGCTGGCGCGCGCCGCGGACATGCAGGCGCAGACGCCTGGCCTTTTGTCCGTCGATGTCTGCGCGGGCTTCAGCCGCGCTGATATTGCCGAGGTCGGTCCCAGCGTTCAGGTCACCTTTGACGCCTCCCACAACGCCGCCGAAGCCGCCGCGCGGCAGGCCGCCTCCGCACTCCAGGACGAGATGATCCGCCGGCGCGCCGAGGTCACCGTCACGCCGCTCGACTTGACGACCGCGATGAGGCTTGCCGCCGCAGCCGCCGTCGATGTCACGGATACCCGTCCCCTGGTGATCGCCGACTTCAGCGACAACCCGGGTTCGGGCGCCTACGGCGACGGTGTCCGCCTGCTGGAGGCGTTGCTGCAGGCTGAAATCCGAAGCGTGCTGTTCGGCGTCCTCGGCGACGGCGAAGCCGCGGCGCGCTGCCATGCCGCCGGCCTTGGAGCCAGCCTGGATGTCGTTGTCGGCGCCAAGCGCCATCCTGAAAGCTACGGACCTCCGCTCACGCTCACCGGTCGGGTGACCGGCCTGTCGGACGGCGCCTTCGTATGCGAGGGGCCGATGAACGCCGGTCAGCCCATGACGCTCGGGCCCACGGCCTTGCTCGAAGTCAACGGCATCTCCATCGCGATTTCGACCAACACGCTGCAGACCTACGATCAGGAAATGTTCCGGATCGTCGGAGCAGAACCGGCTCAATTCCGGATCGTCGCAGTCAAGTCAGCGCACCACTTCCGGGCCGCCTTCGGGCCGATGGCCAAGGAGGTGATCCTGGCCGATAGCGGCGGCCTCGCCACCAACGACCACAGCAAGCTTTCCTACCGAAAAGTCCGCCGTCCCATCTGGCCGCTCGACGAGGTCTCGCCAAGTTGAATCTCGCCGCGCGGACTTCGTCAGTTGCTGATCCCGCTTTGACTTGCCGCCGTTACCGCGAGCTTCCGGACTGATCGACAAAGATCCTGACGCGGCCGACATCCTCGACCTCGCGATAGCGGCTGAGTTCCGCCTTCAGTTCGCGATCCGAATTGGCCCAGGCTAGCCAATCGAACGGGAATGAACTCAACAGATAAGTATCGACGTGGACGACGTTGAGCCGGCCGTTCCCGGAAAGCGCAGTTGAGAACATTTGGAAACAATCTGTTCACCACCAGACATAGTTGTACAAAACACATATACAACCCCGTAGAACCACGTGATACCTTCTAGTTGAGGCGACGCGACGATACACGTTCGCCGCTACATTTGGAAGTTTGGAATGTTCAGTGCGTTGACGTGCGTGCGAGCCGCGGAATCGCCCAATCGCATTGGGTTATCGGAAGAGCTGCACAAAGCCGATTTAAACGCGCTGGGAAACAGCGGAACGTTCCACCGGTGGACCGAGAGATGCTGCTGGTTGATCGGCATCGCGGCGTGCAGTGTCGCGGCATTCCTGATCCTGGCACTGGGCGTCGGGATCGAAACTGACAGCCTTGGCGCATCCATAGCGCTGACCGCATTTTTCATCTTCATCTACGTTTTCTATGGCAGGTATCGCCCGGCGCCCATTCTCTCGAACATATCCGGCGCAGTGGCCGTCCTTTTCCTTTCGATCGGGATGGCTGGAATTATGAGCCTTGCAGGGCTGCGATGCCGTTTCCCCTTGATTGACGGCACGCTTGCAGAGATGGATCGCTTCCTGGCGATTGATCTCCCATCGACCATGGTATGGTTCGCGGATCACCCGGCGCTGTCGAATCTGCTCTGGATTGCCTACGCGAGCTCCTTCGTGCAGTTGTTCGGACTTGTCGTGCTTCTCGCGGTTCTGCGTCGCGAAGACAAGCTTTGGGAACTGGTCTTCGTTTGCAGTCTGACAATCGTTGTCGCCGCCGCGTTTTCGATCGTGTGGCCCGCGATCGGTGCTTTCGCTCATTTCGATTATTCGCCCGATATTCTCGAAAAACTGCCTCCCGGCTCAGGCACGTATCATCTCGCGAAGTTCGACTACTTCAGGAATGCTTCGTCACCGGTGATCTCGTTCACCAGTCTGCAAGGCGTCGTGACCTTTCCATCGTTTCATTGCTGCCTCGCGCTCATGACGATATTCGCAGCGGCCGGAATCCGCTGGCTGTTCTGGACCCTCACCGCCTGGAATGCGCTGGTGCTGATATCGACTGTTCCGATCGGGGGCCATTACGTCATCGACCTGGCAGGCGGCGGGCTGCTGTGGCTGATCGGCGTCGCCCTGGCAATCGCACTCGGCCGATCCGCTCGGCGAAGGACGCCGCCTCGTCGCCTGCAGATCATCTCCGAGGTGAACGCGTGAACTCGAGGCGCGTGAACAAGACCTGAGCAGCGCCCGCGAATCGCAGGGCGCGACAGGTCGCTATTGCGGGACCCCGGGCAGAGATTGCTTCGACAACGAAAAGCCCCGGCACGCGGGCCGAGGCTTGCGATCCAGCTCGCGTACATCCGGCGAACCAATCGTCGAGGGGACACTAGCTGCGAATTTTGAACAGATGATGACGAAGTTCGCTACCGACAAAATGTCGCGCCGGTCGGAACTCACTCCATCGCATCGCGAAGATAGCGTTCGACCCGTTCGAGCAGATGATCGATCGAATCATTGGCGGTATCGAGCATCAGATGGTCGCGATCCCAGGGTTCGTAGTGCCTGGTGACGATGTCCTGCCAGGTCGGCAGTCGGAGACCGGGAATGTCTGAGCTGCGCAACTCCGCCCGCTGCCGGTGCAAAGCCGGATCGCTGCAGATCACTTCGATCTCGGCGATGGGGACTGACGCATGTCGCGCCGTCTGCCGCCAGCCCTCGCGGCTGGCCAGCACCGGATTGACGCAATCGGCGACGACCACGCGACCGAGCCGCAGGTTTTCGGCCGCCAGCGCGTTGGCGATGACGTAACCCAGCGCGCCGAATTCATGCCCCGCCGCGCGCAAAGACTGCTCGATCGCATCGACGCGGAGATAGCTCGCCGCACACCGTCGCGTCAGTTCGCGCGAGAGCGTAGTCTTCCCGGTGGCGGGAAGGCCGCCGAAGACGATGAGCATGGGTTTGCCTGTCATGCATCATCATCCACCGGCGCAGCTGGACCTGCAATGGTCCCGGTCGCAAACGGCTTCAGAGCAGCATGGAGGCCATGGCAATCAAACCGATCGCCGTCAGCCCCCAGACCAGCGAATGCAAAGCCCACGGCTGCATCGTTGCACCCCGTCCGCATGTGCTGCCGATGACAGGAAATGCCCGGACGCAGTGCGTGGATTGAGATAGATCAATAGCCGAATATGAGCGCGGAGACGGCAGCCACCGTGAAAGCACCGGCCGCAACAACAACGACTCGTATGATCAACTCGCTGCCCATGCCCGAAATTAACCTATGATAATATCGCGCGTCTGTGCAGTTTGTGCCAAAATGCTCGTTCGAACATTGACTTGAGTCAGCAACGAATGTTCAGCCGACCGGCCCCGGCGTCCAGTCATCCCCAGACAGCGGCCTGACCGTGACGTCGGGAATGACGCCAAGCTCCATGCTCGGATCGAAATGGCGCATCGTTCGCTCGTTGAGGTCGATGACGCGGCCGGGCCTGAGCGGCCCCACGTCGTTGATCCTGACGATGACCTTCTTGCCGACGGCCTCGACGAGCGCAAATTTCGGTCGCGCCCCGAATTGGACCCCGCCGAACTTCTCGCGCAGGCTCGTTTTGATCGCGGCTGTCCATCTCTCGGGATCGTAACGTTCGCCGGAAGCTGTTGTCGGGCCGCCCTCCTCCTTGCCGGGCTTGAACGGGTTATAGGTGGATGCCGCGCCGACGATCGCCTTCTCACAGGCGGCTTCGACCACGGCACTTGATTGAACCCCAACTGTTTCACTACGCGCAACATTGACAGAAACGGCAAGCGCAACCAGGGCGCCGCAAATCGCGGCGCTCGAGCGGAACACCATTACTTCTCCTTCGATTTTTCGTGCGGTTCCGGATCCGCAGAACATGGCCAAGCGAACGCGTCAGCGTTCTTGAACTTGCGCCAGTCTCTTGCGAATTCGCGCCAACCCCCGGCTTTGAGGAACCGTTGCGAGAGCCTGAGCGGCTCCCACGTGTTTTCGTTATCGCCGTCTAAGACAGGGAATGAGTCAGCAACATGACCTGCGCGGTCGCCCCCCGGAGTCTTACGCACTCAGCGGAGAGGAAATCGCGCAACACCCCCGTGAAAGCCGCACTGCCGCGGAACCAGATCGTCGTTTGGAACAGGAGGCCCTAGCCTCCGATCGTTCCGCCGCGCTTGATCAGTTCCTTGCCGATCGCGGCGAGATGCACCTGATCCGGGCCGTCACCGATGCGGATGAAGCGGGCATAGACATAGGCGCGCGCGAGGAATGTATCCTGCGAGACGCCGGCAGCACCGTGGATCTGGATGGCACGGTCGATCACGCGGGCGGCCATGCTCGGCACCACGATCTTGGCGGCGGCGATCAGGTCGCGCGCGGCCTTGTTGCCCTCGCGATCCATCTTGTCGGCGGCCTGCAACGTGAGCAGTCGGGCCTGCGCGATCTCGCAGAAGGAATGCGCGATGTCCTCGCGCACCGAGCCCTGCTCGGCGAGCGGCTTGCCGAAGGCAATGCGCGAGACGGAGCGCTGGCACATCAATTCCAGCGCGCGCTGGGCGCAGCCGATCAGCCGCATGCAGTGGTGGATGCGGCCGGGACCGAGCCTACCTTGCGCGATCTCGAAGCCGCGTCCCTCCCCGAGCAGCATGTTCTCTGCGGGCACGCGGACGTTCTCGTAGACGATCTCGGGGTGGCCGACCGGCGCGTCGTCGTAGCCGTAGGTGAGCATGTCCCTGACGATGCGGACACCGGGCGTATTCCTGGGCACCAGGATCATGGATTGCTGACGGTGACGATCGGAATCATCGGGCGCGGTCTTGCCCATCACGATCAGGATCTCGCAATCCTCGTTCATCGCGCCTGAGGTGAACCATTTGCGGCCGTTGATGACGTAGTCGTCGCCGTCGCGCCTGATCGCACACTGGATGTTGGTGGCATCGCTGGAGGCGACCTGCGGCTCGGTCATCGAGAAGCCGGAGCGGATGCGCCCCTCCAGCAGCGGCTTCAGCCAGCGCTCCTGCTGTGCTTTCGTGCCGTAATGGCTAAGCACCTCCATGTTGCCGACATCGGGCGCCGAGCAATTGAAAACCTCCGGCGCCCAGAGGATGCGGCCCATGATCTCCTTCACCGGCGCATATTCGAGATTGGTCAGGCCCGGACCGTGCTCGCCTGACAGGAACAGATTCCAGAGCCCCTGCTCCCGCGCTAGCTGCTTGAGGTTCTGCAAGACGGCCGGCGTCCTGTAGCGCGCGGCTTCCGGCTTGACCTGCTCGTAATAGAGCTCCTCGACCGGCTCGACATGCTCGCGCATGAACCGGCGGACACGCGCCTGCAGCTCCAGCGAACGGGTGGAGTGTTGAAAGTCCATTTTGATTCTCCCGCTCGCCGATCTTCGCGCCAGTCTCGCAGGGTGGGGAAAGCGAAGCGTGCCCACACATCTGTTTCCGTATCGAGGAGGTGGTGGGCACGGCGCAAGAGCGCCTTTGCCCACCCTACGATACCGAGCTCGCGGATGGAGTCCCGCCCCTCGCGTCCCCTTGAGCAGATCGCTCGCCACCAGCGCGTCAGCTCAGCGGAGTTCCGCCAGATGGTCTTGCGTCGAGTTGCTGTTCACTCGACGCTTCGCTTCGAGCCGGCGTAGGAACGCCGCAGCAGAGCGTACAGGCTGCCGCCGGTGGCAGCGCCCAGCAGATAGACGACCAGGGTCTGGACCGCGAGCGGCAGGCTGAGATTCATCCTGAAGAACGAGATCGTGACCGTTTCGAAATTCTGCGCGGCGAAGATCACTGTCGCGGCGACGAACAGCACGATGACGGCCGTGTAGAGCCAACGCATGACGCTGCCGCCTAGCGCCGCTGCCGCAGGCTGAGGCCAAGGCTGACCCACCCGGCACCGGCCATGATCAGGTCGATGCCGAGAAACAGGCCGAGGATGTAGACGCTGTTGACCGGCCAGCGCGCCACGATCAACAGACCGAGCAGCAGCGTGATGGCGCCGGAGAGAGCGACCCACACCCACGGGCTTTCGCGCTTCATGCTGAAGGCGAGAAACAGCCTGACGGCGCCGGAGGCGATCAGCGATGCGCCGAGAAACAGCGTCAACAGGACTGCCGCAAACAGCGGATTGTCGAAAGTGAGCAAGCCGGCGATGACATAGAGCACGCCGAGCAGCACCCAGATCAGGAACTTGCCCCAGCTCTTCATCTGGAAGGCGCCGATGACCTCGGCGACACCGGCGACGATCATCATGACGCCGACCACGAGCACGCTCGCCACTGTCGCCATCACGACGCTGCCGAGCGCGACGAAGCCGGCGATCAGGTAGACAACGCCGAGGGCAACGATCCAGCCCCATTTGCCGTGCAGCGCCGCGATGCCGGAGCCGAGGCCCAAATGGGATGAGGTATCCGAAGCAGACGTCATGACGCACCTCCTGCATGTGATGCCCGAGAGCACATCTCAGGATAGCACAATTCCGGGACCACAGCCAGCAGAGCAGCCCGGCGGCCTCCAGCGTTGACGCAGATCAAGCGTGGAAACGTTCCATGTCGAGCTCGGCCTTGAGGTTATCGAGATCGCGATAAATTGAGGCAACCGCGAGCACCCGGCCGCCCTTGCGGTATTTCAACAGGCAATCCCTGTCCTTGATGCTGCCGTCGATCGCGATGTCGTCAAAACCCTCGGCGTGGCCGACATAGTTGATCGACACGTCATAGTGCTGGCTCCAGAAGAACGGCACGGCGTCGAAACGCTCGCGCCTGCCGAGCATGTTGCGCGCCGCGGTCTGGCCCTGCCGCTCCGCCACCACCCAGTGCTCGACGCGGATGGTCTGCCGGGAATGCGGATCGGGCCAGCGCGCGATATCGCCGGCCGCGAAGATTCCGGCGACGCTGGTCTCCAGATATTCGCTCACGCTGACGCCGTGATCGACGGCCAGCCCCGCCTGCTCCGCCAGCGCAAGGCGTGGCTTGACGCCGATGCCCGCTACGACGAGATCGGCCTCGATCACGCCGCCGCTCTTCAGCCTCGCACTGATACCGTCGATCTTCTCCACGGCATCCTTCAGATGAAAGACGACGCCGTTCTCTTCATGCAGTGCGCGAATGAAGTCGCCCATCTCGGAGCCGAGCACCTTCTGCATCGGCCGCTCCTCGGGCGCGACCACGTGAACCTCGATCTTGCGCGCCCGCAAGGAGGCCGCGACCTCGAGCCCGATGAAGCTGGCGCCGATCACCAGCGCGCGTTTGGCACTGCCTGATGCCTTGATGATCGCGCGGCTATCGGCGACGGAGCGCAAGGTGTGGACATGCGGCTGGTCGGCACCCGGTATCTGCAGCCTGACCGGCTCCGCGCCGGTCGCGAGCAGCAGCCGGTCGAACGGCAGCTTGTCGCCATTGCCGAGCATGACGCTGCGCGTCTTCGGATCGATCGCCGAGACATTGGTGTCGAGACGCAGGTCGATGCCGGCGTCCCGATAATAGTCCTCGCCGCGCAGCGGCAGCCAGTCCTCCGGCGCGTTGCCGGCAAGATAATCCTTGGACAGATTGGGTCGGTCGACCGGCATCGCGCCGTCGCTGTTGAGCATGGTGATGGCGCCGGCAAAGCCCTCGCGGCGAAGCGTCTCGGCCGCCGCAAAGCCGGCCGCACCGCCGCCGACGATGACGAATTTCTCGCCCGTCGGCGCGCTGCGATGAGCCGTTGATGGTTTCGGCGCCTCACGCTTGCGCTGAACGACGATCCTTTCGCCATCCCGCGCGACGTCCCACACCGCCAGCGCGCTCAGCGCCGGCGGCCGTGTGGCTTCGCCCGTGCGCACGGCGAAGCAGGCGTGATGCCAGGGGCAGCGGATGGTGTCGCCAACCACCAGCCCTTCGGCGAGCGGCCCGTGATAGTGGCTGCAAAGCGGCTCGATCGCAAAGATCTCGCTGCCGGCCTGCACCAGCAGGACGTCCTCCTCGCCGACATGGCCGAGCAATTTTCCGTCCTTGAAGTCGGAGAGCGAAACGCCCTTGGTCAGATCAGGTCCGCTCGGCTTTTTGTCCTCGGTCATGGCGTCGTCTCCCTGGCGGCTCAACACGCAGCTCAGGATTTGGACGGCGCCGGCGACGAAAAGTTCCCCCGATCGTGAAAATCAGGACGTCGCCTTGCGCACGTCCAGCACCGCCTGCGCCCATTCGGCCGGCCGTTCCTGCGGCAGATTGTGGCCGGCACCGGCGAAGACGCGCCGCTCGAAAAAGCCCTCGAACTTCTTCGCGTGGTGGGCTGTGCCCGGGTTGACGCCGTCGCTGTCGCCGTCGATTGCGATGGTGGGGACGCGGACCTGTGGCTGCGCCGCGAGCCTCGCCTCGATCGCGGCATAGGCGAGATCGCCTTCGACCAGCCCATAGCGGTGGCGATAGGAATGGATCACGACATCGACGAAGTCAGGATTGTCGAACGACACCGCGCTTTTCTCGAAGGTAGCGTCGTCGAATGGCCATGTCGGCGACCACATCGCCCAGAGCTGGCGGGCAAAGCCGCGCCGGTTGCGCTCCAGCGCGCGGCGGCCGCGCTCGTTGTGGAAGAGGTATTGATACCAGAGCGCCGCCTCCTCCGATGGCGAAGCCGGCTCCATCGCGCGCGCGATGTTCTGGATGTTGTAGGAATTGCCGGAGACGAGCCCGACGACGCGCTCGGGGTGCAGCACCGAGGCGATGCAGGCCGCGCGGCCGCCCCAATCATAACCGCCGACGACCGCGCGCCGAATATCGAGCGCATCCATGAAGGCCAGCAGATCGGCGCCGAGCGCCGCCTGTTCGCCGGAACGCAGTGTCTGAGCCGAGCGGAACCGCGTCGGCCCATAGCCGCGCAGCCACGGCACCAGCACCCGCGCGCCGGCTTGCGCGATCAGCGGCGCGGCCTCGGCATAGGCGTTCACGTCATAGGGAAAGCCGTGCCCCATGATGCAGGGCCAGCCATCGAGCGCGCCGTAGTCGAGATAGGCGATCTCCAGAACGTCAGTCGTGACGGATTTGTACTGCATGCTGCCCACTCGATCCCGCGGCAGAGCCTAACTCGCACCCGTCGGTGATCCAACTGCTTTTGCGCATCGTTGCTGCCGCATCACAGTCGAGGTGCTGCATATGGTCTATGTCTCCATGACCGGCTTCCGCCCACGCGGCATCGCGCAGTTGCCGCGATTTTGGTGGCGAACGCTCCAGTCGCTGGCGCAGGCGCGTCGTGCGCCCGGAGTCGTTTTGGTCCAGGCCAGGATCGTCGACGGAACATATCACACGCTGACGGCATGGTCGGATCCCGCCAGCATGCGCGAATTCGTCGCGAGCGGCGCACACCTCAAGGCCATGAAGAACTTTCGCAACCTTGGGGCCGGCAAAGTGTTCGGCTACACCTGCGACAACATTCCGGCCTGGTACATTGTGTACGCGCTCTGGAAATTGCACGGCCGGGAGGTTTGAGCCGGCCGCCTCAGGCGGCCTCGACCGGCATGGGCGCCATGCGCGGATCTGCCTCGAGCAGCCGCGATGCCTTCGCGTCGTCGATCATGCGGTTCACGATCTCGACCGGCATCGGCCTGCCGAACAGATAGCCCTGGACGCTGTCGCAGCCTTCCTCGCGCAGGAAGTCGAGATGGCGCGTGGTCTCGACGCCCTCTGCCAGCACGGGGATGTTGAGACTGCGGCCGAGTAGCAGGGTCGCCTTGACGATCGCAGCCGCGTGCACGCTAGTCTCGACCGCCTGTATGAAGCTCTTGTCGACCTTGATCTTGTCGAACGGAAACGCCTGCAGCGTCGACAACGAGGAATAACCAGTGCCGAAATCGTCCATGGCAACGGTGACTCCAATCCCTTTCAACGCCAGCACGACCTGGAGCGCGTGCTGGCGGTCGGCGATGATGCCACTCTCAGTCAGCTCGACCTCGAGCCGCGAGGGCGCCAGTCCGGTCTCCTTCAATATCTCGGCCACACGCCGCGGCAGATCGTGATTGAGCTGCATCGGCGCGACGTTGACGGCGACCTTGAACGGCAGGCGCCATTGCGCCGCGGTGGTGCAGGCCGTCCGCATCACCCAGTCGCCGATCTCGATGATCAGGCCTGTCTCCTCCGCGATCGGAATGAAGGCGTCGGGTGGTATGCGGCCCTTCTGCGGATGATTCCAGCGGATCAAGGCTTCGAAACCGACGATGCCGCCGGTGTTGGTGTCGTTCTGTACCTGGTAGTGCAGCTCGAGCTCGTTGCCAGCGAGCGCGCGCTTGAGGTCGATCGCGAGCTCGGCGCGGATGCGGCTCGCTTCGTCCATCGACGGTTCATACGTGCAGATCTTGCCACGGCCGAGGCTCTTGGCCCGATACATCGCCAGATCAGCGCGCCGGGTGAGCTCATCGCCCGCCTGTCCGTGCTCGGGAAACAGCGCAACGCCGATGCTGCAGCCGACCGCGAGCGTCTGATGCTGCCACTCGACCGGGTCCAGCACGGTGTTGCGCAGGCGCTCGGCGAATTTGACCGCCTCACCGCGGGCAAATACGTCGTTTTTCACGGCGACGAACTCATCGCCGCCGGTGCGCGCGAGAAATTCGCCCGGCTGCAATTGTCCGGCGATGCGCTGGGCGATCTGCTGCAACAGATGGTCGCCGCCGACATGGCCATGGACATCGTTGATGTCCTTGAAGCGGTCGAGATCGATCGCCAGAACGACCACGCGTGCAGTGTCGTCGCCGCGTCCGGCAAGCAGATTATGCAGGCGCTGCACCAAGCCGTTGCGGTTCGGAAGGCCCGTCAGCGGATCATGCATCGCCAGATGCCTGAAGCTCTCGGTGGCCTCGTTGGCGGCCTGCAGGTCGATCGCGTATGCAGAGGCCGCCATCGCCATCATCAGGCTGACGCCGACGATCACGCTGGTGATCATGAAGGTGTCCGACAGCGTTTGCGGCGGCACGGCCACGTCGAACACCGGATACACTGTTACCGCAGCCATGCCGACGAAGTGCAGCGACAGGATCGCCAAAACCATCGCCAGCGCGCCGCCATATTTGCAGAAGCGCGTGATCGGCCGCGCGATGCGATTGGCGGCCACCGCGCCGAAACCGGCCGCGAATACGACGGAGAGCGCGACGAGCGGATAATTCCAGCCAAGCACGCCGGGAATTTCGAACGCCGCCATGCCGGCGTAATGCATCGCGGCGATGCCCAGACCGAAGATCGCGCCGCCGCCCTCGATCGCGGGTCCCAGCCGCGTGCGGGTGGTGGTGTAGAAGCCGACCCAGGCAAAGATGACCGTGATCATCAACGAGGCGAAGGTCAGCCCGGGCTCGAAGGCGCGCGCGGCTTGCGCGTTGTAGCCGAGCGTCGCCGCAAAATGCGTGGTCCACACGGTGCCGCCGGCCACCAGGCCGGACAGGAACAGCAGGTTAAAGCGCCGCGCGCCACTGTTGCGCCGGACGCGCGCGAGCAACCGCATGGCCAGCAGCGACCCAAGCACACAGACCAGCACCGCGACCGCGACGTAGCGCAGGTCGTGTTGGGCGGGCAGACAGGTCAGGGCTTGCCACATGCGAAATTTTTCTCCCGTACAGAGCAGATACGAGGCAGAGACGCGATCGGATCAGCTGACGTCCAGACAGGGTTAGCGGCGCGTGAACGCCGCCCCGCCTGCGTTTGCTCGGCGATCGATCCAGCCATGTGCAGCATTAAGCGCCGGTATAAGCAGGCGAAATCCGTCAGAGCGGGCGGTCTACACGATAAAGAAACGGTTGGTGATGGCGGCAGCTTTGTTGCGAGCGGGAACTTTGGTCGCATGATACCCCCGCTTGTCGCAGGCCGGCCGGGCACTTAAAACGAGGGACTCATGGAGTGATCCGGATGGCTGCGCCTGTCGTTATGGATGGGACATGTCAACCGAGGCTGCATGACGACCGGTCTTCACGCTGTGAGCAGGCCCTTGTGGCATAGCAAGCCTGCGGCGGCTCTCCGGCGGGACCGGCCTCGAAGGTTTTCAGGCGAAAGGCCCAAGGCGATCGTGGAATGGGCTGAATTGATCGGACGCGTCGCGGCCCATGGCGATCGGGGCGCGTTCAAGCTTTTGTTCGAGCATTTTGCTCCGCGCGTGAAGGGATTCCTGGTCAAGACCGGGATGAACGCCGACGCCGCGGAGGAAATCGCGCAGATGACGCTGCTGGCGGTGTGGCGGAAGGCGGCCCAATTCGACCCGGCGACGGCAGGTGCGGCTGCATGGATCTTCACCATCGCGCGCAATCTGCGGATCGATTCCGCCAGGGCTGCGGCGCGGCAGGCCAAGGCCGCGGTTAGCGCAGAACAGCATCAGACGCCCGATGTTATGGACTCGCCGGAGACCATGATGACAAGGCGCGACGACGTCTCGCGCGTGGCCGCAGCGCTCGAGCGATTGACGGAGGAGCAATCCACGGTGATCCGGATGTCGTTTATCGATGAGCAGCCACACGGCGAGATCGCGGCAAAGCTCGGGCTTCCGCTCGGAACGGTCAAGTCTCGCATCAGGCTTGCGATGGCGCGGCTCAGGGACCTCTTGGACGATTGACATGACCATCAACCATCATCCCCCTGAAGATCTGCTGGCGGATTTTGCCGCAGGCCGGCTCGACGAGGCCGATCGCCTCGTCATCGGCGTCCATGCCGCGCAATGCCCGCGCTGCCAGCGTTTCATCGCCGCGATCGAGCAGCTTGCGGGGGCCGCGCTCGAACAAGCCGCGCCGGTCGCCATGGCGGACGACGCGTTCGCGACCATCATGGCTGCGATCGACGAGCCCGACACGGCATCGGCGCGGGCGCCGGCCGCTTCGCAGCCAGTGCCGCTGCTTGACGACGACCTGCCCGAGATGCTGCGCAAATGCCAGTTCGCCAGGAGCCGCCGCGTGGCACCGGGCGTCAAGATGCAGCCGATCGTCCTGCCCGGCGCGGACAAGTCGCGCGCGTTCCTGCTGTGGTCCGCGCCCGGAACGCGCATGCTGGAGCATTCGCATACCGGGACCGAACTGACCCTGGTGCTCAAAGGCAGCTTCAGCCATCAGGGCGGCGATTTCAGGCCAGGCGATTTCGACTTCGGCGACGGCGAGGTCGATCATCAGCCGATCGTCGGCGGCGACACGCCGTGCCTGTGCCTTGTGGCCATGAGCGGCGACTTGCAGATGCACGGCTGGCTTGGCCGGTTGATCTCGCCCTTCGTGCGGCTTTGAACGCCATGATGTGATCCAGCCGCGCCGCGGCGTCGTTCTCCTGGCAGGCAATGCGGGAGGATGAGGCAATGAGCTGCGGCAGACGGACGGCACGGGACCCGATGATCGAGCGCTTGAGCGATCTTCTCGCCCGTGTCGGGCGCGGCGACCAGCGCGCCTTCGCCGAACTCTTTGCCGCGACGCGCAACAAGCTGCGCATGACAGCTCGCCCGATTGCGCCATCCGACGCGGATCTCGATGACCTGGTCCAGGATGCTTATTTGAAAATCTGGAAACATGCAGCGCGGTTCGATCCTGCCCGTTCGTCGCCGATCACCTGGATGTGTGCCATCATGCGCCACACCGCGATCGACGCGGCGCGGCTCAAGCAGGTGCCGATAGCGGACTTGGACGAAGCGCTGTCGGTGCCCGACGCCGCCGGCACCGAAGACGCATTCGACTACGATCTCGTTCAACCCATCGCAGCCCGCGCCATCCAGCGGCTTTCAGATCAACGCCGACTGTTGCTGTCGCGGGCCTATCTCGATGGCGAAAGCCGCTTGATGCTGGCAAAGCGCTTCGGCGTACCCGTCGGCACCATCAAGACCTGGCTGCGGCGCACCCTGGACTCGGTCCGGCGCGATTGCCTGAAAGCCGGGACCAATGATGCAGTCGCGCAGACCGGTTGAGCCGCTCAATTGAGCAGCCAGATGCTCGCATTGAGCAGCGTGGCGAACGCCACCCACGCTGCATAGGGCAGGAACAGCACCGCCGCAGCACGATCGGCGCGCCAACGAACGGCAATGAAGCCGACAATCGTGACGAGCAGGCCAACGATCACCGCAAGGGCGAGGTCGACGCGGTGCGCCGAGAAGAACACCGGCGACCAGGTGAAGTTGAGCAGCATCTGTGCGCTCCACAGCGCCATGCCAACGCCGCGTGGCGCCCTTTCCCAGGTTCGCCAGCCGGCCACGGCAATCAAGACGTAAATCACCGACCAGACCGGAGCAAAGATCCAGTTCGGCGGATTGAACGGCGGCTTGTGCAAGGCGGCGTACCATTCGCCAGGAAGGTTGATCGTCCCGATCGCGATCCCGATCCCGACAGTTGCGGCAACAAATGCCGCGAGCCTGCCAAATGACTGCATGTGTGGGCTATCCAAAACTGCTGCGCAACGTTCTCTCAACGCGCGGGCAGTGCACTTGGATCACCCGGAAGCCCAAACCTTCCGCGGCTATTTCTGCGGCCCGGACAGCGAGATGTCGCGTTCGGCGCGGAACACGTTGCTGTAGAGGTTGGCGATCCACTGCCGGCCGATCTCGGTCTTGTTGAGGTAGCCGATCTCGGTCTGGATGTGGGGTGCGACGCTGTTCCAGTAGAACTGCGGATAGCGGTTCACGATGTCGGCAGGAGAGTCGTAGCCGAGTTGGCGGTTCATGCCGACTTCCTCGAACTCATAATAGAGCGCGTTGGCCTTGCGCAGATAGTTGGGATCGCCGAGCTGCCCGATGAAATCGGCGGCGCGCAGGATCGAGGCCTCGTCGTCATATTCCTGACCCTGGCGAGCCGGAAAGCGTGTCCCTTCGATGGCGCGGGCAACCCGCTCACTGTCAACGCCACGGATCGGCGGCAACCGCCGCCGCACGAAAAGCTTCGACCGGTCAACGTGATACATCATCAGACTGGCATCGGATGCGCCGCGCGGCAATGACACCTTGGTGCCGGCCTCGTCGATGATGAAACCATCTTCGTCATCTTCGGGAAACAGCCCGCGGACATAGCCGATATCGTGCGCCAGGCAGGCGATCAGAACGTGAATGTAATCGTCGGCATCGATGTGGGCATGGAGATTGCGGCCCAGCATGATCGCCTGGGCCGCCAGCGTCACCAGCATGGTATGCTCGATATTGTGATAGAGCGCATCGCTGTTGCCGATGCATTCCATCGCGGTACGCGTCGAGGCTTCCACGACCCTGGCATAGGTCTCGTCGTACCTGCGACGCATGAACGAGCCTAGCAACTTCTCCAGGGATTCAGCCGCCAGTCGCGGTAACGTCATCATGGATGCAGCCCCGTCTGTCGGTGGTGTCCCACGGCAACTCCCGACGCCTCATTCTTGTCCTCGACGCAGGGTCCAGCATAGCCCAATCTGGGGCGGCTGACCAAATCCCGAAACAAAAATACGTAAATATGTTACTCCACCGCCGCGCCGTATTGCGGTTGCGGTCGCTGTCCGATGCATCCCACAGCCAGGCCGCGCGCGTACGCTTCCCAGCATGTCCAATGGCCGAGCGTTCATCTCGCGAGGAAGGCCATATAGGTCCGGGGGATCGCTGCGGCGCAGCCAGGGCCGCCTGCGCCAGACTGCGGACGGTCGCGTCAATTCCCTCGCGCGAGGCGCGCAAGCATCGCGTCGAACGCGACCTTGATCCCGTGGATATACGGGTCCTTGTAGGGAAATTCCGGATTCTGGTCGTGCACCAACATGGAGGCGTTGACCTCGAACACGACCAGACAGCCGTCAAGGTCCAATCCGCAATCGATGCCGAAATAGTCGAGACCGATGCGATCGCGAATGACTCGCAACGCCGCGATGTGCCGCGGGCTAAAGACCTGCTCGGGCGCCTGCAGGAAGTGCTCCTCCTCGGCCTGCATCCAGGCGTGACTGCCCATCTCCGTCGCATCGCGATGGAGCTTCCAGTCCTCGCCAATGGCCAGATGATAGGGTAGAATTTCCTCGCCCACGAACAAGAACCTGTACTTGCGGAAGTAGCCGTCTGCGGAACGATAGTCGATATAGTCGATCACGTAGCGGTCATGCGCCGCATGTGCCGCAAGGAACGAGATCAGCGCGGCGACATCCTCGAGCTTCTCGAAGAGATCGCCACCGTGCATACCGGCCGGGCGCGCCAGCAGCGGAAAGGCGAGCGCGAGGCCATCGGGTAGCCCCTCGCCGGCCGCGATGCGGACCGTGCGCGGAACGCGGCAGCCGTCGAGATCGGCGAGGGCCAGAGCCGTAGCGTCGCGCGTCGTGTTCTGGATCTTTGCGGGATCGTTGACGACAGGCTTGCCGAGGCTTCGTGCGATGGCCATGGCAAGAGGAAGCACCTCCGCGCCCTGGTCGGCATCGGAGACGAGATTGACGACCACATCGGCCTCCTGCGCCAACAGCGCGATATCAGGCTGGCGACCGGGCAGGAGCGACAGGATGCTGGTCTGGTAGGCGCAATCCTTGAAGAGGAATTCGACCGGCGTGTTGCCGAAGAAAGGGGCAAACAGCGCCAGCGCTCGAAACGCAGGCGGCGATTGGTTGGCTTGCCTGCGCAGGATGGGATGTACTTTCGCGGCGCGGGCGTAGGCGGCCTCGGCCTCGTCCTTTTCGCCGCGCGCCTGACGGATCGCACCGACCCAGTAGAAATTCTCGGCCTGCCCCGGCGCGAGTGCCACGGCACGCTCGAACTGCGCTACCGCCTCCCCGGTCTCGCCGAGCTCGAAGCAGACCTTGCCAAGCTGGCTGTGGAGATCGGCGTCGTCGGGCGTCTCCTCGATCAATTCCAGCAGCAAGGTCTTTGCGATCGCGAACTGCCGCGTCGCCATCAATGCCTGGACCAGATTCGTGCGCGACGGCCGATGGCCCGGATTGCGCCTGAGCGCCTCCAGGTAAAGCGAAATCGCATCCTGCATCATGCCGCTGCGCTGATGGACGATGCCGAGATTGCACCAGCAGGCGACGAGATGCGGCGCGATGCGCAAGGCCGCCTTGTAGTTCTCGGCCGCAGAACCGATGTCGTCGCAGAGCATGAACGCATTGGCGAGCGCTGCGTGGAGGTCGGCAATGCCATCGACGACGACACCCATCGACGCCGTGGCCGCAAGCGCGAGCCCGGCCTGAAATACCGCGATCGCGGGCCTGATCTCACCACGCCGGTAGTGCTCGCGCCCCGTGTGCAGCAGATCGGCGATGCTTGGCGCGCCGGCGGCAGGCAGCGCAAGGGCCATCGATGGTGACGTCATGAAGACTCCGGAGGTGACGCCCTGAAGGTGACACCATGCAGATTGATCGCCGGCGCGATGCCGTAATGATTGCCGCCGAAGGCACGCATGCGGCGCCACAGCTCATCGCTGGAGATGTCGAGCGGAATGTCGCAAGCTTGCTTGTAGCTACGACGCGTGTTGGTGCGACCGCTCCAGGACTGCGCGCAGCGCGGCATCAGCGAGGACTCCTGCGCCAGCGGTTCGGCCCACACCTCGAACATCTGCAGCAGATGCGCATAGCCGAGCTCGCCGAGGCGCATGAGCGTGCTGCCCGGCGGAATCGGAAACGACACCACGTCGAGGATCGCGCCGGTATCGACTTTTTCCGCCATGGCGTGAAAGGTCACGCCGAATGTCTCCGCGCGGTCATAGAGCGCGAAATGGGCGGGAGCCCAGCCCGGATAGTTCGGTGGCCCCGGATGGAAATTGTAGGCACCGTGGCCAAAGCGTGCGAGCAGGTCGGCCGGCACAATGACGCCGGAGGCGAACGCGACCAGCCTGGTGTTGCGGAGGGCCGAGGCATCGATGCTGCGTAGCTCTTCGATCCCGGACACGGCCCAGATCGCCAGATCAGGCCTGAAATTTCGCAGTATCCGCGACAGCGCCACCTGCTCGGCGGCCTCTGTCAGCAATGCAAGTCCCTCGACCATCGGTTCGGCTTCAGCAGCGTTGAAAGTGAGCCAATGTGTCGCGGGGTAGCGTTAACAGCGTGTTAATGAACCGCCGTTCGGCACGTCAAGGAAATACGGTGAAACAAATTTCCCGCGGCTGGACGCATTCGGTCACATCCGGGGGTCGGTGAAACGACGGTCACTCCACCAGCAGCACGTCCACGGCGACGCCGAGCTTCTGCTTCGGCGAGCCGACGATGATACCGTCGACCGGGGACACATCGGAGAAGTCGCGGCCCATCGCCAGCACGATGTGATCGTTGGCGACCAGGAGATCGTTGGTCGGATCGAAATCAATCCAGCCGAGCTCTGCCCCGCACCAGAGCGATACCCAGGCATGGGTTGCGTCCGCACCTTGCAAGCGCGCCTGGCCCAGCGGCGGAATGGTGCGCAAGTAACCGCTGACATAGGCGGCAGGCAGGCCGAGCCCGCGCAGGCCGGCGATCATGACGTGAGCAAAATCCTGGCAGACGCCATGGCGCTTGTCGAACACCTCGTCGAGCGGCGTCGAGATCGCGGTGGCCTTGGGGTCGTAACGAAACTCGGCGCGGATGCGGTGCATGAGATCAACCGCGCCGGCGAGGATACCGGTCTCGGGCCTGAAGCTCTCGGCGGCATAGGCGCTGACGGGACGCAGCACAGGCACCAGCGGGCTTGCAAAGACGTAGCCGACCGGCGAGGACGGCCCGAGGCTCGTGGCCTCGAAGGCAACGTCGCGGATGCTCTCCCAGGACGGACTCGCGGCATCGCGCGCCGGCGGCTTGCGATCGACTGAAACACGCGAGCGCGAGTCGATGCGCAAATTGCGGTGCGCGGCCTCGATCACGATGCTCTCGGTCAGCGTGCCGAAGAAGTCGCGGCGGACGTTCCGCTCGGACGGGCGCGGGCGGATCTCGACCTTGTGCGAGATCAGCTCCTGACCATGACCGCTGTTCGGCTCGAGCCGCAATGTGCAGCGGGCGAAGCTGACCGGGCTCTCATATTCGTAGGTGGTAACGTGCCGGATGTCGTAGATCACGCCAGCCCCGTCAACTTTTCCGGCCGGCTCGCATTCGGACCGTGCGGGAAGTAGTGCAGCCCGATCGCCTCGGCGAGGCCGAGCAGATCCTGTTCCAGCGTAAACAGCGCCTTGACCTCGAGCTTCTCAGCCTCCGCGGTCGCCAGCATCGCCTGCACCGCCACCGCAAGCCGCTGCGGCTTTTCGATCAGGCCGTGCTCCTTCAGGGTTGGCAACGCCGCGATATGCTCGTTCAAGGTCGCGACCTGGAACGCGACCGAACGCGGATTGTAGCTGTCGAGCACCGCGAGGTCGCGCACCGGCGCCAGGATCGGGGCCAGCAGATAGCGCGAGCGGTAGGTGATCTGGGAATCCACCAGCGTCAGCAGGATGTCGAGATCCTCGTCGCCGGCCTCGTCATAGGCGAACTGCCGCGCAAAGCGCGTGGTGTTGATGGCGCGCTCGGTGCGGCGTCCGATATCGAGGAAGCGCCAGCCGGCGGCGCGGTTCATGTTCTCCTGCGCAAGCCCTGCGAAGCTCGCGAGCTCCTGCAGGGTCAGCTCGGCTGCGCTCAGCACGCTGTCGTCGTCCTCGACCTCGTAGGAGAGACGGTCAGCCATCTCAGTGATGACCTGCCAGGCATCGGGCGACAGCCGTTCGCGCAAGGAGGTGGCCGTGCGCAGCGCCGAGCGCACCAGCGACAGCGCCGAGCCGAAACGCGCCTCGCTTTGCAAGGCTTCGGCGACGATGCGCCCCGGTGCCGCGCGCGAGGTCTGCGAGATCGCCCCCCAGGTCACCAGCAGGCGCTGGATCCGTTCGGCCGATTGCAGCGAGGCCGCGGTGCCCTTGTTGGGCCCGCTCGGCGAGCCCAGCGCGCGCACCAGCCGCAGCGTCGCTTCGGCGCGTTCGAGATAGCGGCCGAGCCAGAACAGATTGTCGGCGGCGCGGCTCGGCAGCACGCCGGCAATGCGGCGGATGCGCACCTTGTCGGTTGCCGGCAGCAGAGATGCGGTCGCGACCTTCTTCTCGGAGACAACCCAGACGTCGGCGGCACGGGCACCATCGCCCATCGACACCGCGCGCGCGTCCGCCTGCTCGGCGATGCGGCAGAAGCCGCCGGGCATGATGGCCCAGCCATCGGGCGTTGCGGCCGCAAACACGCGCAGCACGAAGGGCCGCGGGGTCAACTGGCCCTGCTCCCACACCGGCATGGTGGAGAGGCGCACCACCTCTTGGCCGACATAATCCATGCCGCGCGCGCCGATGGCATCGATCAGGCGCTGACGCCCCGCCGCATTGAGCTCACTCGCCAGCACCGGGCCGTTACTGTCGAAGCCCGGCACGCCGCGCCTGTAAGCACCTTCGATCGCGACCTCGTCGAGCCGTGACAACACCTCGTCGCACGCCGATTTCTGGCCGCACCACCAGGTCGCGATATGCGGCATCTTCAGCTCTTCGCCGAGCAGGCGGCGGCTCAGCGCCGGCAGGAAGCCGAGCAGCGCCCGCGCCTCAAGGACGCCCGAGCCCGGCATGTTGGCGACGACGACGCCGTCCTTGCGCAGCACGTCGATCAGGCCGGGCACGCCGAGATGCGAGGAGGCATCGAGCTCGAGTGGATCGAGCGAATTGGAATCGACGCGGCGCAACAGCACGTCGAGCCGCTTCAGCCCAGCAACAGTGCGGATGTGGATGCGATTGTCGCTGACGGCGAGATCGTCGCCCTCGACCAGGAGGAAACCGAGATAGCGCGCCAAGGTCGCGTGCTCGAAATAGGTCTCGCTGAAACTGCCCGGCGTCAGCACGCCGATGCGCGGCTCGTCGCGATCGGCCCGCGCGCGAAGACTGTCGCGAAACGCCTCGAAGAACGGCGCGACGCGCGGCACGTTCATCGACTTGTAGAGATCGGAGAAGGCGCGCGAGAGCACCAGGCGGTTCTCCAGCGCATAGCCCGCGCCCGACGGCGCCTGCGTGCGATCGCCAAGCACCCACCAGCGGCCGTCGGGGCCGCGGCCGACATCGGCGGCATAGAGCGAGAGGTAGCGGCCGCCCGGCGGCGGTACGCCGCAGACGGGGCGGAGATATTCGGGACTGCCGGCGATCGCGCCGGCAGGCAGCGCGCCCTCCGCAACCAGCTTGCCCTCACCATAGATGTCGCGCAGCACGAGCTCCAGGAGCTCGGCGCGCTGGGTGATGCCGGCGCAGAGCTGCTTCCAGTCGGCTTCATCGATCAAGAGCGGCAGATGGCTCAGCATCCAAGGCCGGTCGGCGCTGTCGCCGGGGGCGCGGTAGGTGACGCCGGCCTCGCGCAGGTGACGGTCGGCCATGCCGAAGCGCCGCTCGACCTCGTCGGGCGCGAGCGCGCCGAAGGCGTCGAAGAAGCGGCTCCAGACCGGGCGCGGAGCACCGTCGGCGCCTAAGAATTCGTCGGGGATGCCAGGCAGGCGGCGATAGTCGCGGACCCATTGCGCAAGGCGGCGCTGGCCTTCGCGCTGTCCTTGCGCCTTACCTGTCCTGTCGCCTTCGGCTGCGCCCTCGCCCATGCGCCTCTCCCTGCCCCACCATCATACTCATTGCAGGAGCGGGGTCCGCAAGTCGAGGGTCAGCGGGAATTCATTTGTGCGTTCCTCGGGCGGCGGCAGCATCGGCCCCGGCGTATGACCGTGGTCCTGGAAGCGCGCCAGCCGCCGCGCCTCGGCCTCGTAGGTGTTGACAGGCTTGGTCTCGTAGTTACGGCCGCCGGGATGGGCGACGTGATAGACGCAACCGCCCAGCGAGCGGCCGTTCCAGCTGTCGATCAGGTCAAACGTCAGCGGCGCATGGACCGGGATGGTCGGGTGCAGGCCGGAGGCCGGTTGCCAGGCCTTGAAGCGAACGCCGGCCACGGCTTCGGCCGAGCGGCCGGTCGAGGTCATCGGCAGGCGACGACCATTGCAGGTAATGATGTGACGGCCTTCGACGAACCCCTCGGCCTTGACCTGAAGCCGTTCGACGGACGAATCGACATAGCGCACGGTGCCGCCGGCCGAGCCCTCCTCGCCCAGGACGTGCCAGGGCTCCAGCGCCTGCCTCAGCTCCATCGTCACGCCGCCGTGGTGAACGCGGCCGAAGGCGGGGAAGCGGAATTCGAGCTGAGCCAGATACCATTCCGGCTCGAACGCATAGCCGGAGCTTTTCAGCTCGGAGAGCACGTCCTGAAAATCTTCCCAGATGAAATGCGGCAGCATGAAGCGATCATGCAGCGCCGTGCCCCACCGCACGAACTTGCCTTGTTGCGGCTCGCGCCAGAACTTTGCGATCAGCGCGCGGATCAAGAGCTGCTGCGCCAGCGACATCCGCGGATCCGGCGGCATTTCGAGCGCGCGGAATTCGACGAGGCCGAGACGCCCCGTGGGACCGTCGGGCGAATAGAGCTTGTCGATACAGATCTCGGAGCGATGGGTGTTGCCGGTGATGTCGACGAGCTGGTGCCGGAACAGCCGGTCGACCAGCCACAGCGGCACCTGGTAGCCCGGCGGCGGCACCTGCGCGAGCGCGATCTCGAGCTCGTAGATGCTGTCGTGGCGGGCTTCGTCGATGCGGGGCGCCTGGCTGGTCGGGCCGATGAACAGGCCGGAGAAGAAGTAGGACAGCGACGGATGCCGCTGCCAGTAGAGCACGAGGCTCTTCAGGAGATCAGGCCGGCGCAGAAACGGCGAATCCTGCGGTGAGGAGCCGCCGATCACGACGTGGTTGCCACCACCAGTGCCGGTGTGGCGGCCATCGAGCAGAAATCGGTTAGCGCCGAGACGGACCTTGCCGGCGTCCTCATAAAGACCCGAGGTAATCTCGACCGCATCGCGCCAGCTCTGCGCCGGCTGGATGTTGACCTCGATGACGCCTGGGTCCGGCGTCACCTTGATGACCTCGATGCGCGGATCGAATGGCGGCGGATAACCCTCGACATGGACCTGGAGCTTCATCTCCTCGGCCGTGGCTTCGAGCGCCGCGATCATTTCGAGATAATCCTCGATGCGCTCGACCGGCGGCATGAACGCGCAGATGACGCCGTCGCGGACCTCGATCGACAGCGCGGTCCGGACGGGGACAGACATGTTGAGTTGCTCGGGCGCGATCCGCGGTGGCGGCGATTCCGGGCGCGCGGGGAGGCTGAACACCGGCAGCTTGCCGCGGGCCTCCATCGGATCCCGCTCGATGATGTAAGGATATTGATTGGGCGGGACATAGCCGAGCGAGTCAAGCGGCAGGCGCAGACCCAGCGGCGAATCCCCAGGCATCAGGAACAGATGACCGCGCCGGAGTTGCCAGCGCTCGCTGCGCCAGCGCGGCGGCGCGTTCCAGCGCTGCACCGGCAACACGAAGCCGCGCGGCGCGCGGAGGCCCTGATTGAACACCCGCGCCATCCGCGCGCGTGCCTCGGGATCGGACAATTTGGAGTCGGACGGGTCGACGTTGACAGGAAGCTCGGCTTCCTTCTTGAGCCAGTAGACCGTGTCCTCATAGGCCGGAATGATGTAGCCGGGATCGAGCCCGAGCCGCACGGCCGTGCCCTCCATGAAATCCTCGGCGTCTTCGGTGTGGGCGCGCCTGGGATTCTCGATCTTTGCAATGAGGTCGGCGTTCTTCCAGATCGGCATGCCGTCCTTGCGCCAGTAGAGGCCGAACGCCCAGCGCGGCAGGCTTTCGCCCGGATACCATTTGCCCTGGCCGTAATGCAAAAGGCCGCCCGGCGCGAAGCGATTGCGCAGGCGGCGGATCAGGTCGTCGCCGAGCGCGCGCTTGGTCGGGCCGACGGCTTCCGTATTCCACTCCGCCGCTTCGAGATCATCGACCGAGACGAAGGTCGGCTCGCCGCCCATGGTGAGGCGCACGTCTTGCGCGGCGAGGTCGCCGTCGACCTGCTCGCCGAGATCGTTGAGCCGCCCCCAGGATTCGTCCGAGAACGGCTTTGTGATGCGCGGCGCCTCGCGGATCCGCTTCACGCTCATGTCGAAGGCGAACTCGACCTCGGCGAAACCTGCGCCGCCCGAGATCGGCGCGGCCGAGCGATAATGCGGCGTGGCGGCGACCGGGATGTGCCCCTCGCCTGCGAGCATGCCTGACGTCGCGTCGAACCCGATCCATCCCGCGCCCGGCAGATAGACCTCGGCCCAGGCGTGCAAATCCGTGAAGTCGTTCTCGACCTCGGGCGGCCCTTCGATCGGATCGATGTCGGGGCGGATCTGGATCAGATAGCCGGAGACGAAACGCGCGGCGAGGCCGAGATGACGGAAGGTCTGGATCAGGAGCCAGGCGGAGTCGCGGCAAGAGCCGGCGCAGGAGGTCAGCGTCTCCTCCGGCGTCTGCACGCCGGGCTCCATGCGGATGATGTAGCTGATCTTCTTCTGGAGCTCGCGATTGAGATCGACCAGGTAATTGACGGTGTTCGGCGCCTCGCGCGGGAGCGAGGCCAGATATTTCGCGAAGGCCGGATCGGGCTTGATGGTCTCGAGATAGGGCGCGAGCTCGGTCTTCAAGTCCTTAGGATATTCGAACGGAAAGCTGTCGGCGTAAGGCTCGACGAAGAAGTCGAACGGATTGACCGTGGTCATCTGCGCCGTGAAGTCGACCTCGAATTTCAGTTCGGTCGTCTTCTCCGGAAAGACATAGCGGGCAAGCCAGTTGCCCTGCGGGTCCTGCTGCCAGTTCACGAAGTGATTGGATGGCGTGACCTTGAGCGAATAGCTCAGGATTGGCGTGCGCGTATGCGGCGCCGGCCGCAGGCGAATAGTCTGCGGTCCCAGATCGATCGGGCGGTCGTATTTGTAGTGCGTGACGTGGTGTAATGCGACGTAGATCGACACGGGGTGCGGTGCTCCAGCAGCTTTTTTGAGCAGAACACTGCTGGTGACCTCGATCAAGCATTAACAACGGGCAGTGGGTGCCTACGGCACGGGCGAATGGCGAGTAGCGAATTGCCGAAGGCTTCCCCTCTTCGCTAACCCCTATTCGCCAATCGCCCTCTCACATCGTCGCGCCCAGCACCCAAGGTGCGAACTCGGCGCCGCCGAAATCGAAGCTTTCGCTCTTGGTCGGCTGGCCCGAGGCGGTCTTCAGGATCAGATCGAAGATGCGCTGGCCGCACTCCTGCACGCTCTCCTCGCCTTCGAGGATGGTGCCGCAATTGACGTCCATGTCCTCTTCCATGCGCTTGTACATGGGCGTGTTGGTGGCGAGCTTGATAGAGGGCGCGGGCTTGCAGCCGAACACGCTGCCGCGGCCCGTGGTGAAGCAGACGAGGTTGGCGCCGCCGGCGACCTGCCCCGTGGCCGCGACTGGGTCGTAGCCGGGCGTGTCCATGAAGACAAAACCCTTCTTGGTGACGGGCTCGGCGTAGCGCAGCACCTCGACGAGATTGGTGGTGCCGGCCTTGGCCATCGCGCCGAGCGACTTTTCCAGAATGGTGGTGAGGCCGCCGGCCTTGTTGCCGGGACTCGGATTGGCGTTCATCTCTGCGCCTTCGCGCGTCGTGTATTCGTCCCACCAGCGCATGAGGTCGACCAGCTTCTCGCCGACCTCGCGGCTGACGGCCCGGCGCGTCAGCAGGTGCTCGGCGCCGTAGGTCTCCGGCGTCTCCGACAGGATCACGGTCCCGCCGTGGCGGACGATGAGATCGCTGGCCGCGCCCAAGGCCGGATTGGCCGACACGCCGGAATAGCCATCCGAGCCGCCGCATTGCAGCGCCACGGTCAGCTCGCTCACCGGCACGGACTCGCGCTTCACCTTGTTGGAGTCGGCAAGCGCCTCGCGCACAAAGGCAATGCCGGCTTCCACCGTCTTGCGGGTGCCGCCGACCTCCTGGATGTCCATCGCGCGGAGGCGGCCGGCGAGCTTCTGCTCTTCCATCAGGCCGCCGATCTGGTTCACCTCACAGCCGAGGCCGAGCACGATGACATGGGAGAAATTGACGTGCCGCGCATAGCCGCCGAGGGTGCGGCGGAGCAGCGCAAGCGGCTCGTTCTGCGTCATGCCGCAGCCGGTCTTGTGCGTCAGCGCAACGACACCGTCGACATTGGAAAACTCGGCCAGCGGATTGTCGCCGGTGAAGGGATTCTTCTTGAAGACATCGGCGACGAGGCTTGCGACATGCGCGCTGCAATTCACCGAGGTGAGGATGCCGATATAGTTGCGCGTGGCGACGCGGCCGTCCGGACGGCGGATGCCTTCGAAAGTCGCCGGCAGATCGAAATTCGGCGTCGGCTTGACGTCGGCGCAATAGGCGTAGTCCTTGGCGAAGTCGCCCATGCCGATGTTCTGGACATGTACGTGCTGGCCCGGCGCAATGGCCTGGGTCGCAAAGCCGATGATCTGGCCGTAGCGGACGACAGGTTCGCCCACGGCGATCGGCTTGATCGCAACCTTGTGGCCGGAGGGAATACGTTCGACCGTGGTCACGCCGTCGGCCACCACCGTTCCCGGCGGCAGGCTCGCGCGCGCGATCAGCACGCCATCATCGGGGTGCAGGCGGATGACGGGGCTGATGGTCATGGAAGTCTCCTTAGGTCTCTTACTTCACCTCTCCCCGTTCTTACGGGGAGAGGTCGGATCGCGAAGCGAGCCGGGTGAGGGGCAAGCCGCGCGCTCGATCGTGAGTTTCATTCGTGTTGAGAGAGGCCCCTCACCCTAACCCTCTCCCCGTAAGAACGGGGAGAGGGAAAGGAGAGAAAACTTAGGCCTTGCCGCCGGACTCCTTGCGGGTGGCGTTGACCTGCATCTTGGCATAGGTCGTCATCATGCCGACCTCGTTCGAGAGCGTCACCAGCTTGAAGCCCATGTTGATGGCGCGCGCAGCGCCTTCGGCGCCGCTGCAATGGATGCCGGGGAAGAGCCCACGCTTGTCGCATTCCTTGATGATCTTCTCGTAGATCGCGAGGATCTCGGGCTCGGACCGGTCGAGCTTGGGCTCGAGGCCGTAGGAGAAGCCGAGGTCGGACGGGCCGATATAGACCCCGTTGAGGCCTTCGACGTCGAGGATCGCTTCCATGTTCTCGACCGCAGTCTTCGTCTCCATCATCGGCAACAGCACGATGTCATCGTTGGCCGTCTTCTGGTAGGAGCCGGCCGTGCCGTACATGCCTGCCCGGATCGGGCCGTTGGAGCGGACGCCTTTCGGCGGATACTTCGAGTAAGAAACGAGGTTCCTGGCCTCTTGCGGCGTGTTGACCATCGGGCAGATCACACCATAGGCGCCGCCGTCGAGCACCTTGCCGATGATGCCGGGCTCGTTCCAGGGCACGCGGACCATCGGGGTGACAGGGTGCTTGTCCATGGCCTGGAAGCACTGCACCATCGACAGATAGTCCTGCACGCCGTGCTGCATGTCGACGGTGACGCTGTCGAAGCCGCATTGCGCGATCATCTCAGCCGAGAAGCCGGAGGGAATAGCGAGCCACGCGTTGACCACGGCCTTGCCCGACTTCCAGATTTCCTTGACCTTGTTCGCCACGTTGCCTTCCTTCTTTGTTGTTTGAGCCTTCGTCGCCATGACGACGCGCCGCGACAGCGCGATCCCGCTTCCGGGTGCCGGTGGACGGATCAGCTTGGGCGGCACTTTGAGCCAAAAAACGCAGCAATGTCCATGGTTTCTCGCTGCGTCCAAGCGCATATCTGGGTTCACTCCTCGGCACTTGCCTCGTCGCCGGCACCGAGCCCTGCGAGGCTCTGCTCGAGCTCTCCAAGCATCTCCTGCAACTCGCCAAGCTTGCGCGCGCCGAAGCGCTGCGTGATCTCGGCATAGATCGCCTCCGACGACGGCGCGACCGAGGCCATCAGCTTCACACCGTCTTTCGAGATCGAGACCATGCTGCGGCGCTGGTCCGACTTCGCCGTCCTGCGCTCGATCAGATTGCGCGCCTCGAGATCGCGCAGGATGCGCGACAGGCTTGGCCCCAGGAGAAAGGCGGTGCGCGCGAGTTCCGTGACCTCGGCGGCCTCGATGGCGGCGAGCGCGCGCAGGATGCGCCATTGCTGCTCGGTCAGACCGTGCTCGCGCAGCTTGGGGCGAAATTGCCGCATCACCGCCTCGCGTGCCCGCAGCAGCGACATCGGCAGCGAGCGCGAGAAATCGCGCATCGGCACCTGGCGGGCGGCGGGTGCAGCTGCGTTGGTTGGGTCAGCCGGTCTCTTTGCCATATCGCCCTTTCAAGGCCGCCCGTTCGGACCACAAACGTTTGCAGTGCAGCAAGCCAGAATCTGTTTGACGCATTCACTTAACATGTTAAGTATCTCGGGCACCACTGATACGTAGATCATCCATGGCGCTTTCCAACGACGATATCCAAGCTTGCGCGAGGCGTCTGCACCAGGCGGAGAAGACCCGCGTGCAGATCCGGCAGCTCTCGCAGGATTTCCCCGCGATCACCATCGCCGATGCCTACGCGATTCAGAAGGCGTGGGTCGACATCAAGATCGCCGAGGGACGCATGGTCAAAGGCCACAAGATCGGCCTGACCTCGAAAGCGATGCAGAGCGCGCTCAACATCGACGAGCCGGATTCCGGCGTGCTGCTCGATGACATGTTCTTCGCCGATGGCGGGATCATTCCGCCCGAGCGCTTCATCGCCACGCGCGTCGAGGCCGAGCTCGCCTTTGTCATGAACAAGCGTCTCGAAGGGCCGGATTGCACGCTATTCGACGTGCTCAATGCCACCGACTTCGTCGTGCCGGCGCTGGAGATCCTGGACACACGCATCGAGCGCGTCGATCCCGCGACCAAGGCCACGCGAAAGATCTACGACACCATCGCCGACAACGCGGCGAATGCCGGCATCGTACTCGGCGGACGGCCGATCCGCCCGTTAGATGCGGATTTGCGCTGGATCGGTGCGCTCTGCTTCAGGAACGGCCAGTTGGAAGAGACCGGCCTTGCCGCCGGCGTGCTAAATCATCCCGCAACCGCGGTGGCCTGGCTCGCCAACAAGATCGCGCCGCTGGGACTTGCGCTCGAGCCCGGCCAAATCGTGCTCGCCGGCTCCTTCATCCGTCCGATCGAGACCCGCAAGGGCGACACAATTCAAGCCGATTATGGCGCCTACGGCTCGGTTAGCTGCTACTTCGCTTAAGACAGCAATAAGACGACACAGGGAGTGAAACCGCCATGCCGCATTTCACGATCGAATATTCGGCCAATCTCGATGGCCGCCTCGACATCGGCGCGGTCTGCGAGGTGGTGCGCAAGGCGGCGGTCGAAACCGGTATCTTCCCGCTCGGCGGCATCCGCGTGCGCGCCATCAGGTGCGAGCATTATGCGATCGCCGATAACAGGCACGATTACGGCTTCCTCGACATGGTGCTGCGCATCGGCGAAGGCCGCGACCTCGCGACCCGCCAGAAAGCCGGCGAGCACGTCTTTCAGGCACTCTCGAGACATCTCGATCCCGTCTTCGCCGCCAGCAAATTCGCTTTGTCGTTCGACATGCAGATCAACGACAAGGACACCAGCTGGAAGCGCAACAACATGCACGACGCCCTGAAAGTGGAGGCTGCCCATGGATAAGCCCACGCCGAAAGTCGATGTGTTCCAGGCCAACCGGGACCGCGTCGCGCCGCTGCTGAAAAAGCTCGGCGCCGAGGGCATCGGCCACTTCATCGATGGCAAGATCGTGCCGTCGATCTCGAGCCAGACGTTCGAGACCAAGTCGCCGGTCGATGGGGCGACGCTCGCAAGCGTCGCGCGCGGCAATGCCGAGGACATCGACGCCGCGGCCACCTCCGCCGCCCTCGCCTTCAAGTCCTGGCGCGATATGGGACCGGCGATGCGGAAGAAGCTGCTTCATCGTGTCGCCGACGCGATCGAGGACAATGCCGAAGACATCGCGGTGCTCGAATGCATCGACACCGGCCAAGCCTATCGCTTCATGGCCAAGGCCGCGATCCGCGCCGCCGAGAACTTCCGCTTCTTCGCCGACAAATGCGGGGAGGCACGCGACGGCCTCAACACGCCGAGCGATGAGCACTGGAATATCTCGACCCGCGTGCCGATCGGCCCCGTCGGCGTGATCACGCCGTGGAACACGCCGTTCATGCTCTCGACCTGGAAGATCGCCCCGGCCCTCGCCGCCGGCTGCACCGTCGTGCACAAGCCGGCGGAGTGGTCACCGGTGACTGCTGCCATTCTGGCGCGGCTGGTCAAGGAAGCCGGAGTGCCCGACGGCGTGCTCAACACTGTCCACGGTTTTGGCGAGGAGGCCGGCAAGGCACTGACGGAGCATCCCGCCATCAAGGCGATCGGCTTCGTCGGCGAGAGCGCGACGGGCTCGGCCATCATGGTTCAGGGCGCCCCGACCTTGAAGCGCGTGCATTTCGAGCTCGGCGGCAAAAATCCCGTCGTCGTGTTCGACGATGCCGATCTCGATCGCGCGCTCGATGCCGTCGTGTTCATGATCTACTCGCTCAACGGCGAGCGTTGCACATCGTCGAGCCGGCTGCTCATCCAGGCGAACATCGCCGAAAAATTCGTGGATAAGCTGACCGCGCGCGTGAAGGCGCTGAAGGTCGGCCACCCCCTCGATCCCGCCACCGAGATCGGACCGCTGATCCACGAGCGGCATCTGGCCAAGGTCTGCTCGTACTTCGACGTTGCACGCCAGGACGGCGCGACCATCGCCGTCGGCGGCAAAGCTCACGACGGCCCAGGCGGCGGGCATTATGTCGAGCCGACGCTGGTCACAGGCGCGCATGGCAAGATGCGTGTGGCGCAGGAAGAGGTGTTCGGTCCCTTCCTCACCGTGCTGCCCTTCAAGGACGAGGCGGACGCGATCGCGATCGCCAACGACATCCGCTATGGCCTCACCGGCTATGTCTGGACCAACGATGTGGGTCGCGCACTTCGCGTCGCCGACGCGCTCGAGGCCGGCATGATCTGGCTGAACTCGGAAAACGTGCGCCATCTGCCGACGCCGTTCGGCGGCATGAAGGCGTCAGGAATCGGCCGCGACGGCGGCGATTACTCGTTCGATTTCTACATGGAAACCAAGCACGTCTCGCTGGCGCGGGGCACGCACAAAATTCAGAAGCTGGGAATCTAAAGCCACCGTCGTTCCGGGGCGACGGGACCGCGCAAGCGCTGCCCGGAGAGCCCGGAACCTCGAGATTCCGGGTTCGGCTCTACGAGCCGCGCTGGAATGACAGGACCGAGGGGGAAACGCCAATGCCGGTACCGCAACATATCTTCGAGCCGCCGTTCAACATCATCCGCTCCAGCCACGTCGTGCTCGACGTGACGGACCTGAAGCTGAGCCGCGAGTTCTACGAGACCATTGTCGGCCTGCATGTCGAGGATGCCGACGACAAATTCGTGTATTTGCGCGCGGCCGAAGAACATCAGCATCACTCGCTGGTGCTGCGCAAAGCAGCAGTGCCGGCCTGCGCCAGACTCGGCTTCAAGGTCGGCAATGACGGCGATCTCGACAAGGCCGCAAAGTTTCTCTCCGAGAACGGCCTCGCCTACGTCTTCGCCGATCAGCCGTTCCAGGGCCGCACGCTGCAATTCACCGATCCGTTCGGCTTCCAGATCGAGCTCTGCGCGTCGATGGAGCGGCGCCCGCACCTGCTCCGCCGCTATGACCTCTACCGCGGATGCCACCCGCAGCGGCTCGACCATTTCAACGTGTTCGCGGCCGAAGTGCAGGACACCGTCGACTTCTATGCGCGGCTCGGCTTCCGCCTGACCGAGTACGCCGAGGAAGATGGGCCGAACGGCCGCATCGCGGCGGCCTGGATGCATCGCAAGGGCAACGTGCACGATTTCGCCATCACCAACGGCAAGGGCCCGCGGCTGCATCACTTCGCCTACTGGACACCGACGGCGATGAACATCATCCATCTCTGCGACGTCATGGCCTCGCAGGGCTTTGTGAAGAATATCGAGCGCGGCCCCGGCCGCCACGGCATCTCGAACGCGTTCTTCCTTTACGTGCGCGATCCCGACGGGCATCGTCTCGAGCTCTATACCAGCGATTACTTCACCGGGGATCACGACCATGAACCGCTGCGCTGGTCGCTGCGCGACCCACGCCGCCAGACGCTGTGGGGCGCGCCCGCGCCGCGCTCCTGGTTCGAGCAGGGCTCGCCGTTCTCAGGGCAAGCCGTGCGCGAGCCGAAATTTGTGGCCGACGTGCTGGTGGCGGACTAAATCATGAAAATCCCTCGCCTCGCCACCTACTCCGTCAAGGGTGAAACCCGATACGGCGCCGTCCTGGAGGGCGGCATCGTCGATCTCTCCGCGCGCTATGCCAAAGATTATCCGACGCTGCGAGAGGTTATTGCGGCCGGAAAGCTGGTGAGCCTCGCCGAAGAGGCCGCCGGCCGCACGCCGGTTTATGCACTCGACGAGATCACATGGCTGCCGCCGGTGCCCGCACCGGAAAAGATCATCTGCATCGGCGTGAACTATCCTGATCGCAATGCCGAGTACAAGGACGGCCAGGACGCGCCGAAATATCCGAGCATGTTCATGCGCTCGCCCCGTTCCTTCGTCGGCCATGACACGCCGCTGGTGCGCCCGCGCGCATCCGAGCAGCTCGACTACGAAGGCGAGATCGTGCTGGTGATCGGCAAGCCCGGCCGGCACATCAAGGAGAGTGCTGCGCTCGACCACATCGCGGCGCTGACGCTGTGCAACGAAGGCTCGGTGCGCGACTGGCTGCGCCACGCCAAATTCAACGTCACGCAAGGCAAGAACTTTGATTCCAGCGGAAGCCTCGGACCGTGGCTCGTGCCCTACATCAGGGAAGCGCAGATCGCCGACATCAGGCTGACCACGCATGTCAATGGTGAGCTCAGGCAGGACGACCGCACCAGCCGGCTGATGTTTTCGTTCCGCTACCTCATCAGCTATATCTCGACCTTCGCCACGCTCGTGCCCGGCGACATCATCGTCACGGGCACGCCGACCGGCGCAGGTGCGCGGTTCGATCCGCCGCGCTACCTGAAGCCTGGTGACGTCATCGAGGTCGCGGCCGAAGGCATCGGCACTTTGCGCAACGGCGTCGTCGACGAAGCCTGAACAACAACACGATTGGAATGATGCAATGACCACCCTCACCGGCGGCGAAGCGATCGTAAGCGGGCTCGTCGCCCATGGCGTCGACACCGTGTTCGGCCTGCCGGGCGCGCAGGTCTACGGCCTGTTCGACGCCTTCCACCAGGCCCAGCTCAAGGTGATCGGCGCGCGGCACGAGCAGGCCTGCGGCTACATGGCGTTCGGCTATGCGCGTTCCAGTGGCAAGCCCGGCGTGTTCAGCGTCGTGCCCGGCCCCGGCGTGCTCAACGCCAGCGCGGCGCTGCTCACCGCTTACGGCTGCAACGAGCCGGTGCTGTGCGTCACCGGCCAGGTGCCGACGCAGTTTTTGGGCAAGGGCCGCGGTCATCTGCATGAGATGCCGGACCAGCTCGCGACCTTGCGCAGCTATGTGAAATGGGCTGATCGCATCGAACATCCCGGCAATGCGCCGACCACCGTGGCGCGTGCGTTCCAGGAGATGATCTCGGGACGGCGTGGTCCCGCCTCGGTCGAGATGCCCTGGGACATCTTTACCCAGCGCGCGGATACCGCCGCTGCGCAGGTGCTGGAACCCCTGCCCGCGCCGCCCCCCGATCCCGATGCCATCAAGCAGGCGGCTGCGCTGATCAAGGCCAGCAAGGCGCCGATGATCTTCGTCGGCAGCGGTGCGATCGAGGCACGCGAGGAAATCCTCGAACTCGCCGAGATGATCGATGCGCCCGTCGTCGCTTTCCGCAGCGGCCGCGGCATCGTCTCCAACGCGCATGAGCTCGGCCTCACAATGGCCGCGGCCTACAAGCTATGGGCCAAGACCGATCTGATGATCGGAATCGGCACCCGGCTGGAGCTGCCGACCATGTCGCGCTGGCCGTATCGGCCGGACGGCTTGAAGAGCATCCGCATCGACATCGATCCGGTCGAGATGCGGCGCTTCATCTCGGACGCCGCGATCGTTGCCGATGCCAAGGCAGCGACCGCCGATCTCGCCTCTGCCGTCAGCAGGGCCGGCTACAGCAAGACGACCGGCCGCCGGGCCGCGATCCGCGACGCCAGCGCGAGCGCCCTGGCCGAGATCCAACGCATTCAGCCGCAGATGGCCTATCTCAACATCCTGCGCGAGGTGCTGCCGGCGAACGCGATCGTGACAGATGAATTGTCGCAGTTCGGCTTCGCGTCCTGGTACGGCTTTCCGATCTACGAGCCGCGCACCTTCATCACGTCGGGCTATCAGGGCACGCTCGGCTCGGGCTTCCCGACCGCATTGGGGGCCAAGGTCGCCAACCCCGACAAGCCGGTGGTGGCGATCACCGGCGACGGCGGCTTCATGTTCGGCGTGCAGGAGCTCGCCACCGCCGTGCAGTTCAACATCGGCGTGGTGACGCTGGTGTTCAACAACAACGCCTACGGCAATGTCCGCCGTGATCAGCGCGAACGCTTTGACGGCCGTGTGGTGGCGTCGGACCTGGTCAATCCTGATTTCGTCAAGCTGGCGGAGTCCTTCGGCGTCGCATCTGCGCGCGTGACCGCGCCGGATCAGTTCAAGGCCGCCATGGAGAAGGCGCTCGCGCATGGCGGGCCGTATCTGATCTCGGTGGAGGTGACGCGGGATTCCGAAGCGAGCCCGTGGGCGTTTATTCACCCGCCGAAGCCTTGACGTCGTTCCGGGGCGGCTCGCAGAGCCGAACCCGGAACCTCGAGATTCCGGGTTCGCGCTAACGCGCGCCCCGGAATGACGAGCCCCTCACCGCGTCCGGCGGAACGTCAGATTGATCCGCTTGCGGCCCAGCAGCGCATGCTCGCCGTCGGCGAGCGGCGCGACGCCGTGATAGGCCAGCCTCGACGGCCCGCCCCAAACGACGACGTCACCATGAACGAGCCGATAGCGCCGCGGCTTGTCGCTGCGCGCGAGGCCACCGAACAGGAAGGTCGCGGGCAGCCCGAGCGAGACCGAGACGATCGGCGCTGAATAGTCGAGCTCGTCCTTGTCCTGATGCAGCGACAGCCGCGTCCGGGGCTCGTAGCGGTTGACCAGGCAGGCATCGGGCGCGAAATTTTGAAAGCCGCCCTGCTCCGCCGCACGGCGGGCGAGATCGCGCAGCACCGGCGGCATCGCGGGCCACGGCGCGCCGGTGCGCGGATCGATGGGATCGTAGCGGTAGCCGGTATGATCGGTGATCCAGCCGCGCTCGCCGCAGTTGGTCATCGCGACCGACATCAGATGGCCGCCGGGCGTCGTCATGCGGCGGAAGGGCGATTGCGCGACGATGGCGCGCACCGCTTCGATCAGCTCGTCCTCGATCGACCTGACGAAGCCGCGCAACAGCACGGCGCCGTCGGCGATCTCCTCGCGCGACGGCTGCGCCTCCGCAACGCTGTCGAACAAATCGGCCGTCAATGGCTCCGCTCATTTCGCATCGTGAAAGATCACACCCACCGTATGGCGCTGGCCGGACCTGATCCGGCTGACGCCGTGGCGGAGATTAACGCGGTAGGTGCCGCGTGTCCCCTGCACCGGCCGGTGATGCACAGCGAAGGCAACCGCATCGCCCTGCGCCAGCGGAACCACCTCGGCGCGGGACTGCATGCGCGGGCGCTGTTCCGTCAGCACGAACTCGCCGCCGGTGAAATCGCGCCCCGGTTCGGACAGCAAAATCGCAACCTGAATCGGGAACACGTGCTCGCCATAGAGGTCCTGATGCAGGCAGTTGAAGTCACCGGCTTCGTATTGCAGCAGCAACGGCGTCGGCCGCGCCTGCCCCGCCTCATGGCAGCGCTTGAGGAACGCCGCATGCGCGGCGGGGTAACGGATGTCGATCCCCATCGCCTCGTTCCAGCGGTTGGCGACGCCCTGCAGGCGCCCATAGAGCGCCGGGCGCAGCTCCGCGATCAGGTCGGGCAGCGGGTAAGAGAAGTACTTGTACTCGCCGCGGCCAAAGCCGTGGCGGCCCATGACGATGCGGCTGCGGAAGTGGGCGTCGTGGGGATAGAGCGCGGCGACGGCGCGGCACTGTTCGGGCGTGAGCAAGCCTTTCAAGACGGCGCAGCCCTGGGTGTCGAGCTCGGCGGTGATTTGGGGCCAGTCGAGGGTGTCGACGTGAGTGGTGAGGTCGGCGGGCGGCGTATGGGGCGATTTGCGAGCGATCATTGTCATGACAATCATCTTTGCAGGCCAGCGTTCACCCCCGCCACCCGATTTCCGATGTCTCTCTCCTCGTCATTGCAAGGAGCCCTTGCGACGAAGCAATCCAGACTGGTTCCGCGTAGAGATTCTGGATTGCTTCGCTGCGCTCGCAATGACGTGGAGAGAGCTGTGCCCGACAATGATGAATGAGGGAGATCAGCCCCGCACCGGCAGCGTCACCACGTCGTAGCCGTGCCTGATCGTGCGTTTCAGCACGGGATCCTCCAGCTCGAAGTCGAAGCGGTCGGCGGGGCGAATGCCGCCCTTGGCGGCGAAGGTGCCGCCGAACATGGCGCAGCCGTCGGGGAACTTGCCGCCCTCGAAGCCCCGGGCGATGAGGTCCGCGACCGGCAGCATCGCGTCGAGCGTGCCCTCCTGGTAGAGCACGCGCTCGCCCTTGATCGTCGCGTAGGAGCGCAGGATCATCTTGTCCCAATGGCCGATGACGTCCTCGAGCTCCCACAGCGTGGATGCGATCGGCTTGTCGCACATCTGCTTGGAGACGGTAACGTTATAGGCCTCGACCTTGCGGTCGGTGTGGTCGGAACCGCAGCCGACGAAGATACGGCCCTGCCAGCCGATCAGCACGAACTCGACCTCACCGGACGAGTCCCCGCCGCAGCACTCGATGCCGTCTTGCTGGGTCAGCCGGCGCGCCGAGGCGCGGTAGTAGATCGGCGTCGATGCCGGCGGGGCGATGCCCATCTCCTGCAGCTCTTTGATGTGCTTGTCCCGCGCAACCGGGTCGCGGCCGGTCCAGCCGGCGATGACCATCTGGTCGATCGCCAAGGTCAGCGGCGTCGTGGTGTCCTGGGCGTCGACGGTGAAAGTGAGATCAAACACGGATGACGGCCTCCATGCCGGCAGCAAGTTCAAAGATACGGCGGTCCGATCCGCCCGCCCCTGCAAGCATCAGGCCGACGGGAACCTCGCCCTCGCGATGCGCCGGCAACGAGATAGCGCAGCCGTCGATCATGTTGATCAGCGTGCAATTGCGCAGTGCGCGCAGGTTTTGCGTGGTGAACGCCTTGTCGTCGGCGAGATCCGCGATCTTCGGCGGCGTGTTGGCGGTGGTCGGCAGCACCAGGGCGTCGTAGGGCGCGATGCGGGCGTTGACGCGGGCGATCAGCGAGCGGCGCTCGTTGAGAAGGTCGATATAGTCGGCCGCGCTCTGCGCCTCGCCGCGCATGATGCGGACGGAGACGCGCGGATCGTAGACGTCGCCCTTGGAGGTGATGAGATAGCGATGCCAGGCATAGCTCTCGGACGCCGCAAAGCCACCCTTGGCATTCATCGGGCCGATGTCGTGGAATTCCGCCATCTCGATGCGCTCGATGATGGCGCCGTGATCGGCGAGCGATTTCAGCGCGCGCTCGAAGGTCGAGGCCACTTCTGCGTCGAGATCGTCGAGCGCGATCGTGGTCGGCACGGCGAGCCGCATGCCCTTCACAGGGCGCGGCCTCAGCGGAACGATCGGCTCGTTCGCGAGCACGGCGTCGAGTATGGCACAGCAGCTGACCGATCGCGCCAGGGGACCGATGCTGTCGAGCGAGAACGACAGCGGCACCGAGCCGTCGAGCGGCACGCGGCGCTGTGTCGGCTTGTAGCCGACGATGCCGTTATAGGCCGCCGGAATGCGGCAGGACCCGCCGGTGTCGGTGCCGAGCGCGCCGTGCGCCATGCCGTCGAGCACGGAGACCGCAGCGCCCGAGGACGAGCCGCCGGGCACGTGCCCCTCGGCCCGGTTCCAGGCGCCCTTCGGCGTGCCGTAATGCGGATTGATGCCGATGCCGGAATAGGCGAACTCGGTCATGTTGGTGCGCCCGATCACGACGAAGCCGGCCTTGCGCAGCCGCGCCACCGTGGCCGCGTCCTGCTCGGCCGGCGAGGAATCGTCGAGCGCGCGCGAGCCGGCGCGCGTCACCTGGCCCTTGATGTCGAACAGATCCTTGATCGAAACCGGAATGCCGGCATAGCGCGATGGGGCGGCCTTGACCTTGCGCAGTGCATCCATCGCGTCCGCAGTGACGAGCGCAGCGTCCTTGTCGACATGGATGAAGGTGCGCTGCCCTTCGCCCGCGGGATCGGCGATCCTGGCGATGCACGCCTCGACAAGTTTTCGGGAGGTGGTGCGGCCGCTTTCGAGATCGTCGGCCAATGTGGCGAGGGTCGGGGCGTTCGGCATATCTGGTTCGCCTGCGTGGAGCGCGGCCAACACGCTGCCGCGCTATTTCAATCCAAAATAGGCGCGCCGCAGCGCCTCGTTGTCGGTCATCTCGGCAACCGTGCCGGAAAAGCGAATGCGCCCGCCTTCCAGAACAAATACGCGGGTTGCCACTTCAAGGAAACCGATATTCTGCTCCGCGATCAAAAGCGCGATACCGCGCCCCTGCAGGCCGTTCAGGATGCGGATCACCTCCTTGACGAAGAGCGGCGACAGCCCGGCCGAAGGCTCGTCCATGACGAGAAGCTTCGGCTCGGCCGCGAGCGCCTTGGCGATCCCGAGCATCTTGCGCTGCCCGCCTGACAGGCTGGAGGCGGCGTCGCGGCGCTTGTCGCGCAGGACGGGAAACAGGCCATAGAGCTCGTCGAGGCGCCGGCGGGGGTTGGCATGTCCCAGCGCCTGAGCCCCTACCAGGATGTTTTCTTCGATGGACAGGTCGGGGAACACCGCAAGCTCGGACATGTAGGTCATGCCCAGCTTCATGCGGTCGCTGGAGCGCATATGCGCGATATCCTGCCCCGCTAGCGCAATACTGCCGTGACGGGCCTCGACCAGGCCGACCAGCGATTTCAGGAACGTGGTCTTGCCGGCCCCGTTGGCGCCGAGCAGCAGGACCGTCTCGCCGGGCCTGACGTCGAGATCGACGCCCCAAAGCACCTGCATGGTGCCGTAGCCCGCATCGACGCCTTGCGCCTGGATAAGAGGCATTGCTTCAGGCGGCATGCTCGCCTCCCAAGAACACCTCGATCACCTGCGGTTCCTGCACGGCCGCGGCGAGCTTGCCCTCGAAGATCTCCCGGCCCGCATTGAGGACGATGACGCGGTCGGTGATGTGCTCGATGAAGCCCATCAGATGCTCGACGACGATGATCGACATGCCGCCTGCCGCGAGCTGCTTGATCCGCCCGGCAATCCAGTCGAGCTCGGCGGGATTGAGCCCGGCAGCGAGCTCGTCGAGCAGCAACAGGCGCGGCCGCGTCGCCAGGGCGCGGACCAGGTCCAGCATCTTCTGCTGCGCACTGTTGAGATCGGCTGCCGGCCGATCCGCGACGGCAGCCAAACGATATTCGTCGAGCAGCGCATCGAGCGCCGGTGGCGTTCCCCCGATATGGCCATAGGCCAAGGCGACCCTGACGTTCTCGCGCACGGTCAGCGACATGAACGGCTTCGGCACCTGGAAGGTCCGGTTGATACCGCGATGGACGAGTTTGTGGGACGCAGTGCCGCCAATGGAGACGTCGTCGAACACGACCTCTCCGCCGTCGGGTGCGTAGAGACCCGAAATCACGTTGATGGCCGTGGTCTTGCCCGAACCGTTCGGACCGACCAGCCCCAGCACCTCGCCGGGCGCGGCATGAAAGGTCAAGCCATCCAGCGCCACGAAGCCGCCAAAGCGTTTCACCAGCTTGCGGACGCTGAGAATGGGTTTTGTCTCAGGGGACATGCCAGCCCCTCCGCGTCGCCAGCGAGACCAGTCCCGCCGGGAGGAACAACACCAACCCCATGATGAGAAGACCGTAGATGAGCTGGAAATATTGCGGGGTCGTGAACCCGATCAGATTGTAGACGCCGTACAGGATCAGGACGCCGATGATCGGACCGGAGATGGTCGCAACACCGCCGAACAGCGCGAAGACGATCGCGAAGATGCTGAAATCGCC
This sequence comes from uncultured Bradyrhizobium sp., assembly GCF_936928535.1. Taxonomy (GTDB): domain Bacteria; phylum Pseudomonadota; class Alphaproteobacteria; order Rhizobiales; family Xanthobacteraceae; genus Bradyrhizobium. Next base: position 48,740 of record NZ_CAKZHY010000097.1, on the reverse strand, counting down.
ACTGAAGACGTTGTCGGGATAGAACACGGAGACGTACCAGGCATAGATGCCGCCCGCGAGCCCCGCAACTAGTGCCGACGCCAGCCAGGCCGCGATGCGCATCTTGACGACGTTGACCCCCGCCATCGACGCGCTCACCGCATCCTCGCGAACAGCCTGCAGCGCAAGCCCGAAGCTCGAGTTCTTCAGGAAGACGACACCGCCCACCGTCAACGCCAGCACCGCCAGCGCCGCATAATAGGCGTGCGACGGGTTGAACGTCCCGGTCAGCGACACGCCATACGGCCCCTTGGTGATGCCCTCCAAGGCGGGATTGGCGACCAGATGCAGCACAGCCAGTGACGCGGCGAGATTGGCGATGGCAAAATAGGCGCCCGAGAGCCGCAACAACGGCGTCAGCAGCAGGCCGAGCAGCACGCCGACCAGCCCCGCCGCCAGCACCGCCACGAGCGCCGGCGACTGATAGTGCATCACCAGCACCGCAAAGCCATAGGCACCGGCTCCGAAGAAGCCGACATAGCCGAATGGCAAATAGCCGGTGAAGCCGTAGATGATGTTGACGCCCTGCGCGAGGATCAGGAACGTGACGAAATTGAACAGCAACAGATGGTTTTGATAGACGCCCGGCAGCACCGCAAACACTGCGATCAGCGGCACCAGAATGAACAGCACATGCTTGACGGCATTAGGCAACGCGCACCTGCCTTCCAAGCAGGCCGCTCGGACGTAGCAAGAGGATCAGGATCAGCAGCACATAGGGCAGAAGGTCCGCCCATGAGCTGAGATAGGTCTGCACCAGCATGTAGCAGACACCGTAGACGACGCCGCCGAGAGCGGTGCCGAGCGGATTGCCGAGCGAGCCCAGCACGACGATCGCAAACGACGTTACCGTCGCGTCCGCACCGAAGGCCGGCGTAATCGAGCCGAACATGAACGGGGCGAACACGCCCGCAACCGCGGCGAGACCGAGCCCGATTCCAAAGGCCGCGGCCGAGACGCGATCGACGTCGATGCCCGAGGCCAGCGCTTCGTCGCGTCGCGACATCACGGCCCGGGTCAAGGTGCCGAGCCGGGTGCGATAGAGATAGACGTACACAAGACCGATCGCGACCAGGCTGGTTCCTGCGGCAATCACCCAGGGCGCGGGAAATCCCTGGCCGAGGATGCGGATGGGACCGGCCTCCGGCTTGCCGCCGAACAGCCGGACCTTGATGGTCGAGAAAACCGTGCCGAGCAGCCGGCTCTGGATCGAGCGCTCGCTGGTGCCGGCAAAGATCGTGGTGATGGCTTCGACCACCTGCGACAGGCCGAAGAACAGGATGATCGACAGCATCTCCGGATTTGCGGATCCCTGCAGCCGCGGCACCAGCACCCAATAGAGCAGCGTGCCGACCAGCAGAAACACCACGAAGGCCAGCGGCACCGCAAACAGCGGGTCGATTCCGGCCAGGGTGACGACACCCAGCGCCACGAAGGCGCCGAGCATCATGACGTCGCCATGCGCAAGATTGACGATGCGCATGACGCCGAAGACGAGGTTGAGCCCCACACCGACCAGGCTGAAATACAGCCCGAACAGGACGCCGGCGACCAACGCGTAGGTCAACATCAGCAGCCGACTCCCAGGACTCGCTTCTCAGGGTTTCCTGTCATGGACGCGGATAGACCGGCTTTCCGGTCGCCGTCTCGTGCGGATAGATCGAGATGAACTTGATGTGGCCGTGATCGTTCAGCTCGAGCTGGCCGAGCGGCGTGAGTTCGCCGATCTGGCCGCCCATCTCGTCGAGCGCGAACGTCCCGTCGAGCGTTTGCAGCTGATTGGACAGGCTGAAGGTCGCCTTGCGCAACTCGAGCTGATCAAGGCTGGTCGCGACCGACAGGGTCTTCTCGATCACCAGAGCCGAGGTGTAACCGGCCACCGAGTTGAAGCCGAACTCGACCTTGCCGTCGGGGTATTTCTTGTCCCAGGCCGCCTTGTACTCGTCCATGTTCATCCCGAAGTTCACGGGATATTTCAGCTCCTGCGGCGGAACGTAGGTGAAGACGTGCTCCAGTCCCTTCGCGCCGACGTTCTTCTCGAGCAGCTCTGTCTCCAGACCTGCATAGATCGAAAACAGCATCTTGAAATTGGCGCCGACGTCCTGGACGTTGCGCAGGAAAGCGATGTCGTTCGGCGCATAGCCGAAGTGAATCACCGCGTCCGGGTTGGTGTTGGCGATGTTGTTGATGATGACGGTGTAGTTGGTCGTCTCGGTCGGAACGCCCTGATCGTAGACGATCTCGATTGGCGCGCCCGACTCCTTGACGAACTTTCGGAAAGCGTTGGCCTGCGTGCCCGTGAACTCGTTGGTCGCATAGAGGATCGCGATCTTCTTGATGCCGAGACCGGGTCCATCATGCGAGACGAAATCGGCAACCGGCTTCGGCCAGATGGTCGAGACGGGGTCGGCCATCAGGGCGATGTAGGGATTGTCCTTGGAGAAGAAGCTGGCGCCCGTGCCGGTCTGGTCGAACAGGAACATCTTGTGGTCGCGGGCAATCGCGACCGCAGGCGCGGTCAGCACCGAGCCGGAATCGGCAACTAAAAGGTCGACCTTGTCCTGGGTGATGAGCTGATTGTACAGGGTCGCCGCGGTCGCCGTATTGCTCTGGTCGTCATAGGCGACGAGCTTGATCGGGATCTTCTTGTCGAACGCCTTCACATAGACGCCGCCCTCGGCGTTCTTCTGTTCGACCCACAGCTTCAGTCCATAGTGAACCGGCATCGAGATCGAGGCATAGCGTCCGCTCGACGCGTAGAGCGTGCCGATCTTGATCTCGGCCGGCGCGTCCGCAGCAAGGGCCGGTGCAGCGAAGGTCAGACCTGCAACCAGCGCAACGCCTAGTGATCTCAACATGGAATCCTCCCGATCTCTTCTTGTCTCGGCACTTATGTACCTTGCCGACTTACTGGCACACAAGCACGCCAACCGCAATTGTGCGCATGGTGGAATACATGGCGTGCAGAGCTCTGTGCTGGACCGTTGACGCGCGATAGTCAATTGGCGCATCAAGATTGAAACGGACGAGCATCAAGTGCTCGCCTTTGGGAGGAGCTGCCGACATGGCCGAACCGCAGCGCGCACGACCGAAACCGACGCCGGAAACCCAGCATTTCTGGGATGGCACCAAAGCCGGCGAACTGCGTTTGCAACGCTGCGATGCGTGTGCGCAGGTTTACTTTCCGCCGCGCCCGTTCTGCCCGTCCTGCGCCTCGCGCAAGGTCTCCGTCTTCAAGGCGAGCGGTAAGGGTTTCCTCTACAGCTACGTGATCAACCACCGGCCCGCCGCGCCGGGCTTCACGCCGCCTTACGCGATTGCCGTAGTCGAGCTTGACGAAGGACCGCGGATGATGAGCAGCATCATCAATTGTCCGCAAACGCCCGAAGCGCTCGAACTCGACATGAAGCTCGAAGTCGCGTTCCAGGAGCTGGACGACAAGATCACTCTCCCCGTGTTCCGTCCGGCGAAGGGGTAGGCCATGCGCAAGAACCAGGTTGCCGTCGTCGGTGCGGCCGAGACCACCGAGCTCGGTGTCATCCCCAACGCCTCGCAGTTGCAGCTCCACGCCGATGCAGCCCTCAATGCCATCGCCGATGCCGGGCTGAAGCTCTCCGACATCGACGGCTTTGCGACCGCCGTCGAAACGCCGCAGCAGGTCTGCCACTATCTCGGCATCAAGCCGACCTGGGTGGATGGCACCTCGGTCGGCGGCTGCTCCTTCATGCTGCATGTTCGCCATGCCGCTGCAGCGATCGAGGCCGGGCTGTGCAAGACCGTGCTGATCACGCATGCCGAGAGCGGTAAGTCGATGATCGGCAAGGCGCCGCGCTCGATCCCCGCGGACAGCCTGCAAGGCCAGTTCGAGGCGCCCTATGGCGTCTACGGCCCGCCCAGCATGTTCCCGATCCCGGTGCTGCGCTTCATGAAGACCTACGGCATCACCCATGAACAGCTCGCCTCGGTCGCCGTCGTGCAGCGCGAATGGGCGGCGAGGAATCCGCGGGCGATGATGAAGGATCCGATCACCGTCGCCGACGTGCTCAACTCGCGCATGATCGCCTACCCGTTCCGGCTGCTGCAGTGCTGCCTCGTCACCGACGGCGGCGGCGCGCTGATCCTCACCTCGGCCGACCGCGCCAGGGATTTTCCCCGCAAGCCCGTCTACATCATGGGCACCGGCGAGAGCGTGGAAACGCCGATGGTCAGCCAGATGGAGACGTTCAACTCCTCGCGCGCGTTCAAGACCGCTGGCCCCCTCGCCTTCAGGGAAGCGGGCATCGCCCACAAGGACGTCGATCATCTCATGATCTATGACGCCTTTGCGCATCTGCCGCTGTTCGGCCTGGGCGATCTCGGCTTCATGCCGCACGAGGAGACCGGCAAATTCATCGCGGACGGCAACACGCGGCCCGGCGGCAAGCTGCCGCTCAACACCAATGGCGGCGGCCTCTCCTACATGCATTCGGGCATGTACGGCATGTACGCGCTCCAGGAGAGCGTGCGGCAGATGCGCGGCATCGCGCCGGCACAGGTGCCGAACGCGAAGATTTCGGTGTGCCACGGCGTCGGCGGCATGTTCGCCGCGTCGGGTACGATCGTGTTTACGAACGAGAGGTAATTCCTCGTCGTTCCGGGATGGTCCGAAGGACCAGACCCGGAACCTCGAGATTCCAGGTTCGTGCTTCGCACGCCCCGGAATGACAGAGACAACAGGAGAACCCACATGAGCAAATCACTGCAGGACAAGGTCATCATCGTCACCGGCGCCGGGCGCGGCATCGGGCGCGAGATCGCGCTGCTCTGCGCGGCCGAAGGCGCCAAGGTCGTCGTCAACGATCCCGGCGCGGCCGCCGATGGCGCCGGTTCGAGCGCCACGCCCGCCGAGGAGGTGGTCGAGGAGATCAAGAAGCGCGGCGGCACGGCGGTCGCCAATTTCGAGTCGGTCGCGGAAGCGATCCCCGCCAGCAAGATCGTGAAGACTGCGACCGATGCCTTCGGCAAGCTGGATGGCGTCGTCAACAATGCCGGCATCCTGCGCGACATGATCTTCCACAAGATGAGCGTGGAAGCGTTCGAGGCCGTCATCAAGGTGCATCTGATGGGCTCGTTCTACGTCAGCCATGCCGCCGCGCGCATCTTCCGTGAGCAGGAGAGCGGCTCTTTCGTGCACTTCACGTCGACCTCCGGCCTGATCGGCAATTTCGGGCAGGCCAACTACGCCGCGGCCAAGCTCGGCATCGTCGGCCTCTCCAAGTCGATCGCTCTCGACATGGGCCGCTTCAACGTGCGCTCCAACTGCGTCTCGCCGTTTGCCTGGACCCGCATGATCGGCACCATCCCGACCGAGACTGAAGCCGAGAAGGCGCGGGTCGAGAAGATCAAGCAGATGGGCCCCGAGAAGATCGCGCCGATCTGCGCCTATCTGCTCTCCGATGCCGCCAAGGATGTCTCAGGCCAGATCTTCGGCGCGCGCATGAACGAGCTGTTCCTGTTCAGCCAGAACCGCCCGTTGCGCTCGGTTCATCGCAGCGAAGGCTGGACCCCGCAGTCGATCGCGGAGCACGGCATGCCCGCGTTGAAGGGCTCGTTCTACAAGCTCGACCGTTCCGCCGATATCTTCCCGTGGGATCCGGTGTGAGGTCGCGCTGATTCTTTTCGTTGTCATTCCGGGGCGGCTCGAAGAGCCGAACCCGGAATCTCGAGATTCTCAGGTGCGCAATTGCGCACCATAGTTCGATGCTTCGCATCGCCCCGGAATGACTCCCTACCCCGTATTTCTCAGCCCCGCCGATATTCCATTGATCGTCAGCTGAATTCCGCGCAACACCTGCTCATCCGGGTTCTGCGCGCGATGTGCCCTGAGCAGCTCGACCTGGACGTGGTTGAGCGGATCGAGATAGGGGAAGCGGTGGCGTACGGAGCGTTCGAGCAGCGGGTTGCCCTGCAGCAGGCGGTCCTGCCCCATGATGTCGAGCAGCGTCTCGATGCAGGAATGCCATTCGCGGCGGATGCGGCCGAAGATCTTTTCGCGCAACGCCTCGTCCGGCACCAGCTCGGCATAGCGCGAGGCGATCGCGATCGAGCTCTTGGCGAGCACCATGTCCATGTTCGACAGCAACATGCGGAAGAACGGCCACTGCTTGTAGAGCTCTTTGAGGAACGGCATGCCCTTGTCGGGATGCTCGGTGATCCACTGCTCGACCGCGCTGCCAAAGCCGTACCAGCCCGGCAGCATCAGCCGGCACTGCGCCCACGAGAACACCCACGGAATCGCGCGAAGGTCCTCAATCGCGCGGGTCTTCTTGCGCGAGGCCGGACGGCTGCCGATGTTCAGCGTCGCGATCTCGTTGATTACGGTCGACGACCAGAAATAATCGACGAAGCCCTCGGTCTCGTAGACGAGGCCGCGATAGGCCTTGAAGGCGAGATTTGAAAGCTCGTCCATCGCGATCAGATATTCGCGGCGCGGCGCGCTCTCGCGCGGCCGCAACAGGCTCGCATCCAGCGTCGCCGCGGCCAGGATCTCCAGATTGTTACGACCGACTTCGGCGTTGGAATATTTCGACGAGATGATCTCGCCTTGCTCGGTGATGCGGATCTGGCCGTTCACGGCGCCGCCCGGCTGGGCGACGATGGCGTCATAGCTTGGTCCGCCTCCGCGGCCGACCGAGCCGCCGCGGCCGTGGAAAAGCCGCAGCCGCACGTGATGACGCTCGAACACGTCGACGAGCCCGATCTCGGCCTTGTAGAGCTCCCAGCCCGAGGTGACGAAGCCGCCATCCTTGTTGCTGTCGGAATAGCCGAGCATGACTTCCTGCACGCTGCCGCGGCTGTCGACGAGGCGGCGGTAATCGTGCAGCGACAGCATGCGATCCATGATGCCGGAAGAGGCCTGCAAGTCCTCGATGGTCTCGAACAACGGCACGATGTTGATGGCGCTGCGCCCGGAGGGATGAACGAGGCCGACCTCCTTGAGCAGCACCGCGACCTCGAGCATGTCGGACATGCCCTTGCACATCGAGATGATGCATTGGGGAATGGCGTCCGAGCCGAACTTCGCATGCGCCTCCGCGGCCGCATGGAAGACGTTGAGCTCGCCCATGGTCTCATCGCTGTATTTGACGAAGGGCGACACCAGCGCGCGCGTCGAGCGCAATTCGTTGGTGAGCAGCGAGATACGCGCGTCTTCGCCGAGCGCGAGATAGGACATGCCGGGATTGGCGGCGTCCATCAGCTCGGCGATGGTGCGTTCGTGCACCGCCGAGTTCTGGCGGATGTCGAGTCGCGCCAGATGGAAGCCAAAGCAATCCACCGCGCGCCGGAGCAGCCGTAAGCGCCCGCGTGCGATGACGCGGGCGTTGTTGGAGATCAGCGAGCGATGCAGCACGTCGAGATCGGCTTGCAGCTCCTTGACGCTGTCATAGGGTGCGCCCTTGCCAACCGGCCGGCGGGTGATCTCGACCTCGAGCTTTTCGGCGGTCGCGGTCAGGCGCGCATAGATGCCTGAGACCGCGAGGCGGTAGGGCTCGCCGCTCCGGTGCGGCGAGGTGTCGGGCGAGCGCTCCGCCAGGGTCCGCAGCTCCTCCGAGACATCGGCGAGATGCGCCGCGATCGACAGCTCCGAGCCGAGCACGTGCAACTCGTTCAGATAGAATTGCATCACGCGGCTCGACTGCAGCCGCAGCGTGCCGCGCATCACGTCGGCGGTGACGAAGGGATTGCCGTCGCGGTCGCCGCCGATCCAGCTTCCCATCCTCAGGAACGAAGCGAGCTCGCTGGCAGCTTGCACGCCGCCCTCCTCCAGCCGGTCTTCCAGTGCGTTGGCCAGCCGCGGCACCTCGCGCAGGAAGGTGTAGTCGTAGAACGACAGGCCGTTGGCGACCTCATCGAGTACGGTGAGCTTGGTGCGGCGGAGCAGATTGGTCTGCCACAGCGTCAGCACCTCGCGGCGAAGCTGCTCGTCGCTGGCGGCGGCCTCGTCGGCGGTCAGCGCGACCCGCTCGCGGCGATCGAGGAGGCTTGCGACCTCCATCTCGCGGTCCATCGTGCTCTTGCGGCGGACTTCGGTCGGATGCGCTGTGAGCACCGGGCTCACCAGCGCGGTCTTGAAGAAGCTGCGCAGCGCGTCAGCGCCGATGCCGGCAGCCTTGGCGTTGGCCAATGTTTCCGCCAGCACGCTGGTGCCGCTGGCGGCGCTGCGGGTGCGCATCTGGCGGATGTTGTTCTGATCCTCGGCGATGTTGGCGAGGTGGGAAAAATAGCTGAAGGCGCGGACGATCCGCACCGTCTCCGAGGTCGACATGCTGTCGAGGATCTGCTCGAGCTCGCGGCGGGCCACCCGGTCCTCGTCGCGGTGGAACCGGATCGAGGTCTGCCTGATACGCTCGACCAGGTCGAACACATCGGCCCCCTCCTGGTCGCGCACCGTGTCGCCCAGGATGCGCCCGAGCAGGCGAATATCGTCGCGCAGCCGCGCGTCAGCCTCGAGCGCCTGGACGTCCTCAGGCCGGTTCGGGCGTTGATCGACGTCGGACGGTACGGTCTGGAGGGACATGGCTCGCTCCTCTTGTAGAGCTCCCAATGGCTCCCCGGCCGGCCGAGTGTGCGATATTTTTCTACCGCAGCGCAAGATGAACTTGGTGGCGGCGCACACCGGCCTTCGTGGCCCGATGCGCCGCAACGCCCCGCAGCGCGAGGCATCGTCAGACGCGATCCATCCCGCTCTCAGGACCGGACAGGCTGCCCTATTCCGAGAAGGTTGCCTTCGCTGTCGCGAAACCAGGCACCTCGCTCAGCAATACCCTTGCTCGGGTAATTTCCGGCAATGTCGGCAATCCCGTTAACAGTCTTCAAGCCGGGCAGATCATATTCCTCGAACTTCACGCCCCGCGCGCGAAGCTCGCGCACGGTGGTTTCGAGGTCTTCGACTTCCCAGCCCATCTGCGTGTGCGTGCCGGATTGCGCACCGGCCGAAAGGAATATTGCAAACTCACCGCCGGCGCAGACATAGCGCAGTCCGCCGTCTCGTTGCTCGACCGGGTCGAGCCCGAGTTTCTCCGAATAGAATGCTCGCGCGCGATCAAGATCCTTGGCCGGAAGACGGGTGGCTACCCTCGCGTTTGCCAACATGTTTCTTTCCTTCCGATTTCAATAGGAGTGTACGCGCCGGGTAGAGCGAGGCATCGCTTGCGGGGCTACGTGGACTTATGCCCACAGCATGAAAGCTATTCGAGCACCTCATCGGCGCGCGCCTGCAACGCCGGTGAGATCGCGATTTCGAGCGCTTTCGCCGTCTTCATGTTGATCACGTACTCGAACTTCGTGGGCTGCTCGACTGGCAAGCTTGCAGGATTTGCGCCCCTCAGAATCTTGTCGACGTGAACGACAGCCAACCGAAAACTCTCGACGATATCAGGACCGTAACTCATCAAGCCGCCACCACTGAGATACGCTTTGTTGGCGAAGATTGTAGGCAGATGGCGTTGTAGAGCAGAGCTGCCGATCTTCGCGCGATTACCTATTGTCGAGCTGTCGGAGACGATGAGGATCGCACCCGCGCCGAGCTCTGCCGCTCTCGCCATCACCTCGTCCAGACCATCAGGAATTTGCGCAGGTAGCGATTCGATCGAGATGCCGAGCGCTTGTCCGGCCATTCTTGCTTCCTGCAACTGACCCGCAGCTCCGACATTGTCCCTGTTCCAGAGCACCCCGAGCTTGGTCAGGTTTGGGACCATTTCCTTGAGAATTTCGATCCGCTTGGATGTCAGTTCGGGCGCATAGACGGACCGCCCGGTCACGTTGCCACCGGGATGTGCCAAGCTCGCGACAAGGCCGTCGCCAACGGCATCTTGGCTGCTTGCCATGACAATCGGGATGGTCGCGGTCGCCTGCTTTGCGGCCTTCGTCGAATCCGCGCCAGCGACGACGATAATGTCGACCTTGCTTGTGACCAGCTCGCGCGCGAGGGCAAGAAGCCGTTCGGTCTTGCCTTCGGTCCACCGATACTCGATCTCGGCATTCTGGCCCAGGACATACCCGTGCTCGCGAAGGCCATCGAAAAAGCCCTGATCGAGCACGCCCGGTGGTCCGGAGCGGTCCATCAGATATCCAATGTGCACGACTTTGTGTTGCTGAGCGCGCGCCATCAGGGGCAACGCCGCCAGTGAACTGCCGACAAGGGCCACGAACTCGCGACGCCTCATTTCAGGCACCTCCGACGTTCTGTCCGGGCTCATCGTAGCGGCTGGTCCGCCGGGTGGAAAGTGGTTCGCCGGAGGTGCGCGGCAACGCCGCTTGGTCTCGCAGGCCGAAGCCTCCGAAGCGGATTTTACGCCGGCACAATCACCTTGCCGATCGGCCAGAGCGCGATGCCCGCGAGCTTCAGATGGGCCCAGGCGAAGGGAAGGCCGATAATGGTGATGGCAAAGAGCACGGCCGTCAGGAGGTGGCCGAGCGCCAGCCACCAGCCGGCCAGCACGAGCCAGATGATATTGCCGATCACACCGAGGGCGCCGGTACCGATGTCGCTCATGCCGGTAACCTCGTCGCGATTGACCGCACGCGAGCCGAACGGCAGCAGCGTGTAAATAGCGATGTTGAACGCCGCCCGCGCCCAGGGCAGGCCGATGATGGTGATGGCCATGATGACCGAGGCCACCAGCCAGCCGAACGCCATCCAGGCGCCGCCGATGAGAATCCAGATCAGGTTGAGCAGGATGGAAACGGGGGACATGGCTTTATCCGCGGGTCGATGACCCCGCCTATATAGGTGCTAAACCCGTCGGTGCGAAGACGCCGCCGGCCCGCCTTACGTGATTGCCTGAAATAGCGTCCGCCGTTCGCTGTTCATTGAATTGACGTACGCAGCGCCCAGAATGGCAAGGCGCTTGAAACATTCAGGGCGCAATGGCGTTGCCGGTCGCGGCCATCGGGGCCCCAGGGGGATTCACATGTCCGATTTCGTCATCGAGGAAGGCCTGCCTTATCCGCTGGGTGCCCATTGGAGCGGCAACGGCACCAACTTCGCGGTGTTTTCAGCCAATGCCACCAAGGTGGTGGTCTGCCTGTACGACGGCGATCGCGAGACGCACCGCTTCGAGCTGCCGGAATATACCGACCAGGTCTTCCACGGGTACATCGCCGGCGTCGGTCCCGGCACCTTTTACGGCTACCGCGTCTACGGGCCCTATCAGCCCGATGCAGGGCATCGCTTCAACCCCAACAAGCTGGTGCTCGATCCCTATGCCCGCGCGCATGCGGGAAGCCTGACCTGGAATCCCGCCGTGTTCGGCTACATCATGGAGACGGGCGACGACACCACCTTCGACGAGCGCGACAGCGCGCCGTTCATGCCGAAATGCGTCGTGGTCGATCCTGATTTCGACTGGCAGGCCGAGGCGGCCCGTCAGAATGTTCATTGGGACGAGACCATCGTCTACGAGACCCACGTCAAGGGCTTTACAAAGAAGCATCCCGCGGTGCCGGAGAACCTGCGCGGCACTTATGCCGGCTTTGCCGCGCCCGAGATGATCGCGCACCTGACCTCGCTCGGCGTGACCTCGATCGAGCTGTTGCCGGTGCATTCCTTCATCAACGACGACAATCTTCTGAAGAAGAACCTGGTCAATTATTGGGGCTACAACACCATCGGCTTCTTCGCGCCCGACCCGCGCTACGCCTCCGACGTGCCGAACTCCCTGCGCGAGTTCAAGGAGATGGTCTCGAAACTGCACGGCGCCGGGCTCGAGGTGTTCCTCGACGTCGTCTACAACCACACCGCCGAAGGCAACGAGCTCGGGCCGACACTGTCCTTCAAGGGCATCGACAATGCGAGCTATTATCGCCTCCTGCCCGACCGCAAGCGCTACTACATCAACGACACCGGCACCGGAAACACCGTCAACCTGTCGCATCCGCGCGTGATCCAGATGGTGATGGACAGTTTGCGCTATTGGGCCGGCCATATGCATATCGACGGCTTTCGCTTCGATCTCGGCACCATTCTCGCGCGCGAGGTCTACGGCTTCGACGAGCAGAGCGGATTTCTGAAGGCGATGGACCAGGATCCGCTGCTCTCGACCGTCAAGCTGATCGCCGAACCCTGGGACTGCGGACCCGGTGGTTACCAGGTCGGCGGCTTCCCGCCCGGCTGGGCCGAGTGGAACGACAAATATCGCGACACGGCACGCGATTATTGGCGCGGCGAAGCGCCGCCATCCGCGCTCGCCGCGCGGCTGCTGGGCTCCGGCGACATCTTCGGCCGCTGGGGCGGACGGCGCTCATGGGCGAGCGTCAACTTCATCACGGCTCATGACGGTTTCACGCTGAACGATTGGGCGAGCTATAACGACAAGCACAACGAAGCCAATGGCGAGGGCAACCGCGACGGCAATTCCAGCAACCGCTCCTGGAACTGCGGCGTCGAAGGCCCGACCGACAACAAGGATGTCATTGCGCTGCGCGAGCGGCAAAAGCGTAACATGCTGGCCACCCTGCTGCTCTCGCAGGGAACGCCGATGCTGCTCGGCGGCGACGAATTTGGCAGGACCCAGCAGGGCAACAACAACGCCTACTGCCAGGACAGCGACATCTCCTGGTTCGACTGGACCATGGGCGAGGATGCGCAAAAGCTGCTCGCGTTCACCAAGCGTGTGATCCAGCTCCGGCGCGACTATCCGATCCTGCGCCGCAGCCGCTTCCTCACCGGCGTGCACGATGCGCAGCTCGACATCCGCGATGTCGTCTGGATCAATGCCAATGGCAGCGAGATGTCGAGCGCCGAGTGGGAAAGCGGCTGGCTGAAATGCTTCGGCGCCATGCTCGACGGCCGCGCACGCAAAACGGCCATCCCGCGCCATGGCGAGGACGACAGCGTGCTGATCATCCTCAACGCTTATGAGGGCGAGGTCGATTTCAAGCTGCCGCAGACCACGGCCGGACCGTGCTGGTCGCTGCTGCTCGACACCAATGCCGCCGACGGCGCATCCGGCGCCCGGTTCGAGTTCGACAGCGTCTACAAGGTGCCGGGCCGCTCGTTCCTGCTGTTCGTCGGCGGCGAGCTGGTCTAGGCGCACGCCAACGAACGTGACAGCCGTCAGATCTTCCGCCCTGCCTGCTCCCAATAGGGATCGCGCAGGCGCCGCTTGAAGATTTTTCCGGAATCTTCGCGCGGCAGGCCCGTGCGGATCTCGATATGCTTCGGCACCTTGTAGTCGGCGAGCGAGCTCTTCAGTCGCGCACGGATGTCGGCGACACCGAGCGTGACATCAGGTTGCGGCTCGACTACCGCCATCAGCGCCTCGCCGAACTCGGCGTCGGGGATGCCGAACACGGCGCAGTCATGCACGCCCGGGACGGCGTGCAGCACCGACTCGATTTCAGCCGGATAGATATTGACGCCGCCCGAGATCACCATGTCGCGCTTGCGATCGCAGATGAAGACGTAACCATCGTCGTCGATATAGCCGACGTCGCCCGAGGTGATGAAGCCGTCGCGGTCGATCTCGGCCCGCTTCTCCGGCTTGTTGTGATAGGTGAAGTCGGCCATGTCTAGCACGCGGGAATAGATCTCGCCGATCTCACCGACGCCGAGCACGCGTCCGTCGTCGCCGATGAAGCGCAACTCGGCGCCGGGCGAGACCTTGCCGACCGTGCCGGGCTTCTTCAGCGCATCCTCTGAAGTCGCGAAGGTCACGGCGCTGGATTCGGTCGAGCCGTAGAATTCGTAGATCACCGGGCCCCACCACTCGATCATCGCGCGCTTGACGTCGGCCGGACAGGGCGCGGCGGCGTGGATGATGTGGCGAAGCGAGGAGACGTCGTATTTTTTACGGACCTCCTCCGGCAGTTTCATCAGGCGGATGAACATGGTCGGCACCATGAAGATGGTGTCGATTCTGTAGCGCTCGATCAGCTGCAGAAATTCTTCCGCCTCGAAGCGCGGCATCAGCACGAGCGCGCCGCCGAGCTTGCCAGCGCGGATGCCGAACGAGTTCGGCGCGGAATGATAGAGCGGGCCCGGCAGGATCGCGCGGGCACCGGGCTTGAGGCCATAGATCATCGCGCGCATTCGCTCGCCGGCCGCCTGCTGCTCCGGCGTTGGCGCATTGCGCCGCACCCCCTTGGGGTGGCCTGTCGTGCCCGACGTGTAGATCATGTTCATCGGCTGCGGCACGACCGGGCCGTCATAGGGCTCGAGTTGCGCGAGCCAGGATTCGAAGTCGATCGCGAAGTCCGGCGTCTTCAGGTGATCGGGATCGATCTTGTAATTGGACAATATCTCCGGCGGCGTCGGCACGCTGAGAACGGTGACACCTTTCGGTATGGCATCGCGCAAGGCGTGTAGCATGTCGGCATGCCCGATCAGCACGGATGTGCCGGTATCGCCCAGGATGTAGTTGATCTCCTCGGGCTTGAAGTGCCAGTTGATCGGCACGCCATAGGCGCCCAGCCGCATCGCGGCGTAGGCGGCCTCGAGGAAGGCGATGTCGTTGCGCATCAGCATGCAGACGCAATCACCTTGCCTGACGCCGATCCTGGCGAGACCGGACGCGATGCGATCAGCGCGGGCCGCGACGTCGGCGTGAGAACGGTGTCGATCGCCGGAGACGATGCCAAGGAAGTTGGACGTTTCGCTCATGCTTGTTTTTCTTTGTTGTCGTTAGCGACTGTCATTCCGGGGCGATGCGAAGCATCGAGCCCGGAATCTCGAGGTTCCGGGTCTGGTCCTTCGGACCGTCCCGGAACGATAGACGGTTAGTCCGCATACTTCGCCGCGCGCTTCTCCAGATTGGAGCGGACCGCTTCCGTCTGGTTCGCGCTACCGATCAGCTTTTGCTGTTCCACCGACTCCGCGAGCAGCGCCGGGCCAGGATCGACCGAGAGATTGTTGAGCAGCCGCTTCGCCGCGCGGATCGCATCGGGGCTCCTGCCCGCGATCTCCCGCGCCACTTCAAGCGCGGCAGCGCGCGGATCATCACAGATGCGCGTGGCGAGGCCGTAAGCCATCGCCTCCTGCGCCGAGAAGATGCGGCCGGTGTAGGTGAGATCGCGCAAGATGTCGTCGCGCACCAGCGAAGCCAGGATCGGCGTTCCCGCCATGTCAGGAACGAGGCCCCATTTGATTTCCATGATCGACATCCGCGCGTCGGGGCTCAGGAAACGCATGTCGGCGCCGAGCGAGAGCTGGAAGCCGCCGCCGAAGGCGACGCCATGTACCGCCGCGATCACAGGAACCGGAAGCTGGCGCCATCCCCATACCGCCTGTTGCGGAAAGTTCGCCAGCCCGTGCGTACGCTTGGTGAGATCGCGATTTTCGCCACCCGGAATTCCGTTGCCGCCCTTCTCCTTCATGGCGGCAAAACGCCCCATGTCGAGACCGGCGCAGAAGGCGCGGCCCTCACCTGACAGCACGACGACGCGCACGCCTTTTTCCTTCGAAAGCCGCTCCGTTGCCGCGACAAGCGCCTCGAACATGGCCTGATCGAGCGCATTCATCTTGTCCGCACGCACCAGGCGCACGTCGGCAACGCCTTCCGAGATCGAGATCGAGACGCGCTCTTCCATGGATGAATTCTCCCTGTTCTTGTTCGGTGCCGCTTTACAGAAAGCTGACGGCCGGATTTAGTCAATCGACCAATTAACTGACGATACGTACGGGAGAAACAGCCATGTTCAAGGAAAATCTTCTGGCTGGGCGGCGCATTCTCGTGACCGGCGGCGGCACAGGGCTCGGCAAGTCCATGGCGGCGCGCTTCCTTCAGCTCGGCGCCGAGGTGCACATCTGCGGTCGGCGCAAGATCGTTTGCGACGAGACTGCGATCGAGCTGATGAGCGAGTATGGCGGCCGCGTCACCAGCCACGGTGTCGACATCCGCAACGCGCTCGCGGTCGAGGAAATGATCGAGACCATCTTTCGCGATGCGCCGCTGACCGATCTCATCAACAATGCCGCAGGCAATTTCATCTCGCGCACGGAAGAGCTCTCGCCGCGCGGCTTCGATGCCGTTGCCAACATCGTCATGCACGGCACGTTCTACGTGACGCAAGCGGTCGGCAAGCGCTGGATCGCCTTGAAGCAGCCCGGCAACGTCGTCTCGATCACCGTGACCTGGGTGCGCAACGGCTCGCCCTACGTCGTGCCCTCGGCGATGAGCAAGTCGGCGATCCACGCCATGACCATGTCGCTCGCGACCGAATGGGGCCGCCACGGCATCCGCCTCAACACCATCGCGCCAGGCGAGATCCCGACTGAAGGCATGAGCAAGCGCATCAAGCCCGGTGACGAAGCCGGCGCGCGCACCAAGGCGATGAACCCGATGGGCCGCGTCGGCACCATGGAGGAATTGCAGAACCTCGCGGTGTTCCTGATCTCCGGCGGCTGCGACTGGATCAACGGCGAGACCATTGCGATGGACGGCGCGCAGGCGCTCGCCATGGGCGGCAATTTCTACCAGCTCCGCGACTGGAGCGACGACGACTGGAAGACCGCGCGCGAGAGCATCATGGCCCAGAACGAAAAGGACCGCGCGAAGCGGGGGTGATACCTCCTCCGTAGTGAGAAGCGCGAAGGTTGCTCCACGCTCCACCGTCGTCCCGGCGAAGGCCGGGACCCATAGCCACCGAATTTGGTTTGGCGAAGATTGGTCATGACCAGTCTTCGCCAAATTGCGTTTAGTGGTTATGGGTCCCGGCCTTCGCCGGGACGACGCATTCAGAGTACGTCGCTTCAATCACCCCACCTTGTCTTCCCCCGCAGATGACGCCACACTCCCTGGTATAAAAACAAAACGCCAACGGGAGAGACATGTCCGCATCACCGAAACTGGCGAACCTCGCCGACATGGTGCGCGAGCGCGCGAAAAGCCGCGGCAACGCCATCGCCTATGAGTTCGAGGGTCGTGTCACCAGCTTTGCCGAGTTCGACATCAGCACCAACAAGGTTGCCAATGCCCTGATCGCGATGGGCGTGAAGAAGGGCGACCGCATCGCCTATCTCGGCAAGAACAGCGATCTCTACTTCGAGCTGCTGATGGGCGCGATCAAGGCCGGCGTCGTGATGGCGCCGGTGAACTGGCGGCTCGCGGGCCCCGAAGTCGCGTTTATTGTTGCCGATTGCAAGGCGCCGGTTCTGTTCGTCGGACCGGAGTTCATCACGCAAGTCCGCCAGATCGAGGATCAGCTGCCGAGCGTGCGCACCGTCATCACGACCGAGGGCGGCGCACCGGAATGGCAGGACTTTGCCGCGTGGCGCGATGCGCAGAGCGGCAATGATCCGAAGGTGCCGATCGACACCCGCGATATCGCGATCCAACTCTACACATCGGGCACTACGGGCAAGCCGAAGGGCGCGATGCTCAGCCACGCGAATTTCCTCAACCTGGTGCAGACAGGCAATGCCGAGGACAAGCCGGAATGGAACCGATGGTCGACCGATGATGTCTCGCTGGTCGCGATGCCAATCTTTCATATCGGCGGCTCCGGCTGGGGCGTGATGGGCCTCTATCACGGCGCTCGCGGCGTGATAGCGCGCGAGTTCGACCCGACCAAGGTGCTGGATTTCTTCGAGCAGTCGGGCATCACGAAACTGTTCATGGTGCCGGCGGCAATGCAGTTTGTGGTGCGGCAGCCGCGCGCCAGGACGGTCGACTTCTCAAGATTGAAATACATGCTGTACGGCGCCTCCCCCATTCCGGCCGCGCTGCTGAAGGAATGCATCGAGGTTTTCAAATGCGGCTTCGTGCAGATGTACGGCATGACGGAGACGACAGGCACCATCGTCGCGCTGCCGCCGGAGGACCACGTCGAGGGCCTAGAGCGGATGCGCTCTGCCGGGAAGGCGCTGCCGGGCGTGGAGATCGCGATCCTGGATGCGGACGGCAAACCGCTGCCACCGCGCCAGGTCGGCGAGATCGCGACGCGCTCGGGCTCCAACATGGCCGGCTACTGGAATTTGCCTGAGGCCACCGCCTCGACGCTGCGCAGCGACGGCTGGCTGCGCACGGGCGATGCCGGCTACATGGACGAGGACGGCTATCTCTACATTCACGACCGCATCAAGGACATGATCATCTCGGGCGGCGAGAACATCTACCCGGCCGAGGTCGAGAGCGCACTGTGCGATCACCCTGATGTCGCGGAAGCCGCGGTGATCGGCGTGCCCGACGAGAAATGGGGCGAAGCCGTCAAAGCCGTCGTGGTGATGAAGCCCGGCAAGCAGGCCACCGCGACCGACATCATCAACTTCACCCGCGAGCGCATCGCCGGCTTCAAGACGCCGAAGAGCGTGGAGTTCCTGCCGGCGTTGCCGAGGAATCCGAGTGGCAAGATCTTGCGGCGACAGTTGCGCGAGCCGTATTGGGCGGGGAAGGACCGGCGGGTGAATTGAGCGTGGTGCCGTAGGGTGGGTTAGCCGCAGGCGTAACCCACCTCTTTACTACCCGCGCGGATGGAAGTTGGTGGGTTACACCGAGCAGATCCGCTTCGCGCATCTGCCTGGCTAACCCACCCTACCAAACCGGTGGGAGCCTCAATGTTTCCCCGGCCCCATATAGCCGAACAAGAACCCCGCCACCTTGCGCATCTGGATCTCTTCGCTGCCTTCGGTGATGCGGTAGCGACGGTGATGGCGATAGATGTGCTCGAACGGCTTGTGGCGTGAATAGCCCATGCCGCCATGGACCTGCATGGCCCGGTCGGCCGATTCACAACAAAGGCGATTTGCCCAGTAGTTGCACATCGAGACGCGGTCGGAGAGCGTGCGCTCGACCTGCTCCTCGGTGAGCTGGTCCATCTCCCAGGCGGTCTTGCGGATCAACAGACGCAGCATCTCGGCCTGCGTCGCGAGTTCGACCAGCGGGAACTGGATCGCCTGGTTCTCCGCAAGCGCCTTGCCGAACGGCTTTCGCTCGCGCGCATACTTAACGCTCTCGTTGATGCAGTAGACTGCAGCGCCGAGCGAGCTTGCCGCTTGGCGAATGCGGTTCTGGTGCACGAAGCATTGCGCCAGCGACAGGCCGCGGCCGACCTCGCCGAACTGCGCGTCTTCAGGCACGAACACATCCGTAAAGCTGACACGGGGATGGTCGGTCGGCATGTTGAAGGTCCACATGTATTCCTCGACCTTCACACCATGGCTCTTGGCCGGCACCAGGAGGCAGGTGATGCCGCGGGCATCGCCGTCATTACCCGACGTGCGCGCGAACAGCGCGCAATGCGTGGCGACATGCATTCCCGTCGTCCACATCTTCTCGCCGTTGATGATCCAGCCCTTGACGTTGTCTCTGACAGCCGGCACCGCGCGCGTTTCCATGTGCGTGGCGTCCGAGCCGTGATGCGGCTCCGTCAAACCAAACGTGATGCGGTACTTGCCCTTGATCGAGCCGTCGATCATCGCCTTCTGGTCGTCGCGGCCGTAGCGGTCGAGCATGGTGACGACAGGGAAATTGCCGACGATGGAGTGCTCGTTCTGCAGGTCATTGTGCAGGCCGAGACCCTTCGCGGCAAAATGCTCGCGGATCACGGCCATCCAGAGATTGGAGCCGTCCTTGCCGCCATATTGCTTCGGCACCGGAAAGCGTAAGTGGCCGGCGGCATCCGCGAGGTCCTTCGCCTTGCGCAGCAGCCCTTCCCATTCATGCCGCGGCAGGCCGCCATTCTCGAAATCGGTGCGCGCCCATTCGCGGCGATGATCGAAGAAGCGGATGTTGTCGTCGGCCTGTTCCAGCGGCTTGATCTCGCGCTCGATGAAACGGTCGAGCTCTCCGAGATAGGCGACGAGATCGGCAGGCAATGAGAAATCCACAGATTCTCTCCCGGATTGGTTTTATCGTTTTGCGTTAAGGCGCTAGTCGCGTCTTTGCTTCGCACGATTAAGGTGAGAAGAGCGCGCGCAAGTCAAGCAAGCCGACGCGTGTGAAGCGCGCAAGGCGCACCCGCGCAATTCAATGGTGCGGCGGCGCTGACGCGCGGTAGTATGACGCCAATATTCATGAGAAACTGCGGGAGCGCGCGATGGAGCTGAAGTTTTCGAAGGTGGAACGCAAGGGACCGATCACGATCGTCACGCTGTCACGGCCCGAGGTCTATAACGCGCTGCACATCGATGCGCATTTCGAGCTCAACAAGGTCTTCGACGATTTCGCCGCGGACCCCGCGCAATGGGTCGCGGTCGTCACCGGCGCCGGCGACAAGGCATTCTGCGCCGGCAATGATCTGAAGTGGCAGGCGGCCGGCGGCAAGCGCGGATGGGACAAGGGCGGCTTTGCCGGCCTCACTGCGCGATTCGACTGCGACAAGCCGATCATCGCTGCGGTCAACGGCGTCGCCATGGGTGGCGGTTTCGAAATCGCGCTGGCCTGCGATCTGATCATCGCATCGGAGAACGCGACCTTCGCCCTGCCTGAGCCACGCGTCGGCCTCGCCGCGCTCGCCGGTGGCCTGCACCGGCTGCCACGGCAGATCGGCCTGAAGCGCGCCATGGGCATGATCCTCACCGCGCGCCATGTCAGCGCCAAGGAGGGTCATGAGCTCGGCTTCGTCAACGAGGTGGTGCCGCAGGGCGAGGCCCTCGCCGGCGCGCTGCGCTGGGCAGAGATGATCACCAAGAACTCGCCGATGTCGATCCGGGCCTCGAAGCAGACCATCCGGAAAGGACTCGCCGTGTCGCTGGAGCAGGCGATCGAGGAGCAGCGGGAGTACCCGGCGGTGAAGGCGATGGTGGCCTCGCAGGATTACATCGAGGGCCCGAAGGCGTTCTCGGAGAAGCGGCCGCCGAAATGGGTGGGGAAGTAAAGGTTTCTCCGCCGTCATTGCGAGCGTAGAAGCAATCCAGAATCGCTCCCCGGAAACAGTCTGGGTTGCTTCGTCGCTTCGCTCCTCGCAATGACGGGGAGAGAGCGGGCGTAGCCCGCCTACCTCCCAAGTTCCCGCTTGTAGGACGCATAGTTCGGCTGATCGACGGCGAGCTTCTCCATCGTGGTCGCCCACAGATGCTCTGCAAGCCCCGGCGTTGTCAGATCGACCTCACCCTTGGCGATACGCTCGGCGAGTGCACGATTAAGGTCAGTAACTGAGCCGTCGACACCAAGCAGCGCACGCAACCGCTCGACTTCCTTCGCATCGCTGCCCTCCTCCTGCGTCAGTTGGCGCGTGACGAGGTCGAGGATGTTGATGGCAACGCGCAGCTTGAAGCCCTGATGGCCTGATATCAACGGCGTGATGTCATTGCGGAGGAAATCGGCGACCGCCTTGGTCAGCTCGATCGGGTTCGGTTCGTCCTGCATGGCCTATCCTTCCCGCGGCGCGAGCAGCCGCAAGAGATCGATCTCGGTCTCCGAGGCGCGGCGCCCGATCATGGCGCGTTCCATGGAATGATCGGGCCCCTCGCGGAACCGCTGCATCATCCCGCCGCACATGATGCCCCAACGTAGCGTGCCCATGACTTCCCAGAATTTCACCCGTACCGGATCGACCTTGCGGCCTGCCGCCTCATAGCCGGCGAACAGCTCCTCGCGCGAGCCAAAGCCGCCGACGGGCTTGTCGATCTCGCCGAAACGCCAGGAGTTGACGCAGACCCAGCCGAGATCCTCCATGGGATCGCCGAGATGGGCGAGCTCCCAGTCGAGCACGGCGCGCACGCCGTCGGGGCCGATGATGAGATTGCCGTTGCGGAAATCGCCGTGCACCAGCGTCACCTCAGTCGAGGGGCCGGGATCGTGGTCGCGCAGCCAGCGCAGCGCGAGCTCGAAAACCGGCTTTGGCCAGTTCAGACTGCGATAGTCTCGGTCGAACTCGGAGATCTCCTGCGTCGCCGACCTGCTGCGCAGCTCGGGCAATTTATCCTGCGGGAGCCGATGCAAGCCAGCAAGGATGCCGCCAATCTGCCGCGCCAGCAGCGGCCGCGCCGCAGCGAATTCATCGTCACGAAGGATCTTGCGGGCGATGGTCTCGCCCTCGACCCGCTGCATGATGAAGCCGGTGCCGAGATCGTCCTCCGGCGCCAGCACATGCATCACGCGCGGCGACGGCACGCCGGCCTCGTAAGCGAGCTGCATCAGCTGCGCTTCGGCCGCGAGCCCCGCTGCACGCGTCGGCGCCGCCCCATAGCCCTTCGGCGAGCGCCGCAGGATCGCACCGATCGGCCCATCGGGATGGACGATATCGAAGCGCCAGGTCTCCTGACTGGCGCCACCCGACAGCTTTGCCGCGGAGGTCGCGCCGGTCGCACCTGGACACCAGCGCCGGACGCTGCGGGAGAGCTCCGCCTCGATCATTTGCCTTTGAACTGCGCGGGGCGCTTCTCGAGGAATGCGCCGACACCTTCGCGAAAATCCTGCGTATCGCCGGCACGGAGCTGGCACTGGAATTCGAGATTGAGCTGCTCCTCGAACGAATTCTCCGGGCTGTCCCAATAGAGCTTGCGGATCAGCGACAGCGCGATCGTCGGCCCGCTGGCGAGATCGTGCGCGAGCTTCATCGCCTCCTCCATCAAAACGCCGTCGTCATAGACGCGATTGACGAGCCCCCATTCCAGCGCCTTCTCGGCCGGCAGGCGCTCGCCCATCAGTGACAGCTCGACCGAGCGCGCCTTGCCGATCAGACGCGGCAACAGCCAGGTCGAGCCGCAATCCGGCACGAGGCCGATGCGACGGAAGGCCTGGAGGAAGTAGGAGGAACGCGCGCACAAGATCATATCGCCAAGCAGCGCGAAGCTCATGCCGGCGCCGGCGGCGGGGCCGTTGACCGCCGTTACGATCGGGCAATGCAGATTGCGGATGCGGCGCAGGAACGGATGAAAGCCGGTTTCCAGCGTCAGGCCCGCCTTGCTCTTCTTCGACTGGTTGTTGCGGCCCTGAAGATTCGCCCCCGTGCAGAACGCACGTCCAGCGCCGGTCAGCACGACGCAGCGCACCTCGTCCCTTTTTTCCTCGATCGCATCGAGCGCATCGGAGAGGCCACCCAGCATGTCCACGGAGACCGCGTTCATCACCTCCTGATGGTCGAGCTTGAGGATCGCGACCGAACCATCGAATTCGAGCGTGACGTGTTTGAACTGCATCGTTTCCTCGTCAGTTACGGCCTGCCTATGTTTCGCAGACCGGAATTAGCTTTTGCCGGAACGCATATTTGATTTTTGGCGCCGTCTTGTCCATGGTGGCCAAAGCATACCCCACCGTCATATCGCACGATCTTGCGCGCACCGGCTGATGCGCATCACGCCAAGAAACCCGCCAAGAATACAGGAAACGCGCCATGAACCTTTTCGATCTCACCGGCCGTGTCGCCGTGATCACCGGCGGCAATGGCGGTATCGGGCTCGGCATCGCACAGGCGCTGGCCGGCCAGGGTTGCAACGTCTCGATCTGGGGCCGCAATGCTGACAAGAACAAAGCTGCTGCCGCGAGCATGGCGGGGCTTTCAGGCAAGATCGACACCCGCGTCTGCGACGTCACTGATCCCGCTTCCGTCAATGCGGCGATGAAGGCGACACTTGACACCTTCGGCCGGGTCGACGGCTGTTTCGCCAATGCCGGCATCGGCGGCGGCGGCCGCAGGTCGTTCATCGAGCGCACCGAGGAGGAATGGCGCACGATGTTTGCGACCAATCTCGACGGCGTATTTCACGCGTTCCAGGCCGCGGCGAAGCATATGACCGATCGGGCCAATGCGGGTGATCCGTTCGGCCGGCTGGTCGCGACCTCGAGCCTCGCCTCGATCTTCGGCACCGCGCGCAACGAGCACTACGCCGCGACCAAAGCCGCCATCAACGCGCTGGTGCGCGCCCTCGGCGTCGAGCTCGCGCGCCATGGCGTCACCGCGAATGCGATCCTGCCCGGCTGGATCAAGAGCGACATGACCGCGGGCATCATGGCCAACGAAAAGTTCGTCGCCAACGTGATGCCGCGGATTCCGATGCGGCGCTTCGGCGAGGCCAGCGATTTCGGCGGCATCGCCGTGTATCTGATGAGCAAGGCCTCGTCGTATCACACGGCCGATACGTTCGTGATCGACGGCGGCTATACGGCGTTTTGAGATCTCGTAGGGTGGGCAAAGGCGCTCTTGCGCCGTGCCCACCAATTCCATGTGGTGGGCACGCTGCGCTTTTGCCCACCCTACGGATTCCAAATTTGTAGCGCAGAGGGGGAAGGCAAATGTTTTCGCACATCATGATCGGCACCAACGACCTCGACAAGGCCAAGACGTTCTACGACCAACTGCTGAGCACGCTCGAGGTGCGCCCCGCCAAGGTCGACGGCTATCGCATCTTCTATTTCACCAAGACCGGTGTGTTCTCGGTGACGAAGCCGATCAACGGCGAGCCGGCGACCTGCGCCAACGGCGGCACCATCGGCTTTGCCGCCAACTCGCCTGAGCAGGTCGACAAATGGCACGCCGCCGGCGTCGCCGCTGGCGGTACGCCGATCGAAAACCCGCCCGGCATCCGCGAGGGCGCGGGGAACAAGCTTTATCTCGCCTATTTGCGCGATCCCGACGGCAACAAGATCTGTGCGATGCATCGGATGCCGAGCTGAGGAATGCCGATCTCTCCTCGTCATTGCGAGGAGCTCTTGCGACGAAGCAATCCAGACTGTCGCGGCGGTAAGATTCTGGATTGCTTCACTGCGCTCGCAATGACGGAATCCTGGGCACGGGTCCGTACTCTATCCACGTCACGTCCGCGCCCCCATTCAAACAACATTTCAAACGCCCCGCGAAAATTCCATGGCATGGCATGGCTTGCGCGAGAAAATACGCGCTCGCACTTTCGTGGCGCTGCGACTATTCTCCCGGCCAATATGATCTCAGCGCTCCCGGGAGGAACAATGACAAAGCACAGCTACATTCCCCGCACCACCAACTACACGCTCAATCCCGGCGATGAGCTCAATGACCTCAGGATGTCGGACCAGGTCCGGCCGCTCTACGATCACGTCAAGAAGTTCATCCGCGAGACGGTCGAGCCGATGTCGATCGAGTTCGCCAAGGCCGGCGAAGGCAAGGAGGATCGCTGGAGCTTCACGCCGAAGCAGCTCGAGGTGCTCGAGGTCGCCAAGAACAAGGCCAAGAAGGAAGGCCTCTGGAATTTCTTCCTGCCCGATGACGAGACCGGCCAGGGCCTGAAGAACCTCGACTACGCCTATATCGCCTCCGAACTCGGCAAGAGCCCGCTGGCGTCCGAGACCATGAACTGCTCGGCGCCCGACACCGGCAACATGGAGGTGCTGGAGCGCGTCGGCACCAAGGAGCAGAAGGAGAAGTGGCTGAAGCCGCTGATGAACGGCGAGATCCGCTCGGCCTATGTCATGACCGAGCCGAACGTCGCCTCCTCCGACGCCAAGAACATCTCGACCACCGCAAAGCTCGTCGGCGACGAATGGGTCATCAACGGCGAGAAGTATTACATCTCCGGCCTCGGCGACCCCCGCTGCAAGATTCTCATCGTGATGGTGAAGACCAATCCGGATGCGGCGCCAAGCAAGCAGCAGTCGCAGATCCTGGTGCCGCGCGACACGCCCGGCGTCGAGGTGCTCGGGCCCATGTACGTGTTCGGCCAGGACCATGCGCCGCGCGGCCACATGCACATGCGCTTCAACAATGTGCGCGTGCCGAAGGCGAACATGCTGCTCGGTGAAGGCCGCGGCTTCGAGATCTCGCAGCTCCGCTTGGGGCCGGGCCGCATCCATCACTGCATGCGCACGATCGGCAAGGCCGAGAAGGCGCTGGACCTGATGGTGCAGCGTGGCCTCACCCGCGAAGCCTTCGGCAAGAAGATCGCCCATCTCGGCGGCAACATGCAGATCATCGCGCAAGCCCGCTGCGAGATCGAGGCGATGCGGTTGATGGTGCTGAAGGCCGCCAAAGCGATGGACGTGCTCGGCAACAAGGAGGCCCGCGTCTGGGTCTCCATGGTCAAGGCCATGGTGCCCGAGCGTGCCTGCAAGATCATCGACCAGTCGATCCAGATGCACGGCGCCACAGGCATCTCGCACTGGACCCCGCTCGCCGAAATGTACCAGGACGTCCGCCACCTCCGCTTCGCCGACGGTCCGGACGAAGTGCACTGGATGGTGGTCGGCCGCCACGAGCTGAGCATGGCGTGAAAGGTCCTCCTCTCCCTCTCCCCGTTCTTGCGGAGAGAGGGTTGGGGTGAGCGAGATCGCAAGACGGAAAGGAAGTCAATGGACTACGCCGCCAGCGACCTGACGCCACGCGAGCGCTACAAGGTGCTGACGTCTTTCATCTTGCCGCGGCCGATCGCGTGGGTGACGTCTGTGGGGCCATCCGGCATCGTCAACGCTGCCCCTTTCAGCTTTTTCAATGCGTTTTGCGAGGATCCGCCGCTCTGCATGTTCGCGGCGAACCGCAAGCCGAACGGACAGGACAAGGACACCTTCCTCAACATCCAGCGAACCGGCGAGTTCGTGGTCAACCTCGCCGACGAGCCGCTGGCGCGCGCCATGCATGAGTCCAGCGGCGATTTTCCGCCTGAAATCGGCGAGCCCGATTATCTCGGGCTGAAGCTCGCGCCTTCCACGAAGATCGCCGTGCCGCGCCTGGCCGACACCCCCTGGGCGATGGAATGCAAGCTCTGGAAGATGATCGACGTCAACGACGATCGCCGTCTGATCATGGGCGAAGGCATTCACTTCCACATCCGCGACGAACTCTGGGACGACAAGGCGATGCGGGTGCATATGGAGCGCTATCACCCGATCGGCCGCATGTTCGCCGACCGCTACTGCCGCACCGATGACCGCGTGGTGTTTCCCGCGGCTGAAGGCGCGAAGAGCAAGTAACCGCACCGTGGAGAGAGACGATGCCGGAAGCCTTTCGCGACAATGACGAGCGCAGCCGGTTCGAGCTCGATGTCGACGGAGTGGTCGCCTTCGTCACCTATCGCAAGGCCGACGGCGTCATCACGCTGGTACACACCGAGGTGCCGCCCGAGCTCGGCGGCCGCGGTATCGGTTCAAAGCTCGGCCGCGCCACGCTGGACGCGGTACGCGGACAGGAACGAAGGCTGTTCGTCGAGTGCGACTTCATCCGCAATTTCCTGAGCAAGAACCCCGGATATAACGATCTACTTGCCGAGGGCGAGAGCACCCATGCGGAGCCGCTCGCGACCTATCGGGCCGGCTGCTTTTGCGGAGCCGTCGAAGTCGAGGTGACGGGCAAGCCGGTATTCGCCGGCTATTGCCATTGTGCCGATTGCCAGGCCTGGTCGGCCGCGCCGATGAACGCCTTCAGTTTATGGAAGTCTGACAGCGTGCGCGTCATCAAGGGCGAGGCGGAGCTTGGGTCTTTCAACAAGACCGAGCACTCCTATCGCAAATTCTGCAGGACATGCGGCGGTCATGTCATGACCGAACACCCGCGGATGCGGCTGATCGACGTCTATGCCAACCTGCTGAAGGGCTACAAGCACCACCCGACCCTGCATGCGAACTACGCGAGCAAGATGGTGTCGGTCAGGGATGGCTTGCCGAAATACGCCGATCTGCCGGCGGAACTCGGCGGGTCCGGCGAGATGTTGCCGGATTGATCGTACGCCCTCGCCCCGCTTGCGGGGCGAGGTGAAGGACGAGACCTACGTCGCCGGCGCGACCTTGTCCTGCGTCTTGGTCTCGAAATCGGATGCGTCGTGGCGCTCGTGGAGCTGGCTGGCGGGATCGCCGGAGACGCGGTTGACCATGCGGCCGCGCTTCACCGCGGGGCGCTTGGCGATCTCATCAGTCCAGCGCTGCACGTTCTTGTAGTCCTGCACGGACAGGAATTCGCCGGCGCCGTAGACCAGCCCCTTGGCGAGCGCGCCGTACCACGGCCACACGGCCATGTCGGCGATCGTATACTCCTCGCCCGCGAGGTATTCATTGTCGGCAAGGCGGCGGTCGAGCACGTCGAGCTGACGCTTGACCTCCATCGCGAAGCGATCGATGGCGTATTCGATCTTGAACGGTGCGTAGGCGTAGAAATGGCCGAAGCCGCCGCCGAGATAGGGCGCGCTGCCCATCTGCCAGAACAGCCACGACATCGCCTCGGTGCGCGCCTTGATGTCCTTCGGCAGGAAGGCGCCGAACTTTTCGGCGAGGTAGAACAGGATCGAGCCGGATTCGAAGATACGGATCGGTTCAGGGCCGGAGCGGTCCATCAGCGCCGGAATCTTCGAATTCGGGTTGATGTCGACAAAGCCGCTGCCGAACTGGTCGCCGTTGCCGATCTTGATCAGCCAGGCGTCATATTCGGCGCCCTTGTGGCCGAGCGCCAGCAGCTCCTCAAGCATCACCGTGACCTTCACCCCGTTTGGCGTCGCCAGGGAGTAGAGCTGGAAGGGATGCTTGCCGACCGGCAGCTCCTTGTCATGGGTGGGGCCGGCGATGGGCCGGTTGATGCTGGCGAACTGACCGCCATTCTCCTTGTTCCAGGTCCAGACTTTGGGCGGCACGTAGGGGGCGTCGGTCATGCGAGGGCTCCGGCGAAAAGATGCGCCTGCATTAATTAGCCCGCGGGCGGCTGATGGCAAGCCCCGCCGGCTCTGCGCCCCACGCGCACCTCAGACCAGGGCCATGCATCCGGTCAACCGGCGTTGCATGGTGGCGGGCGGAATGCGCCATCGTACGAGCTGACGCCTGCACGCAAGATGCGCATGGGATTCCGGCATGGCATCGCACATGATGATGGGCTCAGCCTCATCGTAAAGGCCGCCGGGAGAAGATCCATGAAATCGCCGATTTGCGACATGCTGGGCATCGAGTTTCCGCTACTCGCCTTCAGCCATTGCCGCGACGTCGTTGCCGCCGTGAGCCGCGCCGGCGGCTTCGGCGTGCTTGGTGCCACCGTGCACACGCCCGACACGCTCGAGCGCGAGCTGAAATGGATCGACGACCATGTCGACGGCAAGCCCTATGGCATCGACGTGCTGATTCCGGAAAACATCTCCACATCAGGCGAGAAGAACGTCACCTGGAAGAGCCTGGAAGCGCGCGTGCCGGTGGAGCACCACAAATACACCCGAGATCTCCTGAAGAAATACGACATCGAGCTGGCGACATCAGAGGTGGACGACCACCAGCCGCAACCCTTCGACGCCGAGACCGCGCTCGAACTGCTAAGAGTCTCGTTCAATCATCCGATTCGGCTGATCGCCAATGCGCTCGGCGTGCCGCCGAAAGCGATGATCGAGATGGGCAGGAAGTACAACGTGCCAGTTGCCGCCCTCGTCGGCGCCAAGGAGCACGCGCTGCGCCAGGTCGCGGCCGGCGTCGACATTCTCGTGGTGCAGGGCACCGAGGCCGGCGGTCATTGCGGCGAGGTTTCGACCATGGTGCTGGTCCCGGAGGTGATCAAGGCGATCAAGCCCATCCGCGACGTGCCGGTGCTGGCGGCCGGTGGCATCATGACGGGACGGCAGATGGCGGCCTGCATGGCGATGGGTGCAGCCGGCGCCTGGACCGGCTCGGTGTGGCTGGCGACCGTCGAATCCGAAACCAGCGAGATCTTTCGCGCGAAGATGATCGCGGCTTCCTCGCGCGATGCGATCCGCTCGAAAGGCCGCACCGGCAAGCCGGCGCGGCAGCTTCGCTCGGTCTGGACCGACGCCTGGGACCGCGCGCCGGAAAGTCCGGGCGCGCTGCCGATGCCGCTGCAAAGCATCATCAGCCGCGACGCCTTCAATGCGATTGACCGGGCTGCTGCCGCCGGAAACGCTAGGGCGCGCGACCTCGTCAGCTATTTCGTCGGCCAGGGCGTCGGCCTGATCGACAGCGTGAAATCGGCGGGCGCCGTGGTGCAGGAGTTCAAGGAAGAGTTTGCCGAAGCCGTCGAGCACATGAATGCGCTGGTGGCGGAGTGATGGTCTACGCGGCCAGAGTAGCGCCCGCTACTCATCCTTCGAGGCTCCCCATGCGCCGCTTCGCGCCGCACGGCTCGCACCTCAGGATGACGCTTTCCCCGTAGCCGTCACCCTGAGGTGGCCGCTTCTTCAGCGGCCCTCGAAGGGCGACGGCGTGCCCAAGACTTAAAACGTGAAGCAAGAAAAGAATGTCCAACTCGAACATCCCCGAACACCTCATCCCCGTCATCGTCGGCATCGGCGAGATCGTCGACCGCCCCAAGGAGATTACCGCGGGCCTCGAGCCGCTAGACCTGCTCGAACAGGCACTACGCCGCGCTGAGGCCGATGCCGGCGCGAAGCTGCTTGGCGAGGTGCAGTCGCTCGACGTCGTCAACTTCCTGAGCTGGCGCTATCGCGATCCGGAGAAGCTGCTGGCGGAGCGCCTCGGCATCTCGCCGGCGCATTGCTATTACGGCCCTGTCGGCGGCGAGAGCCCGATCCGCTACATCCACGAGGCGGCAAAGCGCATCGTGCGCGGTGAATGCATGGTGGCCGCTGTCTGTGGCGCCGAAGCGCAATCGACAGCGACGAAAGCCGATCGCGCCGGCATCAAGCTGCCATGGACGCCGTTTGCTCACGATGTCGCAGAGCCCAAGCGCGGCGCGGCGTTCCAGAAGCCGCTCGCGATCAAGCTCGGCGTGTTTCGCCCAGTCACGGTCTACCCATTTTATGAGGCCGCCTCCTCCGCGCATTGGGGCCAGACGCCACGCGAGGCGATGGCCGAATCCGGCACGTTGTGGTCGCGCTATTCGGAGGCGGCCGCGCAAAATCCCAACGCCTGGCTGAAGCGGCGCTATGCGCCGGCGGAGATCACGACGCCGACGGCCGACAACCGGCTGATCGCGTGGCCCTACAACAAACTGATGGTCGCCAACCCCAGCGTCAACATGGGCGGCGCGCTGCTGCTCACCAGCCTCGCCAAGGCGCGCGCGCTCGGCATCGCGGAAGAAAAGCTGGTCTATCCGCTGGGCGGCGCCTCAGCCGAGGAACCGCCCGACTATCTCCTGCGCGACCAGTTTTTCGAGAGCCATCCGCAGAACGCGGTGCTGAAGGCCGCGATGGACCTCGCCGGCGGCGACGGCAGAAGGTTCGACGCCATCGAGCTCTACAGCTGCTTTCCCTGCGTGCCGAAAATGGCGCGGCGGACGCTCGGCCTCTCCGCCGACGTGCAGCCCACCGTGACCGGCGGCCTCACCTTCTTCGGCGCACCGCTCAACACCTACATGACGCATGCAGCCTGCGCGATGGTCCGTCGGGTCCGCCGCGGCGACAAGCTCGGCCTGCTCTACGGCCAAGGCGGCTTCGTCACCAAGCATCACGCGCTGGTCGTCTCGAAGGCGCCGCCGCGCGAGGCGCTGGCGCAGGAGACGAGCGTGCAAGGGGAAGCCGACCGCAGCAAACGCGCGGTGCCGGAGTTCGTCACCGAGCCCTCGGGCAAAGGCAAGGTGGAGAGCTTTACGGTTCTCTACGGCCGTGGTGGCGACGCCGAGCATGGCGTGGTGATGCTGCGTACGGAGGATGTCAGGCGCACGTTGGCGCGCGTTCCGGCGAGCGACAGTGCGACATTGGCGCATCTGCTCGATATGGACCGCACGCCGATCGGCTCGCTTGGCGAGATCGCGATGGCCGCGGATGGCGTGCCGGAGTGGCGGGTGGCGTGATATTGTAGGGTGGGCAAAGGCGCACTTGCGCCGTGCCCACCATTCTTTTCCGATTAGACGAGATCGTGGGCACGCTTCGCTTTGCCCACCCTACGAGACCACGTCCGCAGCACGAGACAGTCCTCAGCCCTTCGGCGGCTGCTTCTCCGACGCCGTCGCCGGCTTGCCGCCGGCACCGACCACACGCACTTGGTCGCCGTCGGAGAGGCCGTCCGGCGGGGCCGTGATGACGCGGTCGTCGGGCGCGATGCCCGAGGCGAGTTCGATTTCTTTGCCGAGATCGCGGGCGATGGTGACGGTCTTGAACTTCACCTTGTCGTCCGCACCGACTGTCGCGACGCGCAGGCCGCTGCCGTTGAAAATGAGAGCGCTGGCGGGAATGCTGAGCGGCGCGGAATCGCGCTGCAGGCTCAGCTTCACGCTGGCATAGCCGCCGGGCATCAACTCACCGGAGGAATTGTCGAGGCCGAGCTGCATGCGCGTGGTCCCCGAGGCGACGTCGACGGCCTGCGAAGATGCCTCCACCGTGGCCTGGAAGGTCCGGTTCGGATATTCCGGCAACAAGATGGTGGCCTTGGCGCCGATCTTGATGGCCGGAACGTAATTCTGGGGCACGTTGACGTACACGCGCAGCTTGGTGATGTCGGAGACCACGAACATCGCCGGCCCCGAACCGCCGCCTGCGTTGATCAGCGCACCGACGTCGGTGTCGCGCGAGGTCACCACGCCATCGAACGGCACCGTGATCTTCTTGTAGCCGGCGAGCGCCTCGAGCCGCTCGACATTGGCCTGGCCGGACTTGACCGCCGCGTTCTTGTTGGAGAGGTCGGCGGTGCGCTCGTCGATCTCCTGCGCGGAGACGAAGTTGGAGGCAACCAGCGTCTTGCGCCGGTTCAGGGTTGCCTCCGACAGCCTGGCGCTGGCCTGCTGGCTGGCGAGGTCCGCGCGGGCCTGCAGAAGCTGCTGGTCGAGGTCAGGCGCCTCGATCTCGGCGATCACCTGTCCTGCCTTGACGCGGGCGCCGATGTCGGCGCTCCAGCTCTTGAGATAGCCGGAGACGCGCGCGAAGATCGGCGCGCGATAATAGGCCTCGAGCCGGCCGGGCAGATCGAGGGTGGAGCTGAGCGCCTTGGCGTTTGGCAGCGTCACGGCAACGCTCGGAATAGCCTGGTCGTCGGTCCATTCCTTCAGCTTCGAGCCCTGGTCCTCGCGGGCCCGGATGCCGGTGCCGACGACGAGACCCGCCGCAATCAGCGCCACCACGCCGAAAATGCCCAGTTTCCGGTGCGATACCGGGGAGCGGGGTTCAGTGGGCGACATGCGGAGTCTCCAGGGGGGCGGCGGCTTTGGCGCCTTGTTTCTTGTGTACCATACTGAACACCACGGGAACAAACATCAGCGTGGCGAAAGTTGCGAAAATAAGCCCGCCGATCACGGCGCGGCCGAGCGGCGCATTCTGCTCGCCACCCTCCCCTAACCCCAACGCCATCGGCGCCATGCCGATGATCATGGCGAGCGCGGTCATCAGCACCGGACGGAACCGGACGAAGCCAGCCTCGAGCGCGGCCGCCATGGGGTCACCGAGTTCCTCATAGCGCTCGCGGGCAAAAGAAATCACGAGCACGCTGTTGGCGGTGGCGACGCCCATGCACATGATGGCGCCGGTCAGCGCCGGCACCGACAACGTGGTCTGGGTCGTGAACAGCATCCAGACGATGCCGGCGAGCGCGGCCGGCAGCGCCGTGATGATCACGAATGGATCGGACCAGGACTGGAAGTTCACCACGATCAGGAAATAGATCAGGACGACGGCGCCAAGCAGGCCGAACAACAGGCCCGCGAAGGCACTGTTCATGGTCTGCACCTGACCGAGCAGCACCACGGACGAGCCTTTCGGCACCTCCTTGGCGGTGTCGGCGATCAGCTGGCGGATGTCGTTGGAGACGGCACCGAGATCGCGGCCCGAGGTCGTCGCAAAGATCTGCACCATCGACTGGATGTCGTATTGCGACACCACCGCGCTCGAGGTCGAGCGCTTGATGTCGGCGATGCCGCCGAGGATCGGCGACTGCGAATTGCCTGATGCCGTGATCGGCAGCGTCTGCAACGCGCTCAGCGAGTCGATCTGGTATTGCGGCGTCTGCATCACGATCGAATAGGACACGCCGTTATCGGGATTGAGAAAGTAGGTCGGCGCGACCTGGGAGGAGCCGGCGAGATTGACCACGAGGCTGTTGGTGACGTCGCGCTCGGTCAGGCCGACATATTGCGCGCGGGTGCGATCGACATCGATGTTGAAAGTCGGACCGTTTGGCGATTGCTGGATACGTGCATCAGCCACGCCCGGGATCCGCCGGACCTTGGCCAGCAGACTATTGGCATAGGCGAAGTTGGCGGCGAGATTGGCGCCGCGAATTTGCAGGTCGATCGGCGCCGGCGCACCGAAGTTCAGGATCTGGCTGACGATGTCGGCCGGCAGGAAGGCGAAGCTCACGCCCGGAAAAAGCCGCGGCAGCTGCTCACGCAGCGCTTTCACATGTTCTTCGGTCGGCTTGTGGCCTTCTTTCAGCTTGATCTGGATATCGCCGTCCTGCGGGCCGATCACGCCGGTGTTGTTGTAGGTCATGTTGATGCCGGAGATCGGCATGCCGATGTTGTCGGTCATGGTCTCGATCTCGCCGGGAATCAGCTTGCGGACGGCCTTCTGCACGTCGGCGAGCTGGTTGGCCGTCTCCTCGACGCGGGTACCTACTTGCGTGCGGACATGCATCAAGATGTTGCCGGCGTCCACCGCAGGGAAGAAGTTGCGTCCAAGGAACGGCACGAGCGCAAAGGACGCGCCGACCACGCAAAGAAAGCCGATCACGAACACCGCGCGATGCGCCAGCGCCAGGCCGAGCAGCCCGCGGTACCCGCCGCGAATGCGTTCGAACCGGGCCTCGAAACCGCGCTGGAACCAGACGAGAGGATTGCGCGACTTCGGCGGTTCGCCCTCGTGATGGACATGCGCCTGCAACAGATAGTTCGCCATGGTCGGCACTAGAGTGCGCGACAGGATGAACGACCAGATCATCGCAAACATCACGGCTTCGGCCATCGGCACGAACAGGAAGCGTGCGACGCCGGTGAGGAAGAACATCGGCACGAACACGATGCAGATACAGAGCAGCGAGACGAAAGCCGGCGTCACGATCTGGTTGGCGCCGTCGAGAATCGACTGCTCGACCGGCTTGCCCTGCTCGAGATGGTAATTGATGTTCTCGATTGTCACCGTGGCGTCGTCGACGAGGATGCCGACCGCAAGCGCAAGACCGCCAAGTGTCATGATGTTCAGCGTCTCGCCGATCGCCGACAGCATGACGATGGCACCCAGCACCGACAGCGGGATCGAGACCGCGATGATGACCGTCGAGCGCCAGCTGCCGAGGAACAGCAGGATCATGACGCTGGTGAGCAGCGCGGCGATGACGCCTTCGAAGGCGACGCCCTCGATCGCGCCACGGACGAACACCGACTGGTCGCCGATGAAGCCGATCTTCAGCGCATCCGGCAGCTGATCCTTGACGTCGATCACCTTCTGCTTGATGCCGGCGATGATGTCGAGCGTCGAGGTCGCGCCCGCCTTCAGCACCATCATCAGCACCGAACGGTTGCCGTCGACATGGACGATATTGGTCTGCGGCGGATTGCCGTCGCGCACGGTCGCGACGTCGCGCACATAGACCATCGCGCCGTTGACGGTCCTGATCGGCAGATTGCCCAGCTCTTCGATCTTGAGCGGCGAGTTGTTGAGCTGGATGTTGTATTCGAACTGGCCGATCTTCTGGGTGCCGACCGGCGTGATCAGGTTTTGCGCGGCGAGCGCATTGGCGACGTCCTGGCCCGATAGCCCGCGGGCCTGGAGCGCGGTCGGGTCGAGATCAATCGTTACCTGGCGCTGCTTGCCGCCGAACGGATACGGAATCGCAGCGCCCGGCACCGTGACCAGCGGGGTGCGAAGCTGGTTGATGCCGATGTCGGCGAGGTTCTGCTCGGTCAGGCCGTCGCCCGACAGCGCCACCTGGACGATCGGCACGGTCGAGGCGGAGTAGTTCAGAATCAAGGGCGGCGTCGCGCCCGGCGGCATCTGCTTGATCAGCGTCTGCGAGATCGCGGTCACCTGCGCATTGGCGGTGCGGATGTCGACATTGGGCTGGAAGAAGATCTTGATGATGCCAAAGCCGTTATAGGAATTGGCGGTGATGTGCTCGATGTCGTTGACGGTCGTGGTGAGCGCCCGCTGGAAAGGCGTGGTGATGCGGCCCGACATCTGGTCCGGCGGCAGGCCCGTGTACTGCCAGACCACGCCGATCACGGGAATGCGGATGTCCGGAAAGATGTCGGTTGGCGTCCGCAGCGCCGCCAGCGGTCCGACGATCAGAAGCAGAAGCGCCAGCACGACAAACGTGTAGGGCCGGCTCAGGGCAATACGGACCAGAGCAATCATTCGTCAGGCAAATCCAAATACGGGGCGAAAGGGAACGCGCCCCACGGTTCCTATCGCTGATTTACCCGAACACCGCCGAAATGGCCAACGACAGCGTCTCACGGGCGGTCACTTCACAGCTATTGCACCGCGGAATCGCATTCCAGATATGCAGGCGGCGCCCGAAAGCGCCGCTGTCCGAGATGGTCTTCGTCTTCGCGATTACGCCGCGCGGACGTTGGTCAGGAATTTGCCGACCTCGGTCTTCAGCCGGCTCGAATCGTTGGACAGCATCTGCGCCGCCGAGAGCACCTGAGAGGAGGCCGTGCCGGTGTCGCTGGCGCCGCGCTGCACATCGGTGATGTTGGAGGAGACCTGCTGGGTGCCTTGGGCCGCCTGCTGCACGTTGCGGGCGATTTCCTGGGTCGCAGCGCCCTGCTCTTCCACCGCGGCTGCGATGGCGGAGGAGATTTCCGAGAGACGCTCGATGGTCGAGGAGATCTCCTTGATCGCGCCGACCGAGTCGTTGGTCGCTGCCTGGATGCCGGAAATCTGCTGGCCGATCTCGCCGGTCGCCTTGGCGGTCTGCTCGGCGAGCGCCTTCACCTCGGAGGCGACGACCGCGAAACCGCGGCCGGCTTCACCGGCGCGCGCCGCCTCGATCGTGGCGTTGAGCGCCAGGAGGTTGGTCTGGCCGGCAATGGTATTGATCAGCTCGACGACATCGCCGATGCGCGAGGCAGCCTTGGACAGCTCGCTG
Source organism: uncultured Bradyrhizobium sp. (assembly GCF_936928535.1). Classification (GTDB taxonomy): domain Bacteria; phylum Pseudomonadota; class Alphaproteobacteria; order Rhizobiales; family Xanthobacteraceae; genus Bradyrhizobium. Next base: position 11,922 of record NZ_CAKZHY010000097.1, on the reverse strand, counting down.
ACGCGGTCGGTGGTGGCACGGGCCTGGCCGACGGCGTCGCCCGCCATCCGCGCCGATTCCTGCACCTGGCGGCTGATCTCGCCGACCGACGAAGCCATCTCTTCGGTCGCCGAAGCCACCGACTGGACGTTGGTGGAGGCTTCTTCCGAGGCAGCCGCAACGGTCGTGGCCATCCGCTGCGAGCGGTCGGCGGTCGAGGTCAGTGTCGAGGCGGAGGCCTCCAACTGGGTCGACGCCGACGACACGGTCTGGACGATCTCGCCGATCATCGTCTCGAACTCGCGGGTGATGTTGTCGACACGGCGGCCGCGCTCGATCTTGGCTTCGGCGTCGGCCGCAGCGGCCTCGTCGGCAGCCTTCTTGGCGACCAATGCCTCCTTGAAGACCTGAAGCACGTCGGCCATGGCGCCGATCTCGGTCTTCTCGCCCTGGTGCGGGACCTCGGCGGAGAGGTCGCCGCGACCCAGCGCCTGCATCGGCTGGGTGATCGAATCGATGGCGCTGGAGACGTCCTTGACCAGATAGAAGCTGATGCCGATGCCGGCGATGACGGCCGCACCGAGGATGATCGCCACGAGCATGAACGCGTAAGAATAGGTCTCGGAGGCATCAGCGGAGGCCTGATCGCCCCCCTTGGTGTTGAGTTCTATGTCCTTGGCCAAAATGGCATCGGCTTCGAGCCCAATCTTGTTCACCGTCTTGCTGTTCAGCTCATGGGCGTCATGCGGGATCTTGTTCGCATCCCGGCGCGACAGCGCCATGACTTCCTGGGTGCCCTTTTTATATTCCTCCCATTTCTGGGACCACTCGCTGTACAGAGCTCGCTCCTGGGGCGAGGTGATCATGCCTTCATAGGACCTGCGGAACTTGGTGTTCGCCTCAACCACGGTTGAAAGAATCTTTTCGGCTGCCAGTTTCTCCTCCAGCGTCTCCGCCAGCATGTGCTCCCGGATGACGTTGCGGTAAGTGATCACGCCGGCACGAAGGTCGCCGAGCACGCGCACGCTCGGCATCCAGCTCGTCGTGATGTCGGTGGTGTTGGCATTCATCGACCGCATCTTCATGACGGCGAGCAGACCCATGCCGGCCATCGCGACCAGCAGGAACGCCACGACACTGATGATCTTGGCGCGGATGGAGATCTTGGCGAGCATAACGGGTCTCTTTGCGTTGGCGCGGTCGCGCGTCCTAAATCGTGGTCAACCAAAAGGAGCGGCGCCGACGCCCAACAACAAAGCGACTGTTGTAACTGCGACTCCGTACCAGCACGGAACCGCAAACAAATGAATGAGGAACTAAAAATGCCCTGCGCTCAGCGCATGAGCCTCATCGCATCCGAGAAAAACTCCGGCCCGCCGAAATTGCCGGATTTCAGTGCAAGGAGCATGTCTCCTGCTGCGGCTCCCACCGCACGCAGCACCGGCACGCCCGCGGCGATCTCCGCTCCCACGAGAAATCCGGGAATCTTCAGCCGATCAACGACCGCCCCTGAGGTCTCGCCGCCCGCGACGATCAGTCGCCGCACGCCTGATTTGACTAGATTTTCGGCGATGTCGGCCATCGTCTGCTCGATCGCGTGCCCTGCGACGTCGCGGCCGTGACGCGCCTGGAGCGCAGCGACCTCCGCCGGTGTCGCGCTCGATGCAATCAGCACCGGCCCCTCGGCCAGTCGCGGCTTCGCCCAATCCAATGCGCGCTGCGCTTCATTAGCACCCGTAAGAATACGGTCAGTGTCGACATGTAACACGGGCATGACACGTTCGGCATTGGCGATTTGCTGCAAGGTGGCTTGCGAGCAGCTTCCGGCGAGGCACGCCACCTGTCCGCCGACGGTCGCCCCCTGCCCGCTGCTGGCGCCAGCCGGCTTGACCTTGCCGGTCGATACCAGCGCACGAGCGAGCCCGAGGCCGATGCCCGAGGCGCCGACCGAGAGCCGGTGCTTCGCCGCGACAAGGCCGATGGTCTCGAGGTCACGGTCGAAGACGGCGTCGATGATCGCAGCTCCAATGCCCTTGCCCGAGAATTCGGCAAGCCGGGCCCGGACGGCTTCCGCCCCGCGCGTCAAGGTCGCGAGATCGACAAGGCCGATTTGCGTCTTGCTCTGCCGCGCCAGCACGCGCACCAAATTGGAATCGTGCATCGGGTTGAGCGGGTGGTCCTTCAGCGGACTCTCGTTCAGCGGCACAGCACCGACGAACAGATTGCCTTGATAGACGGTGCGGCCGTTCTCGGGGAAAGCCGGCGTCACCAGCACGACGGCCTCGCCGCAATCGGCGCGCAGCGCGTCCATCACGGGGCCGATATTCCCGGCATCGGTGGAATCGAAGGTCGAGCAGATCTTGAACAGCACGTGGCTCGCACCACGCCCGCGCAGCCATTTTTCCGCCGCGCGCGAGCGCGATACCGCAAGCCCCGCCTCGATCGAGCGGCTCTTCAGCGACACCACGACGGCGTCGACCTCGGGCAGCTTCAGATCATCGGCGGGCACACCGATGGTCTGCACAGTGCGCAAGCCGGCGCGCGTCAGCGTGTTGGCGAGATCGGAGGCGCCGGTGTAGTCGTCGGCGATGCATCCCAGCGCAAGTGTCACGGTTTCGCTCCGGCATAGGGCTTGAACCAGGCGAGGCCATCGGTGGTCTTGCCGCGTGGATTATATTCGCAGCCGACGAAGCCGGCATAGCCGAGACGGTCGAGCTCGTCGAACAGGAACGGATAATTCAGCTCCTCGCCGTCGGGCTCGTTGCGCGAGGGAATGCTGGCGATCTGGATATGGCCGATGATCGGCATCATCTCGCGCAGCCGCATGGTGACGTCGCCATGGATGATCTGGCAGTGATAGATGTCGAACTGGAGCTTCAGGTTCGGAAGCCTGAGCTCCTGGATCAGATCGCGCGCGAAGCCGAAATCGTTGAGGAAGTAGCCGGGCACGTTGCGCGGATTGATCGGTTCGAGAACGATATCGATGCCGTGGGCTGCGAAGAATTCCGCGGCCCACGCCACCGATTTGTAGAAGGCCTCGATCGCGACGCGTTCGCCTCGGTTGGCGATTCCCGCCATCAAATGCAGGCGCTTGACGCCGGTGGCCTTGGCGTAAGGCAGCGCCGTCTCCAGGCTCGCCTTGAGATCATTGAAGCGAGAGGGGAGCGCCGCAAAGCCCTTCTCGCCGGCATTCCAGTCGCCCGGCGGCAGGTTGAACAGCGCCTGCGTTAAACCGTTGCGCTTGAGCCGCTCGCCGACCGCTTCGACCGGATGGTCATAGGGAAAGAGAAATTCGACGGCGGCGAATCCGGCCTGCGCGGCCGCATCGAAGCGATCGAGGAACGGCACTTCGGTGAACATCATCGAGAGGTTGGCGGCGAAACGGGGCATTGGAGATCCTCTTCTACTTGTCGCCCGGAAGCTTGACGCCGGTGACCTGCGCGTACATCCGCGCCACCGAGGCGTCGTCGTCGCGGCCCATGCCGGCGGCCGATGTCATCAGGAACATCTGCAGCGCTGCGGCCGAGACCGGCACCGGAAACCTGGCATTGCGCGCCATGTCCTGGATGATGCCGAGGTCCTTCACGAAAATCTCCACCGCACTGCGCGGCGTGTAATCGCCGTCGAGGACGTGCGGCATGCGGTTCTCGAACATCCAGGAATTGCCGGCGGATGCCGTGATCACCTCATAGACCTTGCGGATGTCGAGGCCTTGCTTGGCCGCAAACGCCATCGCTTCCGAGGCCGCCGCGATGTGCACACCGGCGAGAAGCTGGTTGATCATCTTGAAGGCCGCGCCCTGCCCTGCGGCATCGCCAAGCTCGTACAGCTTGGCCGCCATGGCATCGAGCGCGGGGCGCGCCTTCGCGAAGGCGGCCGCACTCCCGGAGGCGAGGATCGTCAGCTCACCTTGCGCGGCGCGCTGCGCACCGCCGGAGATCGGCGCATCCAGATAATACCGGCCGGTCGCCTCCAATTGCTTGGCGAGGCGACGCGCGACGTCCGGATCCATGGTCGCTGAGGAAATGAAGACGCTGTCCTTCGGCAAGGTCTCGGCGACGCCGTCCTTGCCGAACAGGATCGCTTCGGTCTGCGCCGCATTGACGACGACACTGACGACGATGTCCGCGCCCTTGGCCGCCTCGGCCGGCGTCGCGGCCCCGGCGCCACCGTCCTTCACGAAGCGCGCGACCGCATCGGCCGAAACGTCGCAGCCGGTCACAGTGTGGCCGGCGCGCTTCAGCGAAGTCGCCATGCCGTATCCCATCGAGCCAAGCCCGATGACGGCGATGCGCTGGTTTTGCGATGGAGAGGCGGACATGCAACTAACCCTTGCGAACGTTTCCCGGACGGCCAGCCTTTGCGACGGCTCGTGATCTCGAATAACACGGCTTGGCCGCGCTGCCAAAGCGTGAGACAAGCGGGCATGACGGCCATGAAAACTGAACCCAGCAACGAGACAAGGCTGCGTGAGGATATCTGCCGGTTCGGACGCTCGTTGTTCGAACGCGGGCTGACGCCTGGATCGTCAGGCAATATCAGCGTCCGCCTGGACGGCGGCGGCTGGCTGGTGACACCGACCAACGCCTCGCTCGGCTTCCTCGATCCGGCAAGACTGTCGCGGCTGGACGACCAGAGGCGCCTGGTCTCGGGTGACGCCCCGACCAAGGAAGTTCCGCTGCACACCGCGCTCTACGACACGCGCGGCAGCGCCCGCGCGATCGTGCATCTGCATTCGACGCATTCGGTCGCGCTCTCGATGCTGCCCGAGATCGACCCGCAGGCCGTGCTGCCTCCGATGACGGCCTACTATCTCATGAAATGCGGCGCCACCGCGCTCGTCCCCTATTACCGCCCAGGCGATTCCGCGGTCGCTGACGCGATCAAGGGGCTGGCGGGGAAGTATTCATCCGTGCTGCTTGCCAATCACGGTCCCGTCGTCGCCGGCGACACGCTGGAAGCCGCGGTGTTCGCGACGGAAGAGCTCGAGGAGACGGCGAAGCTGTATCTGCTGTTGCGCGGGATGAATCCGCGGCATCTCTCGCCGGAGCAGGTGAACGACCTGGTGAAGGTGTTCGGGGTGACGCTGCCCGAGCATGGGCACGGGCCCTAGGGCTCCCTCCGCTGTCATTCCTCGCGAAGGCGGGGAATCCAGTACGCCGCGGCCTATCCTTATTCTCTGACGTCTCGGAGTACTGGATCGCCCGATCAAGTCGGGCGATGACACAGAGTGTGTTATGCGAGCCTGCCCGACACTTCGTAACTACAGCCCCAGATACGCTTTCCGCACGTCCGGATTGCCGCTGATCTCCGCTGCCGGGCCCTGCATCTGCACGCGACCGGTTTGCAGGATGTAGGCGCGGTCGGCGATCTCCAGGCATTCGGCCATGCGTTGCTCGACGATCAGCACAGTCATGCCGGAGTCCCGGATGAGCTTCACGGCCTGAAAGATCTCGTCGACCAGTTTTGGCATGATGCCTTGCGAGGGTTCGTCCAGCATCAACAGCCGCGGGCGCGTCATCAGGGCACGGCCGATCGCGAGCATCTGCTGCTCGCCGCCTGACAGCGTCTCGGCGCGCTGCTCGAGGCGTTCGGCGAGGCGCGGAAACAGCTTGAAGACGAGCTCGAGCGGTGCCTCGCGATCCGCCTCGCCGCGATAGAGATAGCTACCGAGGCGAAGATTGTCGCGCACCGACAGGCGCGGGAACAGGCGGCGGTTCTCCGGCACATATGCGATGCCGGCCGCCGTGATGTGATGCTGCGCCATGCCATTGAGCCGCTTGCCGTCGAAGGTCACGGTGCCCGAGCGCGGACGCTCGGCACCGGCGATCGACTTCAGCAGCGTCGACTTGCCGGCGCCGTTGGCGCCGGCGACGCAGACGATCTCGCCCTTGGTGACCTCGATGCTGACCGCGGAGATCGCAACCAGGCCCTGATAGGCGGTCGTGACTTCATGCACGCTGAGCATGACGATCTCCCAGATATGCCTTGATCACCTTGGGATCCCGGACCACGTCGGCAGGCTTGCCCTCGACCAGCACCTTGCCGAGATCGAGCACGATGGCGCGATCGACCAGCGGCATCACGATCTCCATGACATGCTCGACCATCAGCACGGTAATGCCGGCATCGCGCACCTTGCGCACCAGCGCGACGCCGGTCTGCGCCTCGGTCGGCGTGAGGCCGGTGAGAACCTCGTCGAGCAGCAGCAGCTTCGGTTCGGTCGCGAGCGCACGCGCGACTTCGAGGCGGCGCTTCTCGGCTGGCACGAGGTCGCTTGCGCGCACATCAGCGCGCGCGGCAAGGCCGGTGAACTCCAGCACCTCATGCGCCTTGCGGCGCGCTTCGTTCATCACGGTGTTGCGGACGAGCGCGCCGACGATGACGTTATCGATGACAGTCATGGTCTCAAAACTCTTGACCACCTGGAAGGTGCGCCCAACCCCGCGCTGACAGCGCTCGGCCGCCGGGAGCTTGGTGACATCCTCTCCGTCAAACCAGATCGAGCCCTGCGTCGGCGGCAGCACGCCGGCGATCAAATTGAACAACGTCGATTTGCCGGCGCCGTTCGGACCGATCAGGCCGACGATCTCGCCGCGACCGACCGAGATCGAGACATCGGAGTTGGCGACGAGGCCGCCGAAGCGCTGCCACACGCCGCGGGTTTCAAGGAGCGCGGTCATCGCGCGGCCTCCTTGCGGCGCGAGAACAAGCCGATCAGGCCCTCTGGCCGCGCCAGCGCGATCAGCATGATCAGCGTGCCGTAGACGATCAGGTCGACACCACGGCCGGAGCCGCCGATATAAGAGCGTGTCAGCTCGGTGAGCGGGATCAGGATGACCGCGCCGAGCAGCGGCCCCCACAGTGTGCCGATGCCGCCGAGCACCGCCGGTAGCGCCATCAAGAGCGAGAACTGGAAGCCCATGACGCTTTCAGGATCGATGTACGAGACGAACTGCGCGTAAAAACTGCCACCGACTGCGACGAGGAAGGCGGAGACCGCGGCGGCGCCCATCTTGGAGTTGAACACGACGACGCCCAGACTCTCGGCCGCCTCCGGATTGTCTTTCACCGCACGCCACCAGAAACCCCATTTGGAATCCTCCAGCCACCAGGTGACGAACCAGGCGACGCAGGCCAGCACCAGCGCGAAGTAGAAGTATGGCAGCTTGGAGCGCGCGAACTGGAATTTCAGCCAGCTGTCGCCGCGTACGGGAATGTCGATGCCGAGCGCCGCGCCCGCCCAGTCCCAATTCTGAATCAGCAACAGGCCGATCTCGGCGATCACGATGGTGGCAATCGCAAAATAATGGCCGCCGAGCCGGAAGAACGGATAGCCGAGCGCCATCGCGATGGCGGCTGCGAGCACTCCGCCGGCGATCATTCCGAACCAGGGCAGCACGCCGAACTTCGTGAACAGCAGCGCCGTCGTATACGCACCGAGCCCGAAATACAGCGCGTGACCGAGCGAGATCTGCCCGCAATAGCCGGACAGGATGTTCCAGCTCTGCGACAACGCAGCGTACATCAGCGTCAGCACCATGATGTTCTGGACGTAGACGTCCTTCACGAACAGCGGCACGACGGCGGCGACGGCGGCAAGGCCGGCGGCGGTGATGAGGTCGCGGCGGCGCCGCTCGATGAAATTCTTGTCCATCACATCGATCCGAACAGGCCGCGCGGCCGGATGAAGACGACCAGAAGATAGACCGCGTAGATGCCGACCGACTTCAGCGACGGCGGCAGGATCAGCGCGGTGGAGGCTTCGACCAGACCGACAATGATGCCGCCGGCGAAGGCGCCGAACACGCTGCCGAAGCCGCCGAGCGCCACCGTGACGTAGGCGATCAGCGCAAAGGACGCGCCGACATCGGGATAGATGTAGAAGAAGATCGCCATGATGGCGCCGGCAAGCCCGACCAGTGCGGCACCGAGGCCCCAGCCCAGCGCGAACACGCGGTTCTTGTCGATACCGACGAGAGCCACTGCACCGGGATCCTCACGGGTTGCTTCCAGCGCGCGGCCGAAATCGGTGCGGTTGATGAAGAGATAGAGCGCGCCGAACGCGGCGATCGACACCAGCGCGCCGACCAGTTGCGGCTCCGGGAGGAAGATGCCGCCGAGCGACACTGTCTTGCTACCGAGCCAGGAGTGGGGAACGCTGCGATAATCCGGCGTGAAGAACAGCTGCGCCAGGCCGCGCATGACGATCGCGAGTCCAAAAGTCGCAAAGATCTGCACCATGCCGATATTGGCCTTGGCACGCATCGCAAACCTGACCACCACGAGATAGACCACGGCCCCGAACACGAACAGGGCCGCGGCCACCAGCGGCGCCGCAAGCAATGGATCGATCGCGAAGAACGTGAACAGGAAGAACGTCACGTACATCGCGATCATCAGGAATTCGCCGTGGGCGAAGTTGACCACGTCCATCAGGCCGAAGATCAACGCAAGGCCAGCGGCGATCAGTCCGTAGAGCAGCCCCATCAAGAGGCCGCTCGCAAGACTTTGGACAATTGTTTCGACTGTCAGCAACTTGTCCCCCAGAAAAAGCCCTCAGCCCGAGGAGCGTCATCGAACGCGCATCGCATAGGACGAGCCCGCCCTCGTCTGTCCCGACGCGGGCCCCGTCTTACTTCGCAGGATCGGGACCGGGAGCTGTCGGAGCTCCCGATTCCATCCTCACTTCATCGGCCAGACGGCTTCGGCCACCGCGGCCTGCGACGGGAAGATGGTGACGAACTTGCCGCCGATATACTGCAGCAGCACCGGATCGGCGTCGTTGTTCTGGCCCATATCGTCGAACTTGACGCGCTTCCACGGCATAATGGTCTGCTCGCCCGGCATGTCGGTCGCAGCAAGCGCAGCACGGATCTTTTCGCCGTCCGTCGACTTGGCGCGATTGATGGCGTCGGCCATCACGATCATCGTCGAGAACTCGCGCGAGGTGTTGTCGTTGAGGTCCTTGCCGGCCTTGGCCTTGAACAGATCGTTGATCTTGCCGACCATCGGTCGCTTGGCGGCGAGATCGAGCGAGAAGCTGCCGCGGGTGATGACGCCGTCGAGCTTGTCGCCGACCGCATCATAGAGTGCCTTCTCGGAGAAGCCGGCGGCCTGAGCCACGATCGCGTTCGGCTTGTAGCCGAGCTCGGCCATGGTCTTGATGAGGAGAATGCCGTCGGTGGTGTAGCTCGAGGGCATCAGCACGTCGGCATTGGCGGCCTTGAGCTGCTGGACCTCGGCCGACAGCGACGGTGAATTCGCGCGGTACTTGATGTCGGCGACGATCTTGTATCCGCGATCGTTGGCGAGCTTGATCTGGGCGTTGGCGGAGTCGGTGCCGAAGATCGTATCCTCGTGGAACAGCGCCAGCGTGTTGGCCTTGGCGCCCTTCTTCTTCATCGCATCGAGGAAGTCGAACATCGCGCCGGAGAACATCTCGTCGTGCGGCGCGGCGCGGAAATAGAATTTCAGGCCACGGCGATGCAGGCTCGGCGAGGAATTGTCCGCCGACATAAATGGTATCCCGTAGCGTTCGCAAGTCTGGCTGACGGTCACCGCCACGGCGCTCTGATAGGTGCCGAGGATGGCGCAGACCTTTTCCTGCGTAATCAGGCGCTCGGCTTCGGCGCGGCCCTTCTGCGGATCGCCCTGATGGTCCGCCATGACGAGGCGGATCTTGGCGCCACCGAGGCCTGGCAGGCCGGTGCCCTTGGCGAGCGGCAGATCGAAATCCTGATCGTTGTTGATGATATCGACCGCAGTCTCGAACGCGCGTTGCGCATCGACGCCGATCTGCGCACTGGCGCCGGACATCGGATAGGTCAGGCCGATCACCACCTCGCTCGTCTGCGCGCGCGCCGCGATCGGCATCAACGCGGCAGCAGCCGTTGCACCCAGCATCAGTTCGCGGCGGTTCATCGTCATCTCAATCCCCTTCCCAGGAATAGTTGTTATCGAATGGAGCGAATGTTGCACGCGGTAAAGCCCGAAGAAATGGCAAGCGCTGCACTAAATCACGGCCATGTTCCTGTTCTTCAAATCCGTCACCAGCATCAGGCCGGGCGAATGCGTAATTGCGAAAGGTACCTTGGCGGCGTTGATCACCGATTGCGGCGTCACGCCGCAGGCCCAGAACACCGGGATCTCGTCATCGGCGACAGGCACGGGATCACCATAGTCGGGCTTGGCGATGTCCTTGATGCCGATCAGATGCGGGTGGCCGAGATGCACGGGCGCACCGTGCACCGCCGGATAGCGCGAGGTGATCTGCACCGCGCGGATCGCATCGGCCGGCTTGAACGGACGCATCGAGACCACCATCGGCCCCGCGAACGGACCTGACACGCCGCAGGCGATGTTGGTGCGGTACATCGGCACGCGCACATTCTCTTCGATATGACGGATCGGCATGCCCTCGTCGAGCAGCGCCTCCTCGAACGAGAACGAGCAGCCGAGCACGAAGGTCACGAGATCGTCGCGCCAATGATTGGTCACATCGGTCGGCTCATCGACGACCTCGCCGTCGCGCCAGACGCGGTAGCGCGGCACGTCGGTGCGGATGTCGAGATCGGCGCCAAGCGAGGGGATGTAGGGGCTGCCGACATCGGACATGCTGATGATCGGGCACGGCTTCGGATTGAGCTGGCAGAACCGGTGGAAGGCGCCGGCATATTCGGCCGGCAGGATCGCCAGGTTGCCCTGGACGAAACCGGGCGCGACCCCCGCGGTCGAACCGACCTCACCGCCGCGATAGGCAAGCCGCGCCTGGCGGCTCGGGAGCGTGTGCGGCGTTTCAGTTTGCTGCGCTGCCACCAAAACAGTCATTTCATCGACCTGCCTATGAACTCGACAAGCCCAGCCAACATCAAGCATACTATAAAGTCTAATCGTCCTTTTTAATCGATATCGATAAAATCACTTTATCGATCGGGAAAAACCTTCCAATGCTGGACTTCAGGTCGATCGAAACCTTCCTCTGGGTTGTGAAGCTTGGCAGCTTCCGAGGCGCCGCGGCGCGGCTCAATACGACCCAGCCGGCAATCTCCCAGCGCATCGCCCAGCTCGAGCGCGAGATGGGCGTGAAGCTTCTGAACCGCGATCATCGTGTGGCGTCACCGACCCCGAGCGGCCGGCAGATGATGGTCTACGCCGAGAAGCTGATCGGCCTGCGCGCCGCGATGATGGCCGAGATCGGCGATCGCTCGGCGATGCGCGGTGTGATGCGGCTCGGCGTCGCCGAGACCATCGTGCATACCTGGCTGCCGCGGCTGGTGAAGAGCGTCAACGAGATCTATCCGAACCTGTCGCTGGAGATCGAGGTCGACATCACGCCGAACCTCACCGCGCGATTGCTCGCGCAGGAGATCGAGCTGGCTTTCGTGGTCGGCCCCCTCTCGGCCTCGGGCGTGCACAATCGCAAGCTCGCCGACTATCCGATCGGCTTTCTCGCGAGCCCGTCCCTGGGGCTCGGCCATGGCCCGGTGACTTCAGCCGATATCGCGCGGTTTCCGATCATCACCTTCCCGCGCAAGACCAGGCCTTATGAGGTGGTGCGCGAGGTGTTCGACCGGCCGGAGTTGCCGCCGATCCGTCTCCATGCATCGGCTTCGCTCGCCACCGTCATCCACATGGCGGTGGAAGGCCTCGGCATCGCCGTGATCCCCGACGCCATCGTCGAGAACGAACTCGCCGACGGCCGGCTGCAATTGCTCGACACCGACCTGGAGATTGCGCCGCTGACATTCACGGCGAGCTGGCTCGCCTCGCCCGACGTCGTGGCGGTGCAGCGCGTCGCCGAGCTTGCGTGTCAGATTGCGCAGAGCAGCCTCGCGGTTGACGCGCCCGCGCTGGCGCGTCATTGAAAAAGGCGCCGGACTTTCTCCCGTCATTCCGGGGCGGCTCGAAGAGCCGAACCCGGAATCTCGAGATTCCGGGTTC
>NZ_CAKZHY010000096.1 GCF_936928535.1 uncultured Bradyrhizobium sp. | reverse complement strand
AAGAGCCGAACCCGGAATCTCGAGATTCCGGGTTCTCGCTTCGCGAGCCCCGGAATGACAGCTGACATGGATCGAACGCAATGAGCCGAGCCGCGACCAATCTGCAGATCGATTCCGCCCGCCTCTGGGGCTCCATCCACGAGACCGCGCAATTCGGCGCGACCGCCAAAGGCGGTGTGCGGCGGCTGACCTTGAGCAGCGAAGACAAGCAGGTGCGTGACTGGTTCCGGAAGGCCTGTGAGGAGGCCGGCCTCGAAGTGCACACCGACGCGCTCGGCTCGCAATTCGGTTTGCGCAAGGGACGCGACATGTCGAAACTGCCCGTCGGCATCGGCTCGCACCTCGACACCCAGCCGACCGGCGGCAAATATGACGGCATTCTGGGCACGCTCGGCGCGCTCGAAGTGATACGCACGCTAAACGACGCCGGCATCGAGACCGAAACGCCGATCTGCATCGTCAACTGGACCAACGAAGAAGGCTCGCGCTTCGCGCCGGCGATGATGGCCTCCGCCGCTTACGTCGGCGATTTCACCACCGACAATATCCTCTCCCGCAAGGACAGCGAAGGCACGTCCGTCGGCCAGGCGCTCGACAGCATCGGCTATCGCGGCGACAAGCCGGTCGGCTTCCAGAAGCTCGGCTGCTTCGTCGAGTTGCACATCGAGCAAGGACCGATCCTCGAAGCTGAAGGCAAGACCATCGGCGTGGTCGATTCCGGACAGGGCGTGCTGTGGTACGACGGCAAGATTTCCGGCTTCGAGAGCCATGCGGGCTCGACCCCAATGCCGCTGCGGCGCGATGCGCTGGCGACGCTGTCGGAGATCGTGCTGGCGATGGAAGCCATTGCGAAGAAGCATGGGCCGAACGCGGTTGGCACCATCGGCGAAGCCGTGATCGCGAATCCCTCGCGCAATGTCATTCCCGGCGAGATCGCCTTCACCATGGATTGCCGCAGCGCGGATGGCGCGATCATGGATGCGCTCGATCGCGACCTACGCGCAGCCATCGCGGACATCGCCGCGCGCCGCAAGGTTGACGTCAAGATCGATCTCGTCTGGCGCAAGGCACCGACGCATTTCGATCCCAAGCTGATCGCAGCGGTCGAAAACGCAGCCAAGACGCTCGGCTATTCCTCCCGCCGCATCACCTCGGGCGCCGGTCACGACGCCTGCAACCTCAACACCGTCATGCCGGCGGCGATGGTGTTCGTGCCCTGCAAGGACGGCATCAGCCACAACGAGCTGGAAGACGCGACGCAGCCCGACTGCGCCGCGGGCACCAACGTGCTGATGCACACCGTGCTGGCGATCGCCGGCGTCGCATCCTGATCGGAGAGAGCCATGCGCGGAGTTTTCGTCGACGCCAACGAGGCGCTCGCCGTCATCATGGAGCGGCTTGAGAAATCTGGTGATCCCAAGGTTCGCATCCACAGGGATCCCGATATCAAGCCCGAGCAATATCCTGAGATTCTCGACGGCGCCGAAATCGCAATCGTGGACCACACGGCGCTTCCGACCGAGGTCGCCAGGAAGTGCACGGGCCTCAAGCACGTGGTGTTCCTCGGCACCGGCGCACGCAGCTACATGAACCCGGAGGAGCTCGCCGAGCTCGGCATCTCCGTGCACCTGATCAAGGGCTATGGCGATACGGCCGTGGCTGAATCCGCGATCGCGCTGATGTGGGCCTCGGCCCGCGTCATCGCGATGATGGACCGCGAGATGCGCGCCGGCAACTGGCTGCGCGAAGACGGCATGCAGCTCACCAGCAAGACGCTCGGCCTGATCGGCTTTGGCGGCATCGCCGCCGAAGTCGCGCGCATCGCATCCGGCAGCGGCATGAAGGTGATCGCCTGGAACCGCTCGCCCAAGAGCCATCCGGGCGTCGAATTCACCGATCTCGACACGCTGCTGGCGCGGAGCGACGTCGTGTCGCTGCACCTGCTGCTCAATGACGAAACGCGAGGCATGATCACGCGCGAAAAGATCGCAAAGATGAAGCCGGGCGTCGTCTTCATCAACACCGCGCGCGGCGCCATCGTCGACGAGCAGGCGATGATCGATGCGCTGAAGTCCGGTCATATCCGTCACGCCGGCCTCGACGTCTTCAACATCGAGCCACTGCCGGCAGACCATCCGCTGACCAGGATTCCGAACGTGACGCTGTCCGCGCATTCGGCGTTCCGTACGCCCGAGGCGAGTGAAAACCTGATTGAAGCGGCGTGGGTTCATTGCCGCCGGATCGTGAAGGGATAAGAGCAACAACAATGGCCGACTATCGCACCATCAAGGCAGAGCCGCTCACCAATGCCATCCGCGCCATCGTCAAGGCGGGCGGCTCCTCGGACCGCGAAGCCGAGCTCGTCTCCACCAATCTGGTCGAGGCCAATCTCAGGGGACATGACTCCCACGGCGTCGGCATGATCCCGCGCTATGTCCAGAGCATCGTGAACGGCGGCCTCGCCGTGAACGCGCACGTCAAGATCGTGCTCGACACCGGTCCGCTTCTCACCCTCGACGGCCTCACCGGCTATGGTCAGGTGATCGGCCATGAAGCGATGGAGCTGGCGGCCGAGCGTGCCAAAAGCAACGGCGTGTGCCTCGTTGGCCTCTCCAACTCGCACCATATCGGCCGCATCGGCCACTGGGCCGAGCAATGCATTGGCCACGGGCTGGTCTCGATCCACTTCGTCAACGTGATCTCGCGCCCGATCGTGGCGCCCTGGGGCGGCAGCGATCCGCGCCACGGCACCAACCCGTTCTGCGTCGGAATCCCGCGCAGGGGCAAGGAGCCGATCGTGCTCGACTTCGCCACCAGCCGGATCGCACAGGGCAAGACCCGCGTTGCCCACAACAAGGGTGTCGAGCTCGAGCCCGGCACCATCATCGACAACGAGGGCAAGCCGACCGTCAACCCGCGCTACACCGTGATCCCGCCGTACGGCGCCATCCTGCCGTTCGGCGAGCACAAGGGTTCGGGGCTGGCGCTGGTGTGCGAAATCCTCGGCGGCGCGCTTTCCGGCGGGCAGGTGGTCAAGGGCCCGTCCGACGGCAAGTACAACGTCCTCAACGGCATGCTCTCGATCGTCATCGATCCGACCAAGCTCGGCACTGCGGAAAACCTGGCACGCGAGGTCGAAAGCTTCGTTGCCTGGCACACAGGATCGCCCCCCGCACCCGGCGTCGACAAGGTGAAGATCGCCGGCGAGCCCGAGCGTGAGACCAGGAAGAAGCGCCTCGCCGAAGGCATCCCGGTCGATCCGACCACCTGGCAGGAGATTCTCGAGGCCGGGAAGAAGTTCGACCTGGATCAGGCAGCGATCGAGAAGATCGCGGGCTAGTCTCGGCACGAAGCAATCACAAACGGTGTCGTCCCGGACAAGCGAAGCGCTGATCCGGGACCCATACGCCGCAGCAGGCGTTTGGCGAAGACAGGCAATGACCTTCTCGCGCAACAACAACGGCTGCGACGTTTGGGTCCCGGCTCCCGTGCGCAATTGCGCACTAGGCCGGGACGACACCGGAGTCTGTTGCGCGGGCTCGCCTTAGTCCACCATGTCCGCAACGGCCTTGCCGCAAGCCGTCGTGTCGGCGTTGCCACCGAGATCCTTGGTGCGCAACGTACGCTCCGCCAGCGTACGCTCGATCGCCTCGACGATCGACTTGCCGGCTTCCTTCTCGCCGAGATGCTCGAACATCATCGCGCCCGACCAGATCATGCCGATCGGGTTGGCGATGCCCTGCCCTGCGATGTCAGGCGCCGAGCCGTGCACCGGCTCGAACACCGAGGGGAAATCGCCCTCGGGATTGATGTTGCCAGACGGCGCGATGCCGATGGTGCCGGTGCAGGCCGGGCCGAGGTCGGAGAGGATGTCGCCGAACAGGTTGGAGCCGACCACGACGTCGAACCAGTCCGGATGCAGCACGAAGTTCGCGGTGAGAATGTCGATGTGGTACTTGTCCCACTTCACGCCCGGAAATCTCTTGGCCATCGCCTCCACGCGCTCGTCCCAATAGGGCATGGTGATGGAGATGCCGTTCGACTTGGTCGCCGAGGTCAGATGCTTCTTCGGCCGCGACTGCGCGAGCTCGAAGGCGAATTTCAGGATGCGGTCAACGCCGGTACGGGTCATCACCGTCTGCTGCGTGACAAACTCGCGGTCGGTGTCCGGGAACATGCGGCCGCCGACGGAGGAATATTCGCCCTCGGTGTTCTCGCGCACCACCCAGAAATCGATATCGCCGGGCTTGCGGCCGGCCAGCGGCGACGGCACGCCGGGCATCAACCGCACCGGGCGCAAATTCACATACTGGTCGAACTCGCGGCGAAACTTGATCAGCGAACCCCACAGCGAGACGTGATCCGGAATCTTGGCCGGCCAGCCCACCGCGCCGAAATAGATCGCGTCGTGCTTGCCGATCTTTTCTTTCCAGTCATCGGGCATCATCTGGCCGTGCTTCTCGTAATAGTCGTAAGACGAGAAGTCGTAGTGATCGAAATGCAGCGACACGCCGTGCTTCTTGGCCGCGGCCTCCAGAACGCGCAGGCCCTCGGGCATCACTTCCTTGCCGATGCCGTCGCCGGGAATGACTGCGATCCGGTATTGCTTCTTGCTCATCGAGAACGTCCTTGGTTGGTCCTGCAGGCGCCGCCTTTTGACCGCACTGCAATGGACCAAAGTCGGCAGCAGTGCAACGCTGCACTGCAATGTTGACCATGGCGCAAACGAGCGCCTACTGATTTCATCCTTGTTCCTCTTCCGCGAGTACCCCTCATGGATCTGCATCTGCGTGGCAAGCGCGTCCTGATCACCGGCGCGTCCAAGGGCATTGGCGCCGCCGCCGCCGAGGCGTTTGCCGAGGAAGGCGCAAACCTCCTGCTCGCTGCCCGCAGCGCCGATCAGCTCAAGGCGCTGGCCGACCGCCTGCGCTCCGCGCATCAGATCGACGCCACGACCAGCGTCGTGGATCTGCGCAAGGCCGAGGACGTCGCCCGGCTCGCCAAGGACGCCGCCGACATCGACGTGCTCGTCAACAATGCCGGCGATATCCCCGGCGGCTCCATCGACAAGATCGACGAAGCCACATGGCGCCACGCCTGGGAATTGAAAGTGTTCGGCTATATCAACCTGACGCGGCAGGTCTACGCGCAGATGAAAGCCAGAGGCGGCGGCGTCATCGTCAACGACATCGGTGCGGCCGGCGAGAAGTTCGACGCCAATTACATCTGCGGCAGCGCCGGCAATGCCGCGCTGATGGCCTTTACCCGCGCGCTCGGAGGCAAGAGCCTTGCCGACAATATCCGCGTGGTCGGCATCAACCCGGGCCCCGTCGGCACCGACCGCCACGTCACCCTGCTGAAGACACGGGCCAAGCACCAGTTCGGCGATGAGAATCGTTACAAGGAATTCCAGAAGGGCCTGCCACTCGGCCGGCCTGCGCATGCGCGCGAGATCGGCGACCTCATGGCGTTCCTGGCGTCGGATCGCGCGGGCTATACGTCGGGCGTGATCTATACGGTCGACGGCGGCATCAGCGCCGGCTGGGGTTAGATTCTATTCACGTCATTGCGAGCGCAGCGAAGCAATCCAGGAATGCATTCGCAGTGACAGACTGGATTGCTTCGCTGCGCTCGCAATGACGAACACGATTAGCACGGGAGTAAATTAATTGTCTCAAGACCTGATCCGCGAAACCGCCTGCACTGTCGTCGATAAGCTGCGCTCAGGCGATGTCTCTCCACTCGAGCTGCTTGACGTGGTGGAGAAGCGCGTCAAGGAGGTCGACGGCAAGGTCAATGCGCTCCCCACCCTGTGCTTCGATCGCGCGCGGACCCACGCAAGAGCGCTGATGCAGAAGCCGGCCGGCGCGCGCGGGCTGCTTGCCGGCCTGCCGGTGCCGATCAAGGATCTGACTGATGTCGCAGGCGTGCTGAACACCCAGGGCTCGCCGATCTTCAAGGACAATATCCCCGCGACCTCAGACCTCATGGTCGAGAATCTCGAAGCCAATGGCGCGGTGGTCTATGCCAAATCCAACACGCCGGAATTCGGCGCCGGTGCCAACACCTTCAACGAGGTGTTCGGTGCGACGCTCAATCCCTGGGATGTTTCGAAGTCGGCGGCCGGCTCGTCTGGCGGCGCCGCGGTGGCGCTTGCGACCGGCATGGCCTGGCTCGCCCAGGGCTCCGACATGGGCGGTTCCTTACGCAGCCCCGCTTCCTTCTGCGGCGTGGTCGGCATGCGGCCGAGCATCGGCCGCGTCGCGCATACGCCCAAGTCGGGCATCGATCGCAATCTCGGCGTCGTCGGCCCGATGGCCCGCAATGTCGAGGATCTCGCGCTGCTGCTGGACGCCATGAGCGGCGACCATGCGGAGGATCCGCTGTCGCTGCCGACGCCTGCGACCTCGTTCCTGTCGGCGGCACAATCAAGCAGGAAGCCGAAGCGCATCGCCTATTCGCCCAATCTCGGCATCACCCCGGTCGATCCCGAAGTGAAGGCAATCACGCAGAAGGCCGCCGAACGTTTCGCGGAGGCCGGCGCGATCGTCGAGGAGGCGCATCCGGATTGGCGCGAGGCGCATGAGTGCTTCCATGTGCTGCGCGCCTTCGACTTCGCGATCACCAAGGCCAACCTGCTGCGCACCAAGCGCGACCTGCTCAAGCCCGAGGTGATCTGGAACATCGAGGAAGGCCTCAAGCTGACGGTCGATCAGCTCGCACGCGCCGAAGCGCAGCGTGTCGGCATGACCGCGCGCGCCATCGAGTTCTTCAAGACGTACGACCTGCTGTTGACGCCGACCACGATCGTGCCGCCCTTCCCGATCGAGAATCGCTATGTCGCCGAATGCGCCGGCAAGCGGTTCGACAATTACGTCGAATGGCTCGGCATCGTCTACGCCATCACGCTGGCCTGCTGCCCGTCGCTATCGCTGCCTTGCGGCTTCACCGCCTCTGGCTTGCCGGTGGGTGTGCAGGTCGTCGGCGCCCCGCGCGCCGATGCGCAGGTGATCGCCGGCGCCAAGGTGCTTGAGGATATTCTGGGCCTGCGCGGACAGACGCCGATTGATCCCAAGGTGAAGGCGTAGGGCGTCGCGCACTCGGTGCGCTCCCTCGCCCCGCTCTTGCGGGGAGAGGGCTGGGGTGAGGGGCCTCTCTCCCCACGCGAGATTCCCGACGGACCTGTACCCCCTCACCCGCCACGCTTCGCGTGTCGAGCTCTCCCCGCAAGCGGGGCGAGATTAAGAAAGATCACCTCCCGCTCGTCGCCTCCAGGCTGCGGCTGTAGCGCGACATCGCGAAGCAGAAGACGAAATAGATCGCGGCGACGAAGATATAGACCTCGACCGAAAACTGCTGCCAGGCCGGATCGATGATCGCGGTCTTGGCCGTGGTCAAGAGGTCGAAGATGCCGATGATCAGCACCAGGCTGGTGTCCTTGAAGAACGCGATGAAGGTGTTGACCAGCGGCGGGATCACGTGACGGATCGCCTGCGGCAACACCACCAGCCGGTGCTTGCGCCAATAGGACAGCCCGAGCGCGTCGGCGGCCTCATACTGCCCGCGCGGCACGGCCTGGAGACCGCCACGGATCACTTCGGCAAGATAAGCGCCCGCGAACAGGATGATCGCGATCTGCGCGCGCAGCAGCTTGTCGATGTTGAATCCCGCGGGCATGAACAGCGGAAACATCACGCTCGCCATAAACAGCAGGCTGACCAACGGCACGCCGCGGATCAATTCGACATAGAGCACCGACAGCGAGCGGATCGCCGGCAGCTTCGAGCGCCGGCCGAGCGCGACCAAAATGCCGAGCGGAAACCCGAATGCCAGTCCGAATGTCGCCAGGATCAGCGTCACAGGCAGGCCGCCCCAACGGTCCTGCGAGACGAACGACAGGCCGAACACGCCACCCCACATCAGCACGCTGATCAGCGCGAGCGCGCCGATCCAGAGGAAGGCGAGCTCGCGTCGCCACAGCGCGCGGCGGGTCGAGAGAGAGTACAGCGTGATGAACAGCAGCACCGCCAGCGCCGGACGCCATTGCTCGTCGAAGGGATAGGTCCCGAACAGGATGAAGCGATACTTCTCCGGGATGATCGCCCAGCAGGCACCCAGGCCGCGCACCGCCTTGCAAGCGCTGGAATCATTGGCCGGCGTGAGCCAGACCGCGTTGGCAATGCCCCATTGCACGAAGCCGATCACGCCCTTGGCCAGCACCGCCAGCAGGACGATTGTCAGGATGCCGTTGGGAATCGACGAGAACAGGTTGGTGCGGAGCCAGCGCAGCACCGGGTTGCCGATTTGCGGACGGCGGCTGGCACGCGGCAGGTCGGGCATGTCGGTGATCGCGGTCATGCTCAGCGCTCCGCCAGCGCGAGGCGCGCATTGTACCAGTTCATGAAGAAGCTGATGCCAAGGCTGATGGTGAGGAAGACCGCCATGATCAGCGAGATCACCTCGATTGCCTGACCGGTCTGGTTCAGCGTGGTGTTGGCGACCGAGACCACGTCCTGGTAGCCGATCGCGACCGAGAGCGAAGAGTTCTTGGTCAAATTGAGATACTGGCTCGTCATCGGCGGCACGATCACGCGCAAGGCCTGCGGCAGGATGATCTGCCGCAGCATAAAGCTGCGGCGCAGGCCGAGCGCACTGGCGGCATCCCACTGCCCGCGCGGCACCGACTGGATGCCGCTGCGCACGATCTCGGCGATGAAGGCCGAGGTGTAGGTGACGAGCGCGACCAGCAGCGCGAAATATTCCGGCGCCAACGTCAGCCCCCCGACGAAGTTGAAGCCGCGCAACTGAGGCCATTCGATCGTCCAGGACACGTCGAGCAGTAGCGACACCGCTGCTGGCAGCACGACAATCAGACCGAGCGCGAAGGGCCACGCCGGCCGCGGCTTGCCATCACGCATCTGCTGGCTGACCAGCCATCGCCTGATGACAAGGAATGCAACGAAGCCAAGCACGGCCGTGCCGAGCACCCAGAGCTGCGTCACGCCGATTGGGATCGCCGGCAGGATCAGGCCGCGATTGGACAGGAACACACCTTCGACCGGCCGCCACGCCGCGCGCGCCGCTGGCAACGCCTGCATCATAACGTACCAGAACAGCAGCTGAAGCAGCAGCGGGATGTCGCGCAGGACTTCGACATAGACGGCTGCAAGCCGCGACAGCAGCCAGTTCGCCGACAGCCTCGAGACGCCGATCAGCGTCCCCAGAATGGTCGCAAGCACGATGCCGATCACCGCGACGCGCAGGGTGTTGGCAACGCCGACGACGAAGGCCCAGAGGTAGCTGTCCCTCGGGTTATAGGCGAGCAGGCTGTCGGCAATCGGCATGCTGGCCTCGCGGCCGAGAAAGGCAAAGCCGGTCGTGATGCGGCGGGCCGTGAGGTTGGTGACGGTGTTGGACCAGAGGAAGACGACGACGGCGACGGCAATGCCGACCACCAGCACCTGCCAGAACAGGCCCTTCAACTCGTTCGGCCCAAGCGCGCCGAAAAAGCCGCGGCGCGGCGGCGGCCTGGGATCATCTGAGGTCACAGCACAAAAATCCTTCCTGAAAACAGCGATTTCCGGCAGCGCGCATCAACTGTTGCACCAAAATAGTATCCGTGCAACAAATGTTTCATGGCCGTATCAGCGAAATCCTCGCCTTTGAGCGAACTGCGCATTGCGTTGCCATCGCTCCCCCTGCGCCTGCAGGAGGTTGGACGTTTCGTCGCGGCCAATGATTACGACGCCACCACCCGCTCGATGCGGGATCTCGCGGCGGAGGCCGGCGCCGATCCCGCCGCGTTTACGCGGCTTGCCAAGGCAATCGGCTATTCCGGTTGGGACGAATTGCGCGCCGCGCTGACCGAGGCGCGACGGCCGTCCCAGGCCTCGCCCTTCTCGGCCCGCGCCAAGAGCCGCCGCCACGGTCCCGACGCCGATGTCGCACTCATCACCGACAAGCTCGAGGCCGAAGCCGCGGGCTTGCCGCGCATCTCCGCCCACGCGATCGCGGATGCGGCCCGCGCGCTGTATGATGCAAAGCGGACCTGGATCGCCGGTTATCGCAGCTGCCGCAGCGTCGCGGAATTGCTCAACTACGAGCTCCGACTGTTCCGTCCCGAACAGGTGCAGATCGTCGGCGCCTCCGGCCCCGACGATCTCGATCTCGGCGCTATCCGCCCCGGCGAGGCCGTGATCGTGATCGGCTTCAGTCCCTATACCCACGCCAGCGTCCGCGTTGCACAGGCCGCCTATCACGCCAGCGCGACGCTGATCGCGATCGCGGACAGCGTGGCCGCGCCCATGGCCGAAGGCGCCGACCACGTCCTGCTGTTCGAGGCGGCTTCCTCGCCGGGCTTCTTCCCAAGCCTCACCGGCGCGCTCGCGATTGCGCAATCGCTGGCCGCGGTCACGTTCTCGCTCGGCGGCACGGCCGCCAAGAAACGCCTGGAAAATACCGAGGCCCGGCTCGCTGCGGCCGCCACCTATGTCTCAGAGAAGGGTTGATCCATGAGCACCCGCACCAGCCGCGTGCTGCACCGCTCGCTGCGCGAGATGCCGCCCAAGGCAATCGGTGGCGAAGGCGTCTATCTCTTTGCCGAGGACGGGCGGCGCGTGATCGACGCCTCGGGCGGCGCGGCAGTGTCCTGCCTCGGCCATCAGCATCCGCGCGTGATCGCGGCAATAGTGAAGCAGGCCTCGACCCTGGCTTATGCGCACACCTCCTTCTTCTCCTCGGAACCAGCCGAGGCGCTCGCCGAGACGCTGGTTGGCCATGAGCCCGGTGGCCTCGCCTATGCCTATTTCGTCAGTGGCGGATCGGAGGCGATCGAGGCCAGCATCAAGCTCGCGCGGCAATACTTCATCGAGCGCGGTGAGCCGCAGCGGCAGCATTTCATCGCGCGGCGGCAGAGCTATCACGGCAACACGCTCGGCGCGCTCGCCGCCGGCGGCAATGCGTGGCGCCGCGCGCCCTACGCGCCGCTGCTCTCGGCCGCCTTCAGCCATGTCACGCCGGCCTTTGCCTATCACGAGAAGCATGATGATGAATCCGATGCGCAATTCGTGGCTCGCCTCGCCGCGGAGCTCGAAGCCGAGTTTCAGCGGCTTGGCCCCAACACGGTTGCCGCATTCCTTGCCGAGCCCGTTGTCGGCGCCACTGCCGGCGCGGTGACGGCGCCGGACGGCTACTTCAAGGCGATGCGCGAGATCTGCGACCGGCACGGCGCGTTGCTCATTCTCGACGAGGTCATGTGCGGCATGGGCCGCACCGGCACCACGCATGCCTGGGAGCAGGAAGGCGTCGCGCCCGACATCCAGGCGATCGCAAAAGGTCTCGGTGGCGGCTACCAGCCGATCGGTGCGATGCTCGCGAGTGGAGGGATCATCGACACCATTCGTGCGGGAAGCGGGGCTTTCCAGCATGGACATACCTATCTGGCGCATCCCCTCGCCTGCGCCGCAGCGCTTGCCGTGCAGAACGTGATCCGCGAGGACAATCTGCTCGAGCAAGTCAAGCAGCGCGGCAAGCAGCTCGAGCAGCGGCTCACCGAGCGCTTCGGCAATCATCGCCATGTCGGCGACATCAGGGGCCGCGGCCTGTTCTGGGCGATCGAGCTGGTCGCCGACCGCGCCAGCCGTACGTCGTTCGATCCGGCGCTCAAGCTCAACCAGAAGATCAAGGCGGAAGCCTTCGCCAACGGGCTCGGATGCTATCCCGGCGGCGGCGCCGTGGACGGCGTCCGTGGCGACCATGTGCTGCTGGCACCGCCCTATATCGCTTCGGCAAATGAGATCGATCAGATCGTCGACAAGCTCGGCACGGCCGTCGACGTCGTGTTGCGTAGTGTCAATCACTGAGGGGAGAGTAGCATGATGAGGAAATTGGTTATCGCAGCGGGCGTGCTCGCCGCATCGACAGTTGCTGCGTCGGCGGCGACGCTTGACCAGGTCAAGAGCCGAGGCGCGCTGGTGTGCGGCGTCAGCGCCGGCTTTGCCGGCTTCTCGGCGCCGGACTCGCAGGGCAATTACAAGGGCCTCGACGTCGACTATTGCCGCGCGCTCGCGGCCGGCGTGCTCGGCGATCCCAACAAGGTGCGCTACGTCTCGCTGACGGCGCAGAACCGCTTCACGGCGCTGCAGTCCGGCGAGATCGACGTGCTCTACCGCAACTCGACGCAGACATATCTGCGCGGCGTCACGCTGGGCCTCCGTCAGGGACCGATCAACTTCTACGACGGCCAGGGCTTCGTCGTGAAGAAGGACCTCGGCGTGAAGGAGCTGAAGGACCTCAAGGGCGCCACCGTTTGCGTGGCGCAAGGCACCACGCACGAGGTCACGCTCGGCGATTACGGCCGCGCCAATGGCATCGACTGGAAGCCGCTGGTGTTCGACCGCGTCGACACCATGTACCAGACCTTCTTCGGCGGCCGCTGCGACGCCATGACCCAGGATGCCTCGGCGCTCGCCGGTGCCGTGACCACTGCGGCGCCGAACCCGGCCGATTACGTCGTGCTGCCGCAGACCATCAGCAAGGAGCCGCTAGGTCCCTTCACCCGCAACGGTGACGAGGTCTGGAGCGATATCGTCACCTGGCTGCATTATGGCCTGATCGAAGCCGAGGAGCTCGGCGTGACCCAGGCCAATGTCGACGAAATGACGAAGTCGCAGACGCCCGCCATCCAGCGGCTGCTCGGCGTCTCCGGCGACCTGGGCTCGCGACTCGGGCTGGACAACAAATGGCTGGTCACAGTGCTCAAGGCCACCGGCAATTACGGTGAGATCTACGAGCGCAACGTCGGCAAGGCGAGCCCACTCAAGCTCGAGCGCGGCCTCAACGGCCTCTGGACCAAGGGCGGCTTGATGTACGCCGTGCCGTTCAAGTAAAAATCTCTCGTGTCCCGGACGCGGTGCAGCGTGAAACGCTTGCTCCGCAGAGCCGGGACCCAGCAATCACGAATGGGCCCCGGCTCTGCAGCGCAATACTATGCATTGCGCTGCGTCCGGGGCACGAGACCCAGGTAATCCCTTCCATGACGACACCCCCTCGCATCGCCCTGATCCACGCCCTCAAGCACTCCATCGCGCCGATCGAGGCGGCGTTCGCGGCGGCGTGGCCGGAGGCGCGGCTGATGAACCTGCTCGACGACAGTCTGTCGGCGGATCTGGCGCGTGACGGCAAGCTCAACGACGCCATGACCGAGCGCTTTCTTGCCCTTGGCGACTACGCCGCAGCGACCGGGGCGGACGCGATCCTTTTCACCTGCTCGGCCTTCGGCCCCTGCATCGGGGCCGTCGCGCGGGCGCACGCGCCGATGCCGGTGCTGAAACCGAACGAAGCCATGATCGAGCGAGCGGTGACAATGGGCAAACGCATCGGCCTGCTCTCCACCTTCCCGCCGACGCTGGTGTCGATGCCTCCGGAGTTCCCGGCCTCCGTCCAGATCGTGCCGAAGCTCGCCGAAGGCGCGCTGGCCGCACTCGATCGCGGTGACCGCGCCACACATGACCGGCTAATTGTCGAGGCCTCAAAAGACCTGCGCGATTGCGACGTCATTGCGCTCGCCCAATTCAGCATCGCGGCAACGGCGCCGCAGGTCGCGGAAGCCACGGGACGCCCGGTCGTGACAACGCCGGACAGTGCGGTCGAAAAGTTGATGCGACTGCTGAAAGCGAAAACCTAGGCGCCGGCCTTTTTCTGGCGCCGCGCGTCCTTGATCGCGACCGCGAGCGCGGCCTTCGTCTCGTTGACGAAATCTTCGACCAGCTCCTCGCGCGTGGCATGCGCCGCCTCGCCGGTGAACAGGCCCTGCTCGGCCAGCATCACCACGCCGTGCAGCGCCGCCCAGATCTTGAGCGCCTGCCGCTCGCGCAAATAGCCGACCGCGGGCGCCTCCAGCGCTTCGATCACCAGCGCAAAAGTTTCCCGCGTGGCCTCATGCAGCTCACTGCCCTTGGCGGCGCATGAGACGGTCCGGGACGCGAACATCAAGCGATAGACACCATTGCGGCGCAGGCCGAAGTCGAGCGTTGCCTGCGCCAGCCGGGACAATTTCGATTGCTTCGAGGCCTTCGTCATGGCTTCGCGCAACATCGTGGTGAACTGCCGGAACGCCTCTGCCGTCGTTGCGGTCAGCAACGCCTCGCGGTCCGCAAAATGGCGGTAGGGCGCCGGCTGCGAGACGCCGAGCTGCTTTGCCAGGGCCTTGATGCTGATCGCTTCCGCCCCGCCCTGCTCCGCCTCGCGCAACGCGGCCTTGATCAGGGCGTCACGGAGATCGCCATGGTGGTATGTATTCTCGGGCTTGCGGGCGAGTTGTGATCGCATGTTCAGGCGAGCCTATAAGTTTGCGCTTGACAGGGGAAGCCTGTCGCGAATGTAATAGCATATAACTTAGAATGAGCGGCAAATGCCGCGGACAAATTTGACAAGAGGAACGCGCGCTGCCCTTCGGGCTTCGCGGATAAGACCAAGGGAGCCGCAATGGCAGAACGACTGAAAGTTCACGTCGATCCCGACAAATGCCAGGGGCATGCACGCTGCAAGGCGCTGGCGCCTGAATTGTTCGAGCTCGACGAATACGGCAACGCCCACGAGGTCGGCGACGGCACCGTTCCGCCTGGCCTCGAAGACAAGGCCTGGCTTGCCAAATCCAATTGCCCGGAAATCGCGATCGATGTGATCGAGGAGTAGCGCGGCCCTGCCCGCTCACGCCTTGCGTACCTTCAGCGAACACGAACCCCAAGCGATATCTAAGGGATTTTTCCGATGTCCGACGTGAGCCAGCCCGCCGCTCATCCGCCCGTGACCGACTGGGTCAACGACTTCGACCACACCGATCCGCAATGGACGGAGGATCCGTTTCCAATCTGGGAGGAGCTGCGCGCCGCGAGCCCGCTCGTGCACACGGAGCGCTTTCTCGGCTGCTACATGCCGACGACCTATGAGGCGGTGCGCGAGATCGCCAACGACACCGAGCATTTCTCCTCGCGCCGCATCATCGTTCGCGATGTCCGGCCCGAGGTTGCCAGAAACGCAGCCCCGCCGATCACGTCGGATCCGCCCGTGCACAAGCCGGCCAAGCAATTGCTGCTGCCGCCCTTCACGCCGGATGCGATGAAGAAGCTGGAACCGCGGATGCGGGCGATCTGCAACGAGCTGATCGACGGCTTCATCGCCGACGGCAGGGTCGACGCTGCGGCGCGCTACAGCAAGTACATCCCGGTTCGGGCCATTGCCCACATGCTCGGCATTCCCGAAAGCGACAGCGACCTGTTCATCACCTGGATCCACATGATCCTGGAGCTCGGCATCAAGGACGAGACCAAGCTGCTCCAGGCGGTTCAGGAGATGAGCGCCTATTTCAGGACACATATCGAAGAGCGCAGGTCGAAGCCGACCGACGACCTCATCTCCTATCTGATGAATGCCAAGGACAAGGAAGGCCAGCCGCTGGAAGAGTCGCACGTGCTGGGCTCGCTGCGGCTGCTTCTGATCGCCGGCATCGACACCACGTGGAGCGCGATCGGCTCCTCACTGTGGCATCTCGCCCGGACGCCGGTAGACCGCGAGCGGTTGATCGCCGAGCCGGAGCTGATTCCCACCGCCGTGGAGGAGTTGCTGCGCGCCTATTCGCCTGTGACGATGGCGCGCGAGGTGGTCAAGGAAACCACGGTTTCGGGCTGTCCGGTCAAGGCGGGCAACATGGTGCTGCTGTCGTTCCCGGCCGCCAACCGGGACCCCAAGATGTTTCCGGATGCCGACAAGGTCGTGATCGATCGCCGGGAGAACCGCCATGCCGCCTTCGGCCTCGGCATCCACCGCTGCGTCGGTTCCAACCTGGCGCGGATGGAGATGCAGGTTGCGCTCGAGGAATGGCTGAAGCGGATTCCGGACTTCGCCCTCGATCCTGCCGGGACCGTGACCTGGTCGCAGGGCACGGTGCGCGGACCCCGCCAGTTGCCATTTCTGCTCGGAAAGGCGATGTAGGCACCCAGACAATGGATTTCTGGGAGGCCGGACGTGACAGAACAACTAACCCAACCGGCCTCCGACCATTTCGACATCGCCGACGCCGAGCGGCGGATCAAGGCGATCTTCATCGGCTCCATCGGCAATCTCGTCGAGTGGTACGACTTCTACGCCTATACGGCGTTTGCGCTCTATTTCGCCCCGGCCTTCTTCCCCGGCAACGATCCCGTGGTGCAACAATTGAACGCCGCCGTGATCTTCGCGGCGACCTTCCTGATGCGCCCCTTGGGCGGCTGGTTCTTCGGTTACCTTGCCGACCATTACGGCCGCCGCATCTCGCTGACCCTGTCGGTCGTGTTCATGTGCTTCGGCTCGCTGATCATCGCGCTGACGCCGACCTATGCCACGATCGGCTTCGCTGCGCCTGTCATCCTGGCGCTCGCCCGCGTCATCGAGGGCCTGAGCTTGGGTGGCGAATACGGCGCCAGCGCCACTTATCTGAGCGAGGTCGCCGATCCCAAGCACCGCGGCTTCTATTCGAGCTTCCAGTACGTCACGCTGATCGGCGGCCAGCTGACTGCGATCATCGTGCTGCTGCTCCTGCAAAAGGTCTTCCTCACACCCGATGAGCTGAAGGCCTGGGGCTGGCGCATTCCGTTTGCGATCGGTGCGGCACTCGCGATCTTTGCCGCGGTGATGCGGCGCAATCTGCACGAGACCGAAGCCTTCGAGGAAGCCAAGAAGGTGGTGAAACCATCAGGGTCGATCACCAATCTGCTGCGCTATCCGCGCGAGTTGCTGCTCGTGGTCGGCCTCACCGCCGGCGGCACCGCCGCGTTCTACACCTTCACCACCTATATGCAGACATTCGTCAAGCTCTCGGTGGGCCTGACCGAGGACCAGACCACCTTCGTGATTTTCGGCACGCTGATCTTCGCGACCATCCTGCAGCCGATCTATGGCGCGATCTCCGACAAGATCGGGCGCAAGCCGCTGCTGATCTTCTTCGGCGTCGCCGGCACGCTCGCGACCGTGCCGCTGCTGATGACGCTGAAGGAGACCAAATCGCCCTTCATGGCCTTCATCCTGATCTGCTGCGCCTGGCTGTTCGTTGCCGGTTATACCTCGATCAACGCCGTGGTGAAGGCCGAGCTGTTCCCGACCAATGTCCGCGCGCTGGGCGTCGGCCTGCCCTATGCGATCACCGTCTCGATCTTCGGCGGCACGGCGCCGGCCATCGCGCTTTATTTCAAGACGATCGGGCATGAGCAGTGGTTCTACTATTATCTCGCCAGTGTCATCTTCCTGTCGCTGATCATCTATTCCACCATGCGCGACACCAAGCGTGAATCCGCGATGCATCGCCACCAGTAGCCGACTTCGAGCAGATCATGGCCGACGAAACGCCATCCGACAGCAAGCTGACGCGCACCAAGGAGAAATGGGCGCGCGAGGGCCGCTTCCTCACCGGCAAGGTCACGCGCCCCGAGGACCAGCGGCTGCCGCCGGGCCAGCACCTGACCAAGGACTGGCCGGTGCTCGATCTCGGCGTGATGCCGCCGGTGTCGCGCGAGCGTTGGCGGCTCGACGTCTACGGCGCGGTCGAGACTCCCATATTCTGGACATATGCCGAATTCGCCGCGCAGAAGCAGGCGCAGTTCATCTCCGACATTCATTGCGTCACGACCTGGTCGCGCTACGACAATCAGTGGGAAGGGCTCGCGACGCGTGAGCTGCTGGCGGCCTGCCAGCCGCGCGACGATGCGCACTTCGTGGTGCTGCATTCCTATGACGGCTACACCACCAACCTCGCGCTGGAGGACTTTGCCGCCGAGGATGCCTTGCTCGCCCATAGCTGGTCCGGCCAACCGCTGTCGGACGAGCATGGCGGCCCTGTCAGGCTCGTCGTGCCGCATCTCTATTTCTGGAAGAGCGCAAAATGGCTGCAGGCCATCGAATTCGTGACTGAGGACGCGCCCGGGTTTTGGGAAGTTCGCGGCTATCATAGCCGCGGCGATCCCTGGGCCGAGCAACGCTATTCAGGGGACTAGACTCGAACAAACAAGGGGAAGCCCATGCCGACGGAACGCTTCCAATTCACGGGCGAAGGCGGTCATCAGCTCGCAGCGGCGCTGGAGCTGCCGGACGGCGAGCCTGCAGCCTACGCGCTGTTCGCGCACTGCTTCACCTGCGGCAAGGACGCACTGGCAGCCAAGCGCATCTCGGTCGCGCTGGCCGCCAAGGGCATCGCGGTCTTGCGCTTCGACTTCACCGGGCTCGGCTCCAGCGAAGGCGATTTCGCCAATTCGACCTTTTCCTCGAACATCGCCGATCTCGTGCACGCGGCCGATCATCTCCGCACGACCCGCAAGGCGCCGTCGATCCTGATCGGTCATAGCCTGGGCGGCGCGGCGATCCTGGCGGCCGCCGGCAAGATTCCAGAGGCGAAGGCTGTCGTCACCATCGCAGCGCCATCCGACCCGGCTCATGTCACCGGCCTGTTCGGGGAACATGTGGATGCGATCCGCGCGAAGGGCGAGGTCGAAGTGTCGCTTGCGGGTCGTCCATTCCGGATCAAGCGCGAATTCCTCGACGACGTCGTCGAGCACGAGCTGATGAAGGACATCACCGAGCTGCACAAGGCGCTTCTGGTGATGCAGTCGCCCGTCGACGACACCGTCGGCATCGACAACGCGACCAAAATCTTCGTTGCGGCCAGGCATCCCAAGAGCTTCGTCTCGCTCGACCATGCCGATCACCTGCTGACGAAGCCGGCGGATGCGCTCTATGCGGCCGACGTGATTGCCGCCTGGGCGAGCCGATACATCGACACGGCAAAGCCTGCGAAAGCGGCGGATATTGCGGGGGAACCGCGAAAGGTCGTGGTGCAGGAGACCCGCAAGAGCAAGTTCAACCAGCTCATCACCGTGGGTCCGCATCATCTGGTGGCGGACGAGCCGAAGCCTGCCGGCGGCGAGGATGCCGGCCCCGGTCCCTATGATTTCCTGCTGGCTAGTCTCGGCGCCTGCACCTCCATGACCATGCGCCTCTATGCCGATCGCAAATCGTTGCCGCTCGACCGCGTCACCGTCACGCTGAAGCATTCCAAGATCCACGCCAAGGACTGCGCCGAGTGCGAGACGCGCGACGGAATGCTCGACCAGATCGAGCGCGATATCGCGATCGACGGCGCGCTCGATGCCGAGCAGCGCAAGAAGCTGATGGAGATCGCCGACAAGTGCCCGGTGCACCGGACGCTGACCTCGGAGATCCGTATCGTAACCAGGGCCGTGGACTAGAAGCACGCCGCCATCGTTCGCACCGCCGCACTGATCTCGCTCTCGCGCCAGGCCGCAAAGCCGAGCAGCAGGCCGTGATCGCGCGGCTTGCCGAGCGCCAGGCTCGACAAGGCGCGCGTTTCAACGCCGGCGTCGGCCAGGCGCTTCACGGCCGCCTGATCGGCGCGCCCGCGTTTGAGGCGCGCGACGAGCTGGATGCCGCCCGAGGGCACCTCGGCCGCCAGCACCTCGCCGAGATGTCGTTCCATCGCATCGACGAGATGATCGCGCCTGAGATGGTAGAGCCGGCGCATCCGGCGCAGATGTGCCAGAAAATGCCCGTCGGCGATGAACTCGGCGAGCGCTTCCTGGATGTGGCTCGACGCGATCAACCCGATGTGCCGCTGCGCGATCTCGAACGTGCTGACCAGCGCTTCGGGCACGACGAGATAGCCAAGCCTTATATCCGACGTCATCGCCTTCGAGAACGTGCCGACATAGAACACGCGGCCGTGGGGATCGAGCCCTTGCAGCGACGGCACCGGGCGACTGTCGTAATGGAATTCGCCATCGTAATCGTCCTCGACGATGAAGGTCCTGCCGGGCCGGCTTGATCCGAGAAACGCGGTGCGGCGGGCCAGCGACATCAGCCGTCCGGTCGGATGCTGGTGCGATGGCGTCATGAAAACGAGTTTTGGAGCGGCCATTGCCGGCATTTGCTGCATGCCCTGTTCGTCCAGCCTGATGCCGGTGACGCGCGCGCCGGACGCGCGGAAGGCGGCCGCGGCGCCGGGATAGCCGGGATCTTCGACCCAGACCCCGTCGCCCGGCGTGATGAGGACAGCCGCAATCAAGGTCAGGGCGGCCTGCGCACTCGGCAGGATCATGACCTGGTCCGGCGCGGCGCGAACGCCCCTGCTGGTCGCCAAATAATGCGCCAGCGCCTCGCGCAGCCGTGTGCGGTTGACCGGACCAAGCTCGCGCCTCGCCGCACGCACGGCGCTGCGGCGCAGGCACCGCGCCCAGACCTCGTTCGGAAACTCCCTGAAATCGCCGTGCCCCGGCCGCAACGGCTTGAGCGGCGCCTGATAGGACATCGGCCAATCGGTCTCTTTGAGCTTGCAGGCCCAGGGCGAGAGCTGGGGCCTCGCGGAACGCGCGTTCGATGCGGCAAGGCCTCCGCCTTCGATGCGGCCGCCCTCGACGGTCACGACAGGACGACGTCCGTGCGAGGCCGCAACATATCCCTCCGCGGCCAGCTGCTCGAACGCATAAGTGACCGTGTTGCGCGAGACACCGAGATCGCTGGCGAGCCGGCGGCTCGAGGGCAGCGCGCGGCCTCTTTCGATGCGGCCGGCCGCGATCAGGCCGCGAAGCTGGCGGGTCAGTTGCGCCACCAGCCCCTGCTCGTCGTCGCGATTCAGGTCGATCAGGCCGGAGATCATGCTGTCCGAAACTGGCACCTCATTCCTTTCCAATCTGGCACTTTTTCAGGTGCCAGAGCGGATGCTATCCAGCCCGTCGAGCCGCTT
The DNA here is from genome assembly GCF_936928535.1 of uncultured Bradyrhizobium sp. Lineage (GTDB taxonomy): Bacteria > Pseudomonadota > Alphaproteobacteria > Rhizobiales > Xanthobacteraceae > Bradyrhizobium. The sequence continues at coordinate 146,584 of NZ_CAKZHY010000096.1, read as the reverse complement.
CAAGGACCTTGCGATGAACTCTTCCCTGTCTGCCGGCGCCGCCCTCGGCCTGTTCCTCATCGTCGTGCTGGCCTGGGGCGTGAACTGGTCGATGACGAAGCAGCTCGTGCAGTTCCTTCCGCCACTGTGGACCTCGGCGATCCGGAGCTGGATCGCACTGGCGGGATTGTTCGTGATCCTTGGGCTGAGCAACAACCTGGTGGTCCCGGAACGGCGAGACATTCCGGTGGTCCTCAGCGTAGCCCTGCTGCACATGACGATCTTCTCCGTCCTGGTCGCTGCCGGTGTGCGCTATCTGCCGGCGAGCAAGGCCATCGTGCTCGGCTACACCACGCCGCTCTGGGTCGCGATCGCAGCGCCCATCCTCGGCAAGGACACGCTGACGGCGCCCAAGCTTGCCGGCGCCCTGTTCGGCCTGGTCGGCCTCGCCGTCATCCTCAATCCGACCTCGATCGACTGGACCAACAGCAACGTCCTGCTCGGCGCCGGCATGGTGATCCTCGCCGCGATCGCCTGGGCCGCCAACATCATCTATCTCAGGGCGCATCGCTGGATCGGCTCTCCGCTCCAGCTCCTGATCTGGCAGGTGCTGGTCGCGACGATCGTGCTCACGACGCTGGCTGTCATCACCGATGGCCTGCCGCACGCCGAATGGTCGTGGAAGCTGGTGCTGCTGTTCCTGTATCCCGGCCTGATCGGGACGGCGCTGGCCTATTGGGCGATGTCGATGGTCAACAAGAGCATCTCGGCGCTGACGACGGCACTCGGCACCACCGGGACGCCGCTGGTCGGCATCGCCAGCGCGGCGATCCTGCTGGGCGAGCCGATCGACATCAGCCTCGTCATCGCAGCCGCGCTGATCGTTTCAGGGATTGGCCTTGCGACTCTCGGTGACCGGATGTTGCGCCGTCAGGCGACCGCGAGCGGCTGAACGCGCAAGTTGCCGCGCAGGCCCGCCGCCGTGCCGAGCAGGATGCCGCCGACTGCGATGAACGAACCGACCGCAAGCGTCGAGACGCCGGTGAGCCCCTGCCCGATCGAGCAGCCAAACGCCATCACGCCACCGATCCCCATCAGCGCAGCACCACCGGCCGAGCGCAGCATGTGACGCGGCGAAGAATAACCTTCGAGGTGAAACCGGCCAGTGACGAGCGCGGTGACCAGGCTGCCGGCGAACACGCCGCCGACCGTCGCGATGCCGAAGTTCAGCGTCAGGCCGGTCGAGAGCATCGCATATTGCAGGCTATCGGCGATGGGCGCGATGAAGGTCAGCGACGTCACCGGGACGGGATTGAAATCATCAGCACCGAGATAGCCGGTGACGTACCAGCCGCCGGCAACGAGTACGCCCACGATGGCGCCGGCCGCGATCTGGCCCGGCGAACGGCGGAATGCCGGATGGGCGAAGGCAAACAGGATCAAGGCAACGACCAGCACAGCCGCAGCCAACGCGCGCGAAACCGCCTCCGTGGCACCGAGCGTCGCGAGCATCGAGGGCAACGAATTCACGCTGATGGTGGTCTGCGAGGCCTGAACCAGCGCGATACGCGCCGGCGCGATCAGGCCCTTGAGCGTCATCTGCGCGGCGATGGCGAGCACGATCACCACGACGAAGGAGCGGAGATTGCCGCGGCCGAGCAGCACCAGCGCGCGCGAGCCACAGCCGTTCGAGAGCACCATGCCGTAGCCGAACAGCAAGCCGCCAAGGAACAGCACGGGCACCGAAAAGGTCTGTTGCAGATAGATCGACTTGCCGAGATCGACCATGCCGCTGCCAGCAAGGAATTGGCTCGCGGCAATCGCAACCGCCATCGCCAGCGCGTAGGTTCGCACCAGTCGCCCATCTCCTTTCGCCAGCCATCCGCGCATGCTGCTCATCAGGCAGAAGCCGCTCAGCAAGCCGACGGAGCCATAGACGACGCCAATGACGAGGCCGGCAAGGATGACAAGTTGGGTCGGTTCCATCTGATGTTCTCAGGCCTCTCGCCATTCTCCGTCATTGCGAGCGCAGCGCAGTCTGGATTGCTTCGCTGCGCTCGCAATGATGGTGTGTTACGGCTTCAGGATGACCCTGTCACGCGAGGAGCCTGCGACAGCGACATAGGCCTCTTTCGCGCGCTCGAGCGGATAGATCGCATCCGCCTTGATCGGGAATGGCTTCAAATGGCCGCTCGCAAAGCCAGGGCCGAGATCGCGCAGCACAGCGCCCGTCGCAGCCGAGGACAGACCGAGCGTATCGATCCCGACATAGGTGTGCTGTCCGCGATAGAATTCGAGAATGTTGAATTGCACGATGCGGTCGATCGCGGCGATCAGGATCTGGCGGCCGCGCAACGCAAGCGACTTGTGCGCAGCCTGGAAATAGGGATCGCCGACCGTGTTGAAGACGATGTCGACGCCCTTGCCACTGGTGAGTTCGCGTACACGCGTGGCGATTTCGACGGCGGACGCATCGATCACCTCGATTGGCGCATTGCTGTGGCCCTCATAAGCTTCCGCCTTGCGCACCACGCCCATCACGCGCGCACCCTGCCAGGTCGCGATCTGCACGGCGGCCTGGCCTACCTTGCCGTTGACACCGAACACCAGCACCGTTTCGCTCGCCTTCGGAATGCCGGCGCGGCGAAACCCTTCCATGGCGGTCACGAACGGCACGCCGATGCCGGCGGCCTCCTCCCAGGACACCGCCTTCGGCTTCTCCACCACGGCGTCGGCCTCCACGACGAGATGGCTCGCATGCGTGCCATCGCGGCGGATGCCGAGATCGCCGGACGAACCGAACACCTCGCGGCCAACGGTGCCGGCGGGCCCGTCGATCACGACGCCGGCGTAATCGCGGCCCGGCGTGCGCGGGAACACGGCATAGGGCATCAGCCCGGTCGCCGCCTTGACGTCAGACGGGTTGACGGCCGCGGCCTTCACCTCGATCAAGAGATCGTTCGCGCCACGCGTAAGCGTGCGACGCTCGATGGTCGGAGCAAGGGCAGCTGCGTTTTCGGCCTTGGTATTGAGGCGAACGCAGCGTGCCTCGATGGTCCTGGTTTCGGCTGGCGACATGGGAAAGGCCCGCGATTTCTCGCGGGCCTTGTCGCCCTTGGAAGCGGTCAAGTCAACCGGCTCATGGTGGCGCGCACCGTCACCCTGAGGTGGCCGCTTCTTCAGCGGCCCTCGAAGGGCGACGGCCCGGATGCTGCAGCGGGGCGTTCATCCTTCGAGGCTCTCAGTGCGGTGCCGCGCACCGCACTGAGAGCGCCTCAGGATGACGGGAGGTAGTTGAGGCCGCGGGATCAGCCGTCAGTCCTTGGGCCGCTTGTCATAGAGCCGCTTGGCCTTGCCGAGCGAGCGTTCCAGCGTGGCGGGCGCGACCACCTGAACCCTGGAGCTGACGCCGATCGTGTTTTTGATGTGGGTCGATATCCGGTCGGCATGGTCGACAAGCCCGCGACCGTCCCAGCTCTCGGGCCGGGCTTCGGCAATGATGGTCAGCTCGTCCATGCGCCCTTCGCGGGTCAGTTCGAGAATGAAGTGACCACCGCACCAGTCGGTCGCGAGCAGCACCTCTTCGATCTGGGTCGGGAACAGATTGACGCCGCGCAGGATGATCATGTCGTCCGAGCGGCCCGTCACCTTCTCCATCCGCCGCATGCCCGGCCGCGCGGTGCCCGGCAGCAGCCGCGTCAGGTCGCGGGTGCGATAGCGGATCACGGGGAACGCTTCCTTGGTCAGCGAGGTGAAGACCAATTCGCCCTTCTCTCCGTCAGGCAGCACCGCGCCGGTCTCGGGGTCGATCACTTCAGGGTAGAAATGGTCTTCCCAGACGTGCAACCCGTCCTTGGTCTCGATGCACTCCTGCGCGACGCCGGGGCCGATCACTTCGGACAGGCCGTAGATGTCGGTTGCGTCCATGTCGAAGGCGTCCTCGATCTCGCCACGCATCGCATTGGTCCAGGGCTCGGCGCCGAAGATGCCGACCTTGAGCGAGCATTGGTGCGGATCGAGCTTCTGGCGCTTGAACTCATCCAGGATCGCCAGCATGTAGCTCGGCGTCACCGTGATGATGTCGGGCCGGAAGTCGTTGATGAGCTGCACCTGCCGCTCGGTCATGCCGCCGGAGATCGGCACCACCGTGCAGCCGAGCTTCTCGGCACCGTAGTGCACACCGAGCCCGCCGGTGAACAGGCCATAGCCGTAGGCATTATGGATGATCATGCCGGTGCGGCCACCGGCGGCGCGGATCGAGCGCGCCATCACCCCCGACCAGGTCTCGATGTCGGCTTGCGTATAGCCGACGACGATCGGCTTGCCCGTTGTGCCCGAGGAGGCATGCACACGCACCAGCTTTTCGCGCGGCACGGCGAACATGTTGAAGGGATAATTGTCACGCAGGTCCGTCTTCAGCGTGAATGGGAATTTCGCGAGATCCGACAGCTCGCGAAAATCGGACGGGTGCACACCGGCTTTGTCGAAAGCCTTGCGATAATGCGCGACGTTGTCGTAGGCGTGCTTCAGCGACCAGGCCAGCCGCCGCGTCTGCAGCGCCATGATCTCATCGCGGGAGGCGCGCTCCTGCGCATCCATCTCGGCCCTATAGGTCCGGCCGCCGTCCTTCAGCTTCGTTGAAGCCATACTCGTTTCCCCACATTGATGTGTTCTTCTCTTTTATTGATCTGGCGTCGGCAGCCACGTGCCCGGAATGACACGCGAATGCCCACGGAATTCGGCAATGACGGTATCACCGGCGGTGACGCGCACATCATAGATACCGGAGCGCCCACCGCGCGTGACTTCACGCGCCTTGGCGACGAGGCGGTCGCCGAGCTTGCCTGGTCTGATGAAGGTGATCTGACCCTGCGCCGCGACGACACGGTCATTATGCGAATTGCAGGCAAAGGCGAAGGCGGAATCGGCGAGCGTGAAGATGAAGCCGCCATGAGCGATGCGCTGGCCGTTGACCATGTCGGGCCGCACCATCATGGCCAGCGTCGCAAAGCCGGGGCCCACCTCGACGATCTCCATGTCGAGACCCTTGGACGCATCGTCCTCCGCCCACATCGCATCGGCACAGGCGCGGGCAACATTTTCAGGCGACAGGGCGGCTTTGACGTTCACGCGTTTCTCCCGGCGAACTGCTTGCTCATGATGTTCTGCTTGATAGCCAAGCCTGTCAAACGTGGTCGTAATCGACCACCACCCGTTCCGACGATGGCTTGGCCTGGCAGGTGAGAACGAAACCTGCCTTCAGCTCCCAGGGCTCCAGCGAATAATTGATGTCCATGGGCGCCTCGCCCTCGACCAGTTTTGCGCGGCAGGTCGAGCACATCCCGCCCTTGCAGGCGAATGGCAGGTCCACGCCGGCGCGCAGCGCGGCATCCAGGATCGCCTCGTCCTCCGCGACCGGCACGTCGCGGCGCTTGCCGTCGATGATCAGCGAGGCGATCGCCTTGGGCGGCGCATCTGGTGCCACGATCTTTTTCGGTCGCGGCTTGCCGCCAAACTCCGAAACGAAGCGCTCGACGTGGATACGATCATCGGCGATGCCGAGGTTGCGGCAGGTCGCCTCGATGTCTTCGCTCATGCCTGACGGACCGCAGATGAAGACATGGTCGACGCTTTCGGCGGGGACCAGCGAGCGCAACAGCACCCTCACCTTGTCGCCATCGAGTCGGCCATGCAGGATCGGAATGTCCTGCTCTTCACCCGAGATGACGTGGAAGATCGAAAGGCGGTCGATGAAGCGATCCTTCAATTCCTCCAGCGCCTCGAGGAACATGATGTTGTCGGTCGCGCGATTGCCGTAGAACAGGAAGAAGCGGCTGGCCGGCTCGCGCGCCAGCACGCCCTTGACGATCGACAGGATGGGCGTGATGCCGGAGCCTGCGGCAAAGCCGACATGGATGCGTCCGGCTTCAGTCGGAGAGATCACACCAAAACGGCCCGTCGGCGTCATCACGTCGAGCTCGTCGCCGCGTTTCAGCTCGTCCGCAGCCCAGCTCGAAAACGCGCCGCCGTCGACCTTCTTCACGGCAATGCGGATCTCGCCGTCATCGGGGCCGGAGCAGATCGAATAGGAACGGCGCACCTCCTCGCCATCAAGCGTGGTGCGCAGCGTCAGGTACTGGCCGGGACTGAAAGCATAGTCGTCGGCAAGTTCGCGAGGAATGGTGAAGGTCATCGAGACGGCGTCCGAGGCCTCACGGCGGAGGTCGTTGACGGCCAGGCGGTGAAAGCGCGGTGCGGCTGCTGACATCGGGTTGCCCTAGATCTGGGACGTCGTCATTGCGAGCGAAGCGAAGCAATCCAGAGTCCCTCCGCGGAGACAGTCTGGATTGCTTCGTCGCTTCGCTCCTCGCAATGACGATGGGGTTGGCATTTCGTTCAACTCAATGACACTTGAAATAGTCGAAGGGTTCGCGGCAGGCCTGGCATCGCCAGAGCGCCTTGCAAGAGGTCGAGCCGAATTCGGACAACAGCTCGGTCTTCTCAGAGCCGCATTGCGGGCACGCCACCGTCTGTTCGCCAAAGAGCGCGCGACGCGACTGTGAAGCCTGCGGCGGCGCGATGCCGTAAGCGCGCAGCTTCTGCCGTCCCGCCTCGCTCATCCAGTCCGTCGTCCAGGCTGGCGACAGCACGGTCCGCACCTTCGGACGGCGGAAGCCGGCACGTTCCAGCGCGATCTCGATTTCCAGCGCGATCATGTTCATCGCCGGGCAGCCCGAATAGGTCGGGGTGATCGCGACCTCGACGTGATCGCCATCGAGGGTGACATCACGCAGCACACCGAGGTCGGCGATGGTCAACACCGGAATCTCGGGATCGACCACGCTCGCCGCCGCGTCCCAGGCGCGCTGGCGCAGCTCGCTGTCGCGCTCCAGCACGCTCACCATGTCTGCCCCGGGAAAGTGCGCTGCATCGATTGCAGCTCGGACAGGAGGTGGCCGAGATGCTCGCTGTGGCGGCCGGCGCGGCCGCCCTGTTGCATCCAGTCGTTCTGCGGCAGCGTGAGCGTGGCTTCGCTGACGACGTCGGAGAGCGTCGTCAGCCAACGGCCGCGCAACGTGCCGGGATCGACGGCGATACCGGCATGGATAAGGGCACGTTCGCCGTCATCGACGGCGAACATCTCGCCGGTGAAGGCCCAGAGATGATTGATCGCGGCTTGCGCGCGGGCGTGGCTCTCGTCCGTGCCGTCGCCAAGCCGGATGATCCATTCCGAGGAATGCCGCAGATGATACGCGCTCTCCTTCTCCGACTTGGCGGCAATCGCGGCGAGCGTCGTATCGCGCGAGGTCATCATCGCGCGCCAATAAAGATCCGCGAATGCCGAATAGAAGAACTGCCGGACCAGCGTCTGGGCAAAGTCGCCATTCGGCTGCTCGACCAGCAGCAGATTGCGGTACTGCCTGACATCGCGCAGGTATGCGAGCTTGTCCTCGTCGTTATCACCGCCTTCGGCCCTGGCGGCGTAGCTATAGAGCTCGCGCGCCTGACCGATCAGATCGAGCGCGATGTTGGAGAGCGCCATATCCTCTTCCAGCATCGGCGCGTGTCCGCACCATTCCGACAGCCGATGGCCGAGGATCAGCGCGTCGTCGGCCCGGCGCAGCGCGTAGAGCACTAGCGGTGTTTCGGAGACCTGGATGTTGGCGACTGGCATCTATCCTATCCATCTTGCCACTTGTTCCGACCTCATCCTGAGGAGGCGCGAAGCGCCGTCTCGAAGGATGGCCGCAGGTTACGGCCTTCATGGTTCGAGACGCCGCTTCGCGGCTCCTCACCATGAGGGGAAAGAGCGCTACATATGCCCCACTTCTTCCGGCACCTCGTAGAAGGTCGGGTGCCGGTAGATCTTCGATTCCGCCGGCTCGAACATCATGCCCTTCTCGGCGGGATCGCTCGCTGTGATCGCGGTGGACGGCACGACCCAGATGGAGAGGCCCTCACCGCGGCGGGTGTAGATGTCACGGGCGGCTTGCAGCGCCATGGTGGCATCGCTCGCATGCAGCGACCCGACATGCTTGTGCGCGAGCCCGTTGCGACTGCGAATGAAGACTTCCCACAGCGGCGTGTTCGGCGTGGCCATATTGATCTCCCTATTCCGCGGCTTGGGCGGTCTGACGCTGCGCGCGCTTTGCGGCATAGGCGGCCGCGGCCTCGCGCACCCAGGCTCCGTCATCATGGGCCTTGCGGCGCGCGGCGATGCGGTCGCGGTTGCAGGGGCCGTTGCCGGCGAGCACCTGCTTGAACTCGGTCCAGTCGATCTCGCTGTAACGCCAGTGCCCGTCCGCATCCTGGGTCATGCCGGCATCGGGAATGGTGAGGCCGAGATACTGCGCCTGCGGCACGGTGGCATCGACGAATTTCTGGCGCAGCTCGTCATTGGAGAAGCGCTTGATCTTCCACTTGGTCGAGGTGTCGCTGTGCTGGCTGGTTGCATCAGGCGGGCCGAACATCATCAGCACCGGCCACCACCATCTGTTCAACGCGTCCTGCGCCATCGCCTTCTGCTCGTCCGAGCCGCGGCACAGGGTGATCATAATCTCGTAGCCCTGGCGCTGGTGGAACGATTCCTCCTTGCAGACGCGGATCATCGCGCGCGCATAGGGACCGTAGGAGCAGCGGCACAGCGGGATCTGGTTCATGATCGCGGCGCCGTCGACCAACCAGCCGATCGTGCCGATGTCGGCCCAAGTCAGCGTCGGATAATTGAAGATCGAAGAGTACTTGGCCTTGCCGGCGAGCATCGCGTCGACCAGCTTTTCGCGCGAAGAGCCGAGCGTCTCGGCGGCGGCGTAAAGATAAAGCCCGTGGCCGCACTCGTCCTGCACCTTGGCGAGCAGCGCGGCCTTGCGGCGCAAGGTCGGCGCGCGCGTGATCCAGTTGCCTTCGGGCAGCATGCCGACGATTTCGGAGTGAGCGTGCTGGGAGATCTGGCGGGTGAGCGTCTTGCGATACGCCGCCGGCATCCAGTCGTTCGGCTCGATCCGCTCCTCGGCATCAATGCGGGCCTGGAACCGCGCGGCCTTGGCCGCATCCTCAAGACCGCGATCGTCGGTCTCGGCCGTGTTCAGCGCCTGGGTATACATGCGCGTCCTCCCGTTTATTGAGAGGCAATATATAACAAAAATTACGTCATGCAAGATATTTCTGTAACATAAATGCGAGGCTCGGGACGCTCTTTGCTTCTCCCCCTGCGGGAGAAGGTGCCTTGCCGAAGGCAAGGCGGATGAGGGGTTCTCCCCGCGCACCTCAACCAATCATCGAATGCGTGTGGAGAAGAACTTCTCACCCTAGCGAGATCGCATCCGCCGGCGGAGCTGCCCTCTCTCACAAAGGGCGAGGGCAATGTAATGCGCAGCTCGCCCGGACCTAGCACGCGTACTCATAAATTCGTCAGTTCCGCTTATGAACAGTCCGCTCGGACCAATCAGTTCACTCCAACCAGCGCCTTACAGACATCCCGGCTGGCCTCTTGGAATAGTTTAACGGCACCTCCGGCCCGTCGTCCCTTCAAGGTGATCGAGGCTATCGGCGCGGATGTATCGCCAAGATCGACGTTCAGCGCGCGCAGCCATGCGCTACTCGATCGCATTCTGAGTATCTGCATGGGCAATAGGGTTATGAACCGGCTGCTCGCCAACAGATTCAACCGCATGTAGATTGAAATCGTGGTGACGGTGGTTGGCGGAAGCGGCAGATTGTGTCGCCGAAATAGCTCGGCGCCGGTACGTCCCAAAAAAGTATCGGGCGGCGAGAGCGTCCATTGCTCTTGCATTAGTTCTGCGAGTTTCAATTTCTTCCTCGATCGCAGGAGCGGATGCTTTCGCTCCGCCATCACCGCAAGGGAGGATCTAAAGAGCACCTCCGCGGACAAATCATCGGCGGCCGGCAACGGCGACCATCGCGTTATGGCCAGATCAAGCATTCTCTGGCGCAGAGCATGCTCCAGCGCATCCCGATCGCCTATCGTGATATGATACTTTATGCCCGGATATCTGCGGACGAGATGTTCGATAATTTCCGTAACGATAGCGGTGACCGGCTCGGTTGTACCGATCGCAACGAACCCTTGCGCCGGATCCGACCTTTGCACGACCTCCGCAACACCTAGCTTTATTTCGTCGAAGACGACGCGCGTGCGATCGACAAGAAGACGACCGCATTCGGTGAGTTCAACTCCGCGCGAAGTGCGATCCAGCAGCGCAGCTCCGACGGCATGCTCCATATCGGTGATAGCTTTGGAAATCGCCGGCTGCGACAACCCGAGACGGCGAGACGCCTTGGCCATGCTGCCGACCTCCGCGACGGTCTGCAGCGTATGCAGATCCTTGAGGCGCAGGCGCCGGCCTATGCTTTCGTGCCACTGCATGGGTATTCACCTCACGTTATAGCCCGATAGGAAAATGCGATTTCGGGTTATAGCTTTGTTGCTCCAGAATAGCGAGATGGAAAGCCGGCCGGATCATCGCATGGCTGTCCCAAGCACATGGAGAACGCCATGCAGCTTCTCTCGCGTCGCGCCATATTCGCCGGGTTTTCAGCTCTGGCTCTTCCGCTACCCCTTATTGCTGCCGACACGCCGCTGAAGATCGTGTTTCCATTCGCGCCTGGCGGGTCGGGAGATTCGATCGCCCGGCTGTTTGCCGAGCAACTTAATACCAGGCTCGGCCAGGTGGCGATTGTAGAGAACCTTGCTGGCGCCGGCGGGCGCATCGGTGCTCAGGCGGTCAAGAATGCCGCACCGCGAGAGGAGGCAGTGCTGTTTGCTTCCGCTTCGCAGTTCACACTTCAGCCGCATCTCTTCAAGAGCCTGGGATATGATGCAGAGCGCGACTTCGTGCCACTTTCGCAGGTGATGACGGTCGATCTCGCTCTGGCCGTCAGCGGGAAGCTACCCATCCATTCGGTGCACGAACTCATCGACTGGATGAAGGCCAATCCCGAAGAGGCCGTGTACGGCTCGCCGGGAGCAGGTACAGCGCCTCATTTCATCTGCGGCGAGTTTGGCCGGATCACAGGCCTGAACCTACGCCACACGCCCTATAAGGGTACGCCTGCTGCCCTCCCAGATGTGCTGGCCGGCCGGGTCCCGATGTATATGGCGTTTGTTTCTGAACTCCTGGAGCAACACAGGGGCGGTGGCATACGCATCATCGCCACCGCAGCCGCTGCGCGATCTTCCTTCCTGCCCCAGACCGCAACTCTGAAAGAGAGCGGGATCGATATCGACGCAGCCGGGTGGTTCGCATTCTATGCGCCTGCGCATTCCTCGCATGAGTTCGTTGAACACGTGGGAAAGGAGATCATTGCAATCGGGAGCGACCCCACAGTGCGTGCAAAGATTCAAGCCATGGGGTGCGAACCGACAGGAACGACATCGGACGAACTTAAACATATCCAGCGCGCTGAGTTCGAACGCTGGGGACCGATCGTCAAGGCGTCAGGATTCCCGATCGAAGGCTAGAGCGGCACATGACCACCGATCTCCGCGAAAAGTTGCTGGATCTTGTTCAATCGCACCGCGTGACGGCAGTGATCTATGTCGCTGCCCGGCTGGGGCTCGCCGAGTTGCTGCGCGACGGACCGCAAACGGTCGACGAACTTGCGAGCCGAACCAACACGGATCGGGATGCACTTGCCCGCTTGCTCGTCGCTCTCTCGACCGTCGGCATTTGCTCTCGCGTCGGTGAAGGCCGCTACTTGCTAACCGAACTGGGGGCGGGGCTCGACGGTGCTGCGGGACGATCATTCAAGAACTGGGTGATTTTTGAAGGTTCCATGCTGACCAGAAGGTGGGATGGTCTTCTGGATTCAATCATGTCGGGCAAGACGGCTTCCCAACTTCAGGACGTCGACGACAATTTCGACTTAATGGCGCGCTCGCCAGAGCAGGTGCGGATATTCAATGAAGCCATGACAGACCTGACGCGGCTGGTCACACACGATCTGCTGCAGGCTTACGACTTCGGCACTATCACCCACTTGATGGACGTCGGAGGCGGCTCCGGGGAGCTTATGGGCGCCGTGGCGAGAGCACATTCAACCATGAGAGGAACGGTTTTCGATCTGCCGAGATGCGCCAACGCCGCCAACCAGCACTTCGGGCGCCTCGGAATCTCGGACCGCGTCGACTTTGTTGCAGGCGATTTCTTTCAAGCGGTACCTGTAGTGGTCGATGCGATCATCTTGAAAAGCGTTGTTCACGACTGGGATGATGAGCGCAGCCGCATCATTTTGAAAAACTGCCGCAAAGCGCTTCCCCAAAACGGCAGACTGCTATTGGTCGAACGTGCGATGCCGGAATTGCCCGGTACCGATGACGCGGGCAGGTCGTGCGCGATGAGCGATGTGAACATGCTGCGCGGTCCGGGCGGACGGGAACGGACGGACAGCGAATATGGTCGGCTTCTGACCGCGAGCGGCTTCCATCCCATCGCGGTTGTCCGCGCCGGCCGCTTTAATCTGACCGAGTCGCGGCTTTGTTGAAACTTGGAAGCCGGCCGCCGAACCGTCCGAGAGAGAAACATTGCGCTTGGCGGCAGTCCCGTGATTTCAAGCGCGGGCCAACATCCCGCCGAAAAGCAACCGCAGCGATCCGATCTGCTTTAACCCGTACCTCTACCGCCCTCGCAACCGCGTCGAACGGTTCTTCAACAGGATCAAGCAATGCGGTCAGGTGGTGACGCATTACGACAAGCTTGCAGGAAACTACCTTGCCTTCGTCCAATTCGCATCTATCCGCCTATGGCTGGCTGCGTTTATGAGCCCGCGCCCCAGCTAATGGCCGAACCGCCTTTCGAGCAGCTTTCGCGCCGGCGGCAGCGGACCTTTCTCATTGGTTCCGTGGCCATCAAGCCATTGTTCCGACGGAGCAAGCAGCGCGCGATAGATGTCGCCGCAAAGTCGGCGGGCTGCCCTGCCCGGCCAGTCCGCCGGCAGCAGGCTTTCGGGCAGCAACGGATCGCGCAGCACGACGCGGCGGTAATAGTGGATCAGGAGGATGCGCGCCGTGAAAGCGTCGGCCTCGGACAGCTCCGAACCGCGGGCGAGCGCGGCGCGCAGCGGCTCGAAGGTCTTCATGAACTTCAGATAGGCGTCCGCGGTGCGCTCCAGCGGCCAGCTCGCGCTGAGCAGGCGCCGGCCGCTGTCGTCCTCGGCCGAGACCTCGAGGCGAATGGCACCGGCGGCCTCCTCCGGCACCGGAACGCCTGATGGCGCGACCCACACGCCCGGCAGCGGGCTGCCGAAGCCGGCATTGCGCAGCGCCTCGCGCGAGGTGTCGCGGTCCTCGCCGTTGCCGATCAGCAGCAGCTCGAAGCGACCGGTCCAGTCGGATGGCGGCGGATCGTAGATGTGACGCGTGGCGGCTTCGAACGTCTCGCGCCCCTTCTCCGCGAGGCGATAAAAGCTGTTGCGGCCAACCTTCTCGCGCGTCAGCCAGCCATCGGCGGCGAGGCGCGACATCGCCGTGCGCACCACACCGGCATCGATGTCCAGCCCCTCGAAGAATTCCAGCAGCGTGCCGAGCCACACCGAACTGCCGCGCGGCACGATGGCATCACCGAACATGGTGATGACGATGGAGCCTGTGCGTGACGGCTCACGCTTGAGCTGGTCGACAATGCGGGAGAGCGGATGCGCCATGCGGCAGGCTTAGCGCGTTTGGTGCGGGCGCGACAATGGAGGCGGCGACGACTGGTTCGTCTACTCCCTCTCCCCGTTCTTACGGGGAGAGGGTTGGGGTGAGGGGCATCTCTCCGCACGTGAGATGTTCGTGAGACCTGTACCCCCTCACCCGGATTGCATCTTCGACGCAATCCGACCTCTCCCCGCAAGCGGGGCGAGGTAAGAAAGCGCGCTACCTGTGCGGATCGGGATAGGCCAGGCTGCGCCAGCCGCTGCGATCGAAGGGGCGCCACTGGCCCTCCTTCTGCGCGAGGCGGTCGGCAACGGCATAGACGACGGCGGGATGATGGCCCATGCCGCAATGACTGCTCTCGACCTCGATGCTCTCGGTCTGCGCGCCCATCTTCTCCATGCAGCCCTGCCAGGCGCAGACGCCGTCGGTGCGGCTGAAAATGGCGGTGGTCGGCACCGGCGGCGGGACGGCGAGATCGCCGCCGAAGCGCGGATCGACCTCGTCGGCCTTCCGCCCGCTCGCCCATTCATAGACGCGCCATGCATTGGTCGACCGGGGATTACCGGCAAAGGGGCTGCCGAGTGTGATCACCTGGCGCACGCGCTCGGGCATCATCTTGGCGAGCTGGCGGGCATAGAGACCGCCAAGGCTCCAGCCCACCAGGCTGATCTTGCGGCCGTGCCTGTCGCTGAGCTCCTCGACCAGGTCGACCATCGCATGCTGCACGCCCTCGCGCAGGCCGTAATTGCGGCCCTGGCGCCAGCCGCTGACCGCATAGCCCTTGCTGGTCAGAAAGCCGCGCAGCGCACGCGTGGAGACGTCGGAGGCCACCAGGCCCGGCAGCACCAGCACCGGATGCCCATCGCCGCGCGGCGCAAGGCTCAGCAGCGGCAGCGCGCCGAGGAATGCGCCGAACTCGTGGATCGCGCGCCCTTCCATGAACATCAGAGTACGGGACGGCGGACGCAGCGTCTGGGCAGTAGCGGTCATCAATGATCCCCTTGGAAGAATTCCTGAAGAGCCCGCCGGCCGCGATGCCGGCAATGGGCATGAATTCCAATACGCCGGCTTCTTGATCGTTCCGCAGCGCAACATGAATCAGCTAGGCGGCCGGTTCCGCACATTCAAGCGGGAGAGACGCAAGGCCACAATAGGCCCGCGCGTTAATGCTAACGGCCGTGATGGAAAAGTCACAACAATCGGAGCAGGAATTCTACGGAGTAGAGCGCCAACCCCGCGAGCCCGCCAATCAGCGAGCCGTTGAAGCGGATGTATTGCAGGTCGCGCCCGATGTTGATTTCGATCAGCGAAATCAGCTGCGCCATGTCCCACGCCTTGACCTGATCGGAAATGAAGGTCGAGACACCGCTTTTCTGGTCGGCGACGAAGCTGTGCAGCACCGTGACCAGACCCTTGTTGATTTCACCGCGCAGCTCGGCATCGCCGGCGAGCGCATCGCCCGCCGAGACGAACATTCCGGCGAGATGATGCTGCAGAACCTGCGTTTCGCCGGACGCACTGCGTTCGATGAAGGAGCGCGTGTTGGACCAGACGGTGCGGGCGAGATCGGCAAGCTCGGGCCGCGCCAGCAGATCGCGCTTCAAGCCGTCGATGCGGTCGATATAGGCCTGGTCGGTGCCGAGCCGATCGACGAAGCTCAGCACCATGCGATCGAATTCGCCGCGGAACGGATGCTTGGGATCGCTGCGCACCTCGTTGAAGAACGCGGTGGCGGACGAGACGATCTTGTTCAGCAGAAACTTGTCGGCGCGATAGAGTTTGAGCAGGGTCGGCAATTCCGCGCGCACCTTCTCGCGGATCATCGCCATGGTCTCGCCTCGAGTCAGCGTCTCGTGCATCACGCGCAGCAGATCGTCGAACAGGATCTGGTGCCGCCCCTCCGCGACGAAGCCGCGCAGCGTGCCGGCCGCGAGCGGCGCGAGGTCGACCGCCTGGATCTGCGAGGACATGCGGCGGATGATGAAGGTCATCAGGCCGGAGCTTTCCGTCGCGGACACGGCCTCCGGCAGCAGTCGCAGCGCAAAGCGCGCAAGATCATCGCTGCGCTTGCGATCGCGCAGCCAGTCGGCAACGAACGAGCCGAAGTCGATCTCGTTCAGCTTGGCCTCAACGGGACCTGCCTCGAGGAAATGCACCTGGATGAATTCGCCGAGCTTGTCGGCGATGCGGGCCTGATTGCTCTGGATGATCGCGGTATGCGGGATCGGCAGGCCGAGCGGCCGCTTGAACAGCGCGACCACGGCATACCAGTCGGCCAGCCCGCCGATGGTCGCGGCCTCCGCGAAGGCAGCGATGAAGCCGAACACGGGATGCACGGGCAACAGCCACTTGGCGACAATGAACAGCAGAAGCGTCGAGGCCAGCACCAGCGTCGCCAGCGCCTTGACGCGGCGCAACTCGGCCGCGCGCTCGGCATCGCCGGGGGTCTCGAAGGAGAAGGTGGCGGGTGCGTTCATGATAGATTCTAGATTACGTCATTCCGGGGCGGTCCGCAGGACCGAACCCGGAATCTCGAGATTCCGGGTTCGCCCTTCGGGCGCCCCGGAATGACAAGTGTTGGTGACGGCGGCGGCGAAAAACAAAAGGCCCGCCGAAGCGGGCCTCAAATTTCAGTTTGAACTCAGAGCGCCAGATCAGGCGGTCTTGTTGTAGACCTTGGCAAAGTTGTCCTGAGCGGACTTCGCACCGTTGGCGGCAAGCTTGCCGAGATAGTCGGTGGTCGCCTTGGCGCGCGAGACGAACGTTTCGCCGCGGGCGCGGAGCAGGCTCGACTGGATCTCGACGGCTTCGCTGAACGACTTGGCGGACGCGAGCTGGTCGATACCGGCGAAGAACGCCTGGGCGTCGTCATAGATCGCCTGCTGGATGTTGCGGCTGATCTTGCCGGCTTCAGTGACGGACTCGGTCACCGCGTTCTCGACGGCGGCGGTCACGCGCTCGGAGCCAGCGAACACCTCGGCAGCACGGTCCTTGGCGGTGTTGGCGGTCTTCTTGACGAATTCGCGGGCAGCCTCGGGAACTTCCAGGTTCTGGATGTTCTTGAAAGCGTCTTTGAAGCCCTCGAAAGCGGTGTTGGTTTCGGTGGTCATGGGGTTCTCTCCATCCTCATTGGTTGAGCTATGGGCTCACCCCGTCCTCGATGGCCCGGGGCACGGCTTATATGGCATCGTTAATTGTGCGATGCAATATTCATGTTGCATCGCGATATCACGAATTCGTGATCACTGTTGGTGGGAGGTAAAAAGCTGCCTTCTCGGCCCCCGCCTACTGTGCATGGGGTTGTTTTCCAGTTTTTGGCCACCGGACGGCCCTTCTAGTGCTGGACGGTGCTTTTAGTGCTGGACGGCCTGGGAGCCCATAGGCCTCCATCTGGGCCTGGACCTGCGCGATGTTGTGGCCGAGCACGACGATGTCGTGGGTCTTGCCGGCGACGTCCCGGACGTGATCCCGCAGCAGCGCCTCGGCCTTGAAGCCGAGGCTTTCGAACAGCGCGATCGCCGCCTGCTGGTCGACCGTCATCTGGACCGAAAGCTTCTCCAGCCCCGCTCCAAGCGCGAGCGCGAAGGTCTCCTGCGACAGCGCCTTCCCGACCCCCTTCCCGCGCACGTCCTGCGACACCACCATGCGGATCTCGCCGACATGAGGCGACCAGGAATGGGGGTCGCGCACCAGGGTGCCGCAGCCGACGACCCTGCCGTCCTTCACCGCGAGCAGGCTCTGGATCGCGCCGCGCTCGATCTCCTTGACCCAAGCCGACAGCACCTTCGGCTCGCTGATGTTGCGCGGCAGGAACAGCAGGTCATGGCTCGGCAGGCCCTTGCCGAAGGCGAGCACGGCCGCTTCATCGGCGGGCGACATCAGGCGGATCTCGATGTCGCCCGCATCGGTCTTGACGTGACGCGGATAGGAACGCTGCTCACTCATGTCGATCTTGTCCCCAGCCAGGAATCCAGTTTCGGCCAAAGCCGCTTGGTCGCATTGGCGCCGGCGACCAGGGAGACGTGACCGCCCTTCAGCATCACCTCTTCCTTGTCCGCCGAGCCGATCTTCGCGATCAGATGTTTTGCCGCATCATACGGCACGATGTGATCGTGCTCCGCCACCGCGTGCAGGATCGGCACCTTGATGTTTTCGAGCTTCGCCGCCCGGCCACCCACCGACATGGTGTCGTTGAACAGCTTGTTGTCCCACATCAGGTCCTTGGTGATATCGCGGAAATATTCGCCCGCCAGCGGCAGCGTGTCGGTCGCCCAGCGATCGAACATCCGGTACGACTTCACGAACTCGTCGTTCCAGATGTTTTCCCACAGCTGGATCTGGCTCACGGTGCGCGAGGCCGGACGCAGCATCTCGAACGAGGACAGGATCATCTCCGGCGGCACGTTGCCGACGCTGTCGACGAGGCGGTCGACGTCGAAATAGCGGCGGTCGGAGAAATTGGAGAACAGCTTCATCTCGCGAAAATCGATCGGCGTCGTGAAGCAGATCAAATTCTTCATCGGCCCGTCCGGGAAGATCGAGCCGTAGAGCAGCGACAGCACGCCGCCGAAGCAATAACCGACGACCGAGACGTCCTGCTCGCCGGAATCGGCCTGCACGCGGCGGACGCAATCCGGAATGAAGTCGAGGACGTAGTCCTCCATCCGCAGGCTTTTCTCCTCCGGCCGCGGCGCGCTCCAGTCGAGCATATAGACGTCGTAGCCGCGCCTCAGCAGGAACTCGATGAAGCTCTGGCCAGGCACGAGATCGAGAATGTAGCCGCGATTGGTCGTCGCCATCACGATAAGTACCGGCACGCGGTAAATCTCGTCCGACATCGGCCGGTAGTGGTAGAGGTTCATGGTGCCGCGCGAATGCAGCACGTCCTTCGGGGTCGATCCGAGCGTTGGACCGGAACTAGAGAAATATTCGACGCCCTTGATGCTGCGCTGGATGGCGCGCTGCACCTCGGCCTGGATGCGCTCCGGGATTGCTGCGAAATCAAGTCCCGTCGGCGCGTTCATTTTGGCCCTCCGCCTTCGGACGGCGGACGTTTCGTGCGCGGCGGCCGCGGCGCGGCATCGATTGGCGATCCGCCTGACGCCGACATCTGGCTCAGCATCGACCTGATCTCGCCGAGCTGTCCCTCGATCGACTGCAGACGCTCGGCGATGCCGGTCATCTGCTCGCGGCTCGGCAGGTTCATCGAAAGCAGGTACTTCTCCATGAGATCGCCGAATTGCTTCTGAGCGCCTGCAGCAGCGCCGCCGGCGCGATTCATGGCCTGCGAGAATTCGGGTGTTTCCATCGCCTTGGTGGCGAAGGAGTTGAAGCCCTTCTCCATCTCGCCAACCATCTTCTGCCACAGGGCGACAGGGTCGGTGATCTTGTCGGTCATCTGCGTCCTCCAGGTCACGGGGGCTTCTTGCGCCCCTCTTTTGCCGCCATACCACACCGTTGCGACGGGCCGGTCAACGGCTAAGCGACAGGCCGATGTCGCACGCACGGCTTCTTTGCGACGTCAAACCATGCGATACAATTCCTGCCTGCCACAAGGGAACACGCCGGTGAACGCCTCCGCCCATCTGCCGCCCCAGACCGTCCGCGCCAACGGCATCGACATCTGCTACGAGATTTTCGGCAACGACAATGCCGAGCCGCTGCTGCTGATCATGGGGCTCGGGGCGCAGATGGTCCATTGGGACGATGCGTTCTGCGAGCAGCTCGCTGCCCGCGGGTTTCGCGTGATCCGCTTCGACAACCGCGACATCGGGAAGTCGAGCCATCTGACCGGCGGCAAGCGCCTGACGCCGCTCGAACTGCTGAAGCTACGCTTTCTCAGAATTCCGGTTGCCGCGACGTACAAGCTGATCGACATGGCCAAGGACACGATCGGTCTGATGGATGCGCTTGGCATCAAGTCGGCGCATCTGGTTGGAGCATCCATGGGCGGCATGATCGCGCAGGAGCTGACATTGTCGTTTCCGCAGCGCGCGCGCTCGCTGACCTCGATCATGTCGACGACAGGCAATCCACGCGTGCCGCCGCCGACGCGGGAGGCGGCCGCGATGCTGATGGCGCCGCCGCCGCGCAGCAAGGAAGAGTTCATCACGCGTTTCGGCCAGACCTGGAAGGTCTTGCGCGCCGGTTCGTTTCCAGAGGAAGAAGCGCTCGATCCCGGTCGGGCTGAACGCGTCTTCGCGCGCGGGCTCAATCCCGCCGGCGTCGGCCGGCAGCTCCGTGCCGTGCTGGCCTCCGGCAGTCGCAAGGAACGGCTGCATGGCGTGAAGACGCCGACGCTCGTAATCCACGGCACCGTCGATCCGCTCGTCCGCCCCGAGGGCGGCAAGGATACGGCGGAGTCAATTCCGGGAGCAAAGCTGTTGATGATCGCGGGCATGGGCCACGCGCTGCCGATGCGGTTCTGGCCCGAAATCATCGACGCGATCGACGAGCACGCGCATGGCACTGCGGCGAAGGCGGCGTAGATCGACGGTCTCCTATCGGTGACCATGTGAGCTGCCGGTTACTCTCTTAACGCGAGCCGACGCGAGAGCTATAGAGACGTTCCTCATTCGCAACACAGAGGCTTGCCGCCTCTCGGAGCTCTCATGTTTCTCATCACCCGGTCGGCGACAATGGTCGCCGCTTCAGTTCTCATGCTGTCGCTCGCTGGCGGCGCCGCGATGGCAGGTAGCGCCCAGGAAGAAGCGAACCGCAAGGCCGTGCTTGCCTTCTACGAGAAGGGTCTCAATCAGAAGGACGCGGATGGCGCGCTCGCCTATGTCGGCGACCGCTACACCCAGCACAACCCGAACGCGGCCGATGGACCGGAGGGCTTCCGGAAGTTCATCGGCTTCTTGCGCGAAAAGTTTCCGAACTCGCACAGCGAGATCAAGCGCTCGTTCGTGGATGGCGACTACGTCATCCTTCACGTCAACGCAGTTCGCGAACCCGGCACCAAGGGCAATGCGATCGTCGATATCTTCAAGCTCGAGAACGGCAAGATCGTCGAGCATTGGGACGTGGTTCAGCCGGTCCCGGACAATCCGGCGAACAACAACACGATGTTCTAACTTTTCTTCGCGATCCAGATCACATGGCGCGCACCGCCACCCCTGCCGGTGGCGCGGACGTTGATCTCGTTGACGTCGAAGCCGGCGCGGCCGAGACGCTTGGTGAAGGCGGGGTTCGGCCCCGATGACCAGATGGCGAGCACACCGCCCGGCCGCAACGCCGCCTTCGCCGCTGCGAGGCCGCTCGCACTGTAGAGCGCGTCATTGCCCTTGCGGGTCAGCCCTTCCGGTCCGTTGTCGACATCGAGCAGGATAGCGTCAAAGGCCGAGCTCTTCGCCCGGATGATCTCACCGACATCGGTCTCGCGGACGCTCACCCTGGCATCGTCGAGACTGTCGCCGAACACTTCCGCCATCGGCCCGCGGGCCCAGGTGACGACCGCCGGCACCAGCTCGGAGACCACAATCTTCGCCTTGGCTCCAAGCACGGCGAGCGACGCGCGCAATGTAAAACCCATGCCGAGGCCGCCAATGAGCACGGCCGGTTTTGCGACTTTCTCGATCTGCTTCGCCGCCAGCGTCGCAAGCGCGGCTTCGGAGCCCGACAGGCGATTGTTCATCAGCTCGTTGGTGCCGAGCTTGATGGAAAACTCCTTGCCCCGCCGCATCAGGCGGAGTTCCTCGTCGGAGCCGGGGATTTTGGCGGTGTCGAGTTTTTCCCAGGGAATCATGCGAGAGCTTTAGCACGATTGGGCCGGCGGTCACCCACCTGCCCAGACGTCGAGCACATAGCGGTTCTTCGCGCCCATCTCCTCGATCCAGCGTGCGCCCGCGGCCACGTCGCCACCGCTCTTCTCGCGGTAGATCGCAACGAGCGCAGCCTTCACGTCAGGCTCCATCCTGCTGCCGTCGCCGCAAACATAGATGATCGCGCCCTGCTCGATCAGCGGCCAGACCTTATCCTTCTGCGCGGCGAGCACGTGCTGCACATAGGTCTTCGGGCCATCCGCGCGCGAGAAGGCGGTGAAGAGCTCGGTGATGCCGCTCGCAGCCAGCGCCTTCAGCTCGTCCGCATACAGGAAGTCCTGGTCTGGATGGCGACAGCCGAAAAACAACACGGACGGTCCGAGGCTGGCGCCCTTCGCCTTGCGCGCGGCGCGCTCCTGGAGAAAGCCGCGGAACGGCGCGAGCCCCGTACCCGGCCCGATCATGATGATCGGAATGGAGGGATCGTCGGGCAGCCGGAAGCCGGCCTTGGTTTCGCGCACGGTGGCGTAGACCGTGTCGCCCGCGCGCCGGTTGGCGAGATAGTTCGAGCAGATGCCCTTGTACGTGCCGCGGCCTGAGGCCGCCGGTCCTTCGACCACGCCGACAGTGACGCTGCAACGCGCCGGATCCACCGACGGCGAGGATGAGATCGAGTAATAGCGCGGCGCCAGCAGCGAGAGCGTTTCCAGATAGACGTGGAACGGCAATTCGCAGGCTGGATATTCGAGCAGCAGGTCGAACACCGATTTGCGCTTGGCCAGAATCTCGGAGCGATAACGCTCCAGTGGCTCAGACTCCTCGCCGACGAAGGCCAGCAGCTTCGGCTTGGTCACCGGGCAGCGAGTATGCTCGGCCATAGTCTGGATCTGTTTGCGCGTTGCGACCTGTTGCAGCTCGACGAATTCGCTGAGCAGGCGACCGACCGAGACGGCATTGCCGACAGGCAATTGCGCGCGCCGGCCTTCGGCCACCTGAAGCCTGATCTGGTCGGCCGGCAGGAACCCGAAGCGGCGGGCGACCGAATCCACCAGTGTCGGGTCGTTGCGCGGAACGACGCTTAGGTGATCGCCGACACGGTAGGTGATGTTGGCAGGAAGCTGCACCTCGATATGGCGCGTCGAGCGCTCGGACGGATTTGCACCGGACTTGTTCTGAAGCTCGTCATTGGCCAGCACTTTCATCGCGACAGCGCCGCCCTGGGCGACGACGGTGTTGACGGCGGCCACCGCGACAGGCTCGATCGCATAGAGCGGATCGTCTTCCGCAGTGCGGGTGAAGTTCCAGTCGATACCGAACTCCTTGGTGGCGACCTGGGCGGCCGCCGGGAACCATTTCTGGAACTGGCCGTCGAGATCGCTGCGCGCATCGCCCTCGCCGCGCGGATAGACCGCGCGTGCGCCATGCTTGGACAGTTGCTCGTCGATGAAGCGCGGTACTGATTGATAGGTCGCGGCCCAGTCGCTGTTGCCGCAGCCGAACACGGCGTAGCGCACACCGGCGAAAGCATCCTTCGGCAGGTCCTCGCCGAGCCATTTGACGAACTGCGTCGCATTGTCAGGCGGGGCGCCATTGTAGGATGCGCAGATGATCAGCACGCCGCCCTGCTGCGGCAGCTTGCCGACGTAGTCGTCGAGCGGGCCGAGATGCACGGCAAAGCCGTTGATCTCGGCAAGATCAGCCATGCGCGTCGCAAGCTCCTCGGCGGTGCCGAGATTGGAGCCATACAGCACCAGCATCGGCGTGTTGTGACCGGGCCGCGTGGTCGGCTGGCGCGGTGCCCTTGGCGCAGAAGCGGCAGCCGTGACCGGGCCGCCATAGGCGCCGCGCTCGCGATCCGCACGCGGACGGACCTTGATCTTGAAGCCCTCCGGCTTCATCGTCAGCGTTTCCTTCAAGTGCATCTGATAGCGCTGATGATCGATCAGCTTGAAGCGCTGCAAGATCATGCCGAGCGCCAGCGCCGCCTCGTGCATGGCGAAGCCTCGACCGATGCAGGCGCGTTGGCCGTTACCGAATGGCTTCCAGGCGTTGATCGGCCGCTTGGCCTCGGCCTCCTTGCTGAAATTCTCGGGATCGAAAGCATCGGGATTCGGCCCCCAGACGCTGGGGTCGCGATGCAGTGCCGTCACCAGGATGGTGATGAATGTGCCCTTCCGGAGCTTGTACTTGCCGCCGCCGATGGTCTCGTCGTTGAGCGGCGAGATGCCGTAGGCCGGCGCTGGCGGCCACAGCCGCAGCGCCTCTTTCAGGATCTGCGTGATGTAGGTGAGTTGGGTCACCTGCTGGTAGGTCGGCTTGGCATTGACATCGGGGCCGAAGACGCGGTCGACCTCGTCATAGGCCTTTCTGAGAATGTCCGGATGCTTGAGCAGTGCATAGAGCGTGTAGGACAACAGGCCGCTGGTGGTCTCGTGACCCGCGATCAGGAACGTGTTGATCTGGTAACGGATGTTGACGTCGTCGAGCTGCTCGCCCGAGGAGCGGTCGACGCCGGTCATCATCGCGGCCAGCATGTCCTTCTTGTCGTCAATGCCTTCCGCGCTCTTGCGGCGCTCGGCGATGATCTCGTCGACCATCTTGTTCATGAAGGCGACGTCTTCGCCGAGCGTCTTGCGGCGCTTCTGCATCCAGAGCTGCTCGAACGGCAGGCCGCGCGTCATCATGATGGTTTCTAGCGAGCGCACCAGCGACTCGACGAACGGGTGATAGTCACCCCGATAGAACGAGTTGAAGCGGTATTCGAAACCGCACAGCCCGATCGTATCAAGCGTCAGCGCGGTCATGTCATGGACGACGTCGATCTCGTCGTCGGCGTTCAGGCGCTCCCATTTCTGAACGAGCTGGTCGGCGATATCGACCATGCTCGGATGGTAGGACTGCATGGCGCGGTTGCCGAACGGTTGGAGCAGGATGTTGTGCGCCTTGCTCCAGTTCGGCTCCTTGGTGTCCGCCGTGAACAGGCCGTCGCCGCCCACCGCACGCACGCGCCGCAGCGCACCGCGCACCGTCTTGTCGAAGCGCTTTTCGTCGGAGAGCTCGTCGACGAGATCATGGCCGGACACGACGACGATCGGCGAGCCCATCATGTCGAGCCAGAAGATCGGGCCCAGCTCCTTGGCGAGCCGAGTCAGGTGCTGCACCGGCGCGGCCGAATCCAGCGACAGCATGTTGCCGACCACCGGCTTGGTCGGCGGCTGCGGAATCGGGTCCAGACGGTTCTTCGATGACATTGCTACGCTTCCCCCCGCCTTGCGTCGTTCCGGGATGGTCCGAAGGAACAGACCCGGAATCTCGAGATCCCGGCTTCGACGCTATGCGTCGCCCCGGGATGACGACTGCGTCGTCAGCCAAACCGCCTTTTACGCCATTCGATCAAGATGGCGCTGACCTCTCCCGGCTTCTCCTGCTGCGTCCAATGGCCGCTGTCCTTCACCAGGTACTTCTCGAGGTCAGCGACCAGCTTTTCCATGCCGTCAGCCGCCGACGGCGGCAGCACCGCATCGTTCTCGGCCATGATCATCAGCGACGGCACGCTGATGTGGTGGTCGAGACCTTTCGAGCGCTCCCAATTGCGGGTGAAATTGCGATACCAGTTGATGCCACCGGTGAAGCCGGTCTGCGTGAAAGTATCGACGAACACCTTTTTCTCGTCGGCAGATAGGATCGGCGCGCGCGGATCGACCTTGGCGTCATAAGCCGCGATCATCTGAGGAAATGCCAGGTTGGTCTTCGACGATGCGCCAACGCCGGCGATCGGCGGCTCCCCTGATTTCTCCGCCGGCCGCGGCAGCGGCTTGCGCATGAAAGCATCAAAGGTCTGCTCGACGCGGCTGCCGAAGATCCTGTCCGGCTCGCGTGCCGGATCCTGGAACTGAACGATGTACATCTGGTCGCCGAAGCGCTGGCGGAACAGCGCGATCGGATCCATCGGCGCGCGGTCCCAATGCGGTGTGTTGACACCGACGACGCCGGCAACACGCGTGGGGTGCCGCAGCGGCATCTGCCAGACGACGAAGCCACCCCAATCATGGCCGACGAAAATCGCCTTCTCGATGTTGAGATGATCGAGCAGCCCAACGAGATCGCCGGTCAGGTGCTCCATGTCATAGGCTTCGACCGGCTCAGGCCGGTCGGTCGCGCCGTAACCGCGCTGGTCCGGCGCGATCACGCGGATGCCGGCCTCGCTCAGCGCCTTGATCTGGTGACGCCAGGAAAAGGCGAGCTCGGGCCAGCCATGGCACAAGACAACCGGCGGCTTGTCGGTCACCGGGCCTGCCTCGTAATAGCCCATGCGAATTCCGTTCGTCTGAGCGAACTTGAGCGGCGGCATTTCGATCATTGCAAGAATCCTGACTTCCTATTCGGCCGCGCCCTTGACGTCGGACGCAGGCGGCGCATAGGCCGCTTCGAGCGCGGCGAACTCCTCCGGCAGCATGTCGCACATCACCTGCACATGCGGAATGATGTTGGCGCCGACGATGAAGCCGAAATCGAGTTGGTCGCGATAGCTCTGCACGGTGATATTGAGCGCCTGCCCATGCGTCGAGATCGACACCGGGAAGATGTGCAGCAGCTCGGCGCCGGCCGCGTAGAGCGTCTGCCGCGGCCCTGGCACGTTGGAGACGGTGATATTGGCAGCTGGCGGCAACACATCCGACAGGTCCGAGCGGCTATAGAGCAGTGCTAGGATCTGGACGATGATCGGCGCCCCTAGCATCGAGATGTTGGAGACCTGCGGCATCAAGGCCCGCAGCGGGTGCGACATCTCCTTGGACTTGGTCGACTGCGCGATGATGGCCTCAAGCCGCGCCTTGGGATCCGCGATATTGGTCGCGATCGAGCAGATCATGCCGAACACCTGGTTATTGGCCTCGGTGTTGCCCTCCTCGCGCAGCGAGATCGGCACGGCGGCGGTCAGGGACTTTGCCGGCAGCGTGCCATATTGCAGCAGATAGCGGCGGACCACGCCCGAGGCGAGCGCCAGCACAACGTCGTTGAGCTTGCCGCCGGCCTGCTTGGCCAGCGCCTTCGAGCGCGACAGAGAGATCGACACGCCGGCAAAACTGCGCTCCGACGAAATCGTCTTGTTGAGCATGGTCGGCGGCGACACCATGCTGGCGAGGCTTTCGCGCGACTTCGGATCGGAAATCTTGCCGAGCACGTCTGAGACGCTCTTGACCATGGTCGGAATATTGCCGGCGAAGCGCACCGCGCTCTCGATCTGGTACATCGCATTGTCGAACAGGATCGACCCGATGTCGCTCTTGCCGGTGCGCGGCAATTGCAGGTTCTTCGCGGCCGTCGAAGCTTCGAGCGGTTGGCTGAAGAGCTGCTGATAGGAATCGAGCAGGTTGGCAGCGATGTCGCGCGGCTCCTGCCCGGGCTTGGACCCGCCGGTCGGCGGCTCGACCTTTCGCGGGATCGGCGAGATGTCGTAGATCATGTTGGTGAGGGCCGCGCCGGCGCCGCCGTCGATGGCGGCATGGTGCATCTTGGAGTAGAGCCCGACCTCATTGTCCTTCATGCCCTCGAACACGTAGAACTCCCAGAGCGGGCGGGCGCGGTTCAGCAGCTTGGCATGCATCCAGCCGACGATGCGCTCGAGCGTGGCGCGGTCGCGCGGCGCCGGCAGGCTGGCGCGGAAGATGTGACGGTCGATGTCGAACTGGTCGTCCTCGACCCAGGAGGGATGATCGATGTCGAGCGGCGCCTTCTCCAGGCGCGCCTTGAGGATCGGCGCGATGTGCAGCCGCGACACGATCATCGCCTTGAAGTCTTCGAAGAAGTCGCCCTTGTAGTCGTCAGGCAGGCGAAAGATCGCCATGCTGCCGACGTGCATCGGCATCTCGGGCGTTTCCAGATAGAGAAATGACGCGTCCAGCGACGACAGTTTCTTACCGTCAGCCATAGTTCCCTCCGCTTAACTCTCGACTGGCGCCTTGCTGGCGCTTCTCGTCAGGTCGATATTGCCCGCTCCGGCGGGGCATATGCAATGGCAAACGGCCCGGCCCGATCAAATGGCCAGAACTCCCCCTCCGGTTGCGCCAGGCGATCGGCCACCGCCCACAACGCCGCGGGGTTCACCCCGAGACCGATATGGCTAGCGAAATACACTTCGATATTCTCGGCCCGCTCGTTGGGGCGCAGCAGACAGGTCCGCCAGTTCACAACGCCATCGGCGCGCGAATAAATCGACGTCGCCGGCACCTTCAGATCACCGGCGATCGCCTCGCGCAGTTCGGCAAAGTCCTCGACCCGCTCGCCGGACAACGCTTCGTACAGCGCGGTCGCATTGGTCGCCCGTACATCATTCGCAAAGGGGCTGCCGAGCGTGATGACATAGCGGACCAGATCGGGCGCCTGCAGCGCGAGATCGCGGGCATAGACGCCACCGAGGCTCCATCCGACCAGGCTGACCTTGCGCCCGGTTGCGGCGTGAATCTCGGTGAGACGCGCGCGCAGGGCTTGGCGCATCCGCGCCAGTCCGCCGAGGTTGCGGCCCATCCGCCAAGCATGGGCTTCATAGCCGAGTTCGCCGAGATAGCGCCGCATCGGTGCCATCGACAGATCGCTGGCGAGAAAGCCCGGCAGCGTCAGCACCGGATGGCCATCGCCCCTGGGCGCGCGCATCAGCAGCGGCGACAGCAGCACGCTGGCGTTGAATTCGAACAGGCCACGCGCCTCGGCGAGCAGCAGGCCGAGGGCCGGCGGACGAAGCCCGCCCGAGCCTGGCGCCCCGTCGCGCGCGTCGGGCATTACTTCTTCTTGTCGCCGCTGCGCGGGGCGCCGAGCCCGGCCATGGTGACAAACATGTCCTGAAACCGTTCCGCCAGCTTGGGATCGAAAGTGAACCAGCTCTGGATCAGCGATTCCGGCGAGACCTTGTCGATATTGCTCAAGACCTGCTGTTGGAGCTTGTCCATCACTGCAACCTGCATCGGCGACACGTCAGGCAATCCGAAGAACTGGCGGGCCTCGAGGGGGGTGCAGTCGATTTCGATATTAACCTTCATGTCCCCTCCGGATGAGATTCGAGCGGCGTCACGCAGTATCGCCGCGACATGGCGTGCGACGCAAGCGACCTGAACCGGGACCGGATGCGCGGCTTCCGCAATCGGCCGACATGGTCAATCAAATAATCCGCGCGAATGGGCGCTGGCGGGCCGTTTCCACCCTTATTTCGAGGCCTGACAGGTCGAAAGTCCAATGTCGCTGGTGCGCCTCTCTCCCCTAAATTGTTGGTCAGCATTGCTGCACAGCGGTGCAACTTGGCGCGTTCCTTGCTGGAATGGCGCTTGCACGGGTCGAGAACTCTGGGCAACATGGATCGATCAACCCCACCGAACAATCAAAAATTACGGTGTGGGCGAGTGGAGAGGGTCAAGAATGTCAGTCGGACGAAGTTTGTTTGCGGCGACGCTCGCCGGTGTGCTGGCGTTGGCGGTCTCGCCGGCGTCGAGCCAGACGCTGCGCTACGCCAATCAGGGTGAGCTGAAATCGCTCGACCCATACACGCTGAACGAGTCGACTACCAGCGCGCATCTCGGTCATGTCTATGAGGGCCTGGTCGCCCGCGGCAAGGACCTGAAGATCATCCCGGCGCTCGCCGAAAGCTGGGAGACACCGGAGCCGACCCGCTGGCGCTTTCACCTGCGCAAGGGCGTGAAATTCCACAATGGGGATCCCTTCACCGCTGACGATGTGGTGTTCTCTGCCGAGCGCGTGCGGGCAAAAGGCTCCAACTTCCTGAGCCGCGTCCCCGCCGACGCCAAGGTCGTCAAGGTCGACGACTACACCGTCGATTTCGTCCTGACCTCGCCCAATCCGATCCTGACGGCGCTGTGGGCGACCTGGTACATCATGGACAAGAAATGGGCAGAGGCGAACGATGCGGTGGCACCGACGCCGGCGGCCGCGACGACTCCGAGCTACGCTTCGCTCCACGAAAACGGCACCGGTCCCTTCATCATCGAGAGCCATCAGCCGGGCGTAAAGACCGTGTTCAAGGCCAATCCGAACTGGTGGGGCAAGCCGGAACATAATCTGAAGGAGATCGTCTTCACACCGATCGCAAACCCGGCCACGCGGGTCGCGGCGCTGCTGTCGGGCGAAGTCGACGTGATCGAACCGGTTCCGGTCCAGGACATCGAGCGCGTCAAAGCGAGCGCCAACGCCACGGTGCTGACGGGACCCGAGCTCCGCACCATCTTCGTCGGCATGGACCAGGCGCGTGACGAGCTGCTCTACTCCAACGTCAAGGGCAAGAACCCGTTCAAGGACGTTCGCGTCCGCGAAGCGGTCTACCGGGCGATCGACATCGATCTGATCAAGAATCGCGTCATGCGCGGCCTGTCCACGCCGTCCGCATTGATGGTCGCACCGGAGATCTTCGCGATGTCGAAGGACTTCACCCGGCCGAAGTTCGATCCGGACGCCGCCAAGAAGCTCCTCGC
Source organism: uncultured Bradyrhizobium sp. (assembly GCF_936928535.1). GTDB lineage: Bacteria > Pseudomonadota > Alphaproteobacteria > Rhizobiales > Xanthobacteraceae > Bradyrhizobium. The sequence continues at coordinate 116,711 of NZ_CAKZHY010000096.1, read as the reverse complement.
CGACGCTGGCTATGCCGACGGTTTCGAGGTGACGATGGATTGCCCGAACGATCGCTACGTGAATGATGCCGCGATCTGCCAGGCCATCGTCGGCATGCTCGCCCGCATCAACATCAAGGTGGACCTGCTGGCGCAGCCGAAGGCCCAGTATTTCGCAAAGGTGCTGAAGCCCGGCGGCTACAAGACCTCGCTGTTCATGCTGGGCTGGACCCCGGATACGCTGGACTCCCAGAACGTGCTTCACGACATCATGGGCTGTCGGGACGATCCGAAGGATCCGAACCGTGGCGAAGCCAATCTTGCCGGTTACTGCAACAAGGAGTTCGACGCGCTTGCCGACAAGGTCCTCGTGGAATCCGACCCGACCAAGCGCGATCTGCTGATCAAGCAGGCCTTCGAGCTTTCGATGAAGGACTGGGCCTATGTCCCGCTGCACCAGCAGGCGCTCGCCTGGGGCGTCTCGAAGAAGGTGAAGCTGACCCAGAGTGCGGACAACATGGTCAGGCTCTACTGGGCGACCAAGCAGGACGAGTAGGTATCGACATCTTGTGGAGTCCCGGAAGCCAATACTTCTAAAACATGGCTTCCGGGACTTGTTGTTTCGGGCTAACGCAATGATGCGTGCTACTGAAGAGATGTGAAAGGAACAGATGCTCGCTTTCACACTGCGCCGGGCCATCCAGGCCATCGGCGTGATGATCGCCGTCGGGGTCATCGCATTCTCGATGTTCCGGTTCGCCGGCGATCCCGTGAGCCAAATGGTCGGGATGGATACATCGGGCGCCGAACGCGCCGCGATCCGCAAATCGCTCGGCCTCGACGATCCCGTGGTCGTGCAATTTGGCCGCTATATCGGCAACGCCGCGCAGTTCAAGTTCGGCGTGTCCTACCAGTTCCGCCTGCCGGTCACCGACCTGCTGATGGAGCGGATGCCCGCGACGCTCGAGCTCGCGGTTTGCGCCACCATCTTCGCGATGGTCTGCGGCATCCTGATGGGCGTCTATTCGGCGCTTCGCCGTGACAGCTGGCTCACGCACATATTCCAGGCCGTCTCCTTGATCGGCATCTCGCTGCCGACCTTCCTGATCGGCATTCTCATGATCTATCTGTTTTCGGTGACCCTCGGCTGGCTGCCCTCGTTCGGGCGGGGCGACGTCGTGCATATCGGCTGGTGGACGACGGGACTCCTGACCTTGTCAGGCCTGAAAGCACTGATCATGCCGTCGATCACGCTTGGCCTGTTCCAGATGACGTTGATCATGCGCCTCGTCCGCGCGGAGATGCTGGAAGTGTTGCGGACGGACTACATCCGCTTCGCCCGCGCGCGTGGATTGACCACGCGGGCGATCCATTTCGGCCACGCGCTGCGCAATACGCTGATTCCCGTGATCACCGTTGCAGGCCTGCAATTTGGCTCGGTCATTGCTTTCGCAATCATCACCGAAACAGTGTTCCAGTGGCCGGGCATGGGACTCTTGTTCGTGCAGGCCGTCCAGAACGTCGATATCCCGATCATGGCGGCCTATCTGATGATGGTGTCCCTGATCTTCGTCACCATCAACCTCGTGGTTGATATCCTCTACACCATCGTCGATCCGCGGCTGCGCTCGACGGTCAGCCGGGCACATTGAGATGAGCGAGGCCGTCGTTCCCCACAAGGTTGAGAAGCGCGCCGCCGCACCAGGCTGGTTCAAGCGCGCGCTCGACAGCGACCTGTTCTATTCGTTCCGCCGTTCCAGGATCACCATGATCGCGGCGGGCGTGACGCTGGTGTTCTTCCTGATCGCGATCTTTGCTTCCGTGCTGTCGGTGCAAAACCCGTTCGACCCCGCACAGCTCCAGCTGATGAATTCGCGTATCTCGCCACTCTGGACCGCCGACGGCCAGAGCCCATTCCTGCTCGGCACCGACGAGCAGGGCCGCGACGTGCTGTCCGCGATCCTCTACGGCCTGCGCATCTCGCTGCTCGTCGGCGTCCTCGGCGTCGTCCTCTCCGGCGCGATCGGCATCCTGCTCGGGTTGACCGCCGGTTATTTCGGCGGCGCCGTCGACGGGCTGATCATGCGCATCGCCGACGTGCAGCTGTCTTTTCCGGCCATCCTGATCGCGCTCTTGATCAACGGCATCGCCAAATCGGTCTTCGGCAACAGGCTCGACGAGATGAGCATGCTGGCGGTCCTCGTCTTCGCGATCGGCCTGAGCTTCTGGGTGCAATACGCCCGTACGGTGCGCGGCTCTGTCATGGTCGAGAAGAACAAGGATTACGTCGCAGCCGCGCAATTGATCGGCCTGCCCGCCCCCGTGATCATGCTGCGCCACGTGCTGCCGAACACCACGGGGCCGATCCTCGTTATCGCCACCATCAACCTCGCGCTCGCCATCATCACCGAGGCGACGCTGTCATTCCTCGGCTCGGGCATGCCCGAGACCATGCCGTCGCTCGGCACGCTGATCCGCATCGGCAACGGCTATCTGTTCGCAGGCGAATGGTGGATCGTCGCCTTCCCCGGAATCGCACTCGCAGCGTTGATCCTGTCGATCAACCTGCTCGGCGACTGGCTGCGCGACGCCCTCAACCCGAAACTCCGATGAGCATGCAGCGTTCATGACCGAGCCCGTTCTCTCCGTCCGCAATCTTCAGGTCGAGTTCGCCTCCCGCCGCGGCACGCTGCGCGCCATCGACGGCGTCTCGTTCGATATCGCCAAGGGCGAAGTGCTGGGCGTGGTCGGCGAATCCGGCGCCGGCAAGTCCGTCACCGGGCTTTCGGTGATCGGCCTGATCGATCCGCCCGGGCGCATCGCCGGCGGCGAGATTCGCCTCGCCGGCCTGCGCATCGACAATCTGCCGCCGGAGGAGATGCGCCGTATTCGTGGCAAGCGCATCGGCATGATCTTCCAGGATCCGCTGACCTCGCTCAACCCGCTGTACAAGGTCGGCGACCAGATCGTCGAGACGATCCGGACCCATCTCGACCTGTCCGAGACGGCGGCCCGCCGCCGCGCCATCGACCTGCTTGCTGAAGTCGGCATTCCCGCGCCGGACAAGCGCATCGACGGCTACCCGCACGAATTCTCCGGCGGCATGCGCCAACGCGTGGTGATTGCGCTTGCGATCTGCGCCGAGCCGGAGCTGATCATCGCGGACGAGCCAACGACCGCGCTCGACGTCTCGGTGCAGGCGCAGATCATCTCGCTGATCAAGCGGCTCGGCCGCGATCACGGCACCGCCGTGATGCTGGTGACCCACGACATGGGCGTGATCGCCGAGACCTCGGACCGCGTCGCGGTGATGTATGCCGGCCGCGTCGCCGAGATCGGCCCGGTGCAGGACGTCGTGAGGAACCCGCTGCATCCCTATGCCAAGGGCCTGATGGGCGCGATTCCGACGCTTGCCGGCGACGACAAGCGCCTGGTGCAGATCCCCGGCTCGATGCCGCGCTTGTCTGCGATCCCGCGCGGCTGCTCGTTCAACCCGCGCTGCGCCTCGGCTTTCGATCGTTGCCGGGTCGACCGGCCGGAGCCGCTGTCGCGCGGCGCGCAATCGGTCGCTTGCCATCTCTATGATCCGGTGTCGGCGGAGACCGCGGCATGAGCACTCCCTTCGTCCAGGGCACAAATCTGCGCCGCGTCTTCGACGTTTCAAAACCCTGGCTCAACCGCGTGCTCGAGGGCGGCCAGCTCGAATATCTCAAGGCCGTCGACGGCGTGACCTTCGATATCAGGAAGGGCGAGACCTTTGCGCTGGTCGGCGAGTCCGGCTCGGGCAAGACCACTGTGGCGCGGATGGTGGTCGGCCTGTTGCCGCCGAGCTCCGGCGACGTCCTGATTGACGGCGTCTCGATGACGGATCCGCGGCAAGCTCCGGCCCGCCGAAAGCTCCGTCGCCGCATCCAGATGATCTTTCAGGACCCCTATGCGAGCCTGAACCCGCGCTTCCGCGTCGATGCCATCATCTCTGAGCCGATCCGCGCCTTCGACCTGATTCAGGGCGAACGCGACATCCAGGCCCGCGTCGGCGAACTTTTGACCCTCGTCGGCCTGCATCCCGACGATCGGCTGAAATTCCCGCATGAATTCTCCGGCGGCCAGCGCCAGCGTATCGCGATCGCGCGGGCGCTCGCCTCCGACGCCGAATTCATCGTTTGCGACGAGCCAACTTCCGCGCTCGACGTCTCCGTGCAGGCGCAGATCCTGAACCTGATGCGCGACCTCCAGGACAAGTTCGGCCTGACCTATATGTTCATCAGCCACAACCTCGCCGTGGTCCGCCACATGGCGAGCCGGGTCGGCGTGATGTATCTCGGCCGCATCGTCGAGATCGCGGAGGGGCGCGAGTTGTTCGCCCGCCCGCGCATGCCCTACACCAAGATGCTGCTGGGTGCCGTGCCTGATCTTGCTATGAGCGGCCGCCAGCGCATTCCGGTGAAGGGCGAGATTCCGAACCCGATCAATCCGCCCTCCGGCTGCTCCTTCAATCCGCGCTGTCCGCTGGCATTCGACCTTTGCCGCAAGGAAGTTCCAAAGCTGATCGACGGCGTCGCCTGCCATGCGGTTAACACCGCGCCGGTCCCGGCATAACGCGCGCGTGCCATGCGACCTGTGCATTTGGCATCCCAGCATTGGATGTGATCAATTGCGCGCGCCGTCAATGAGGTAGCCCATGGCCAGCAACGTCAATCCCGATCCCTTCACGACACGCCCCGAAATCGAGGGCACTTTCGGGGTCGTCGCGACCACGCACTGGATCGCGACCGCCGTCGGCATGGCCATCCTGGAAAAGGGCGGCAATGCTTTCGATGCCGGCGTTGCCACTGCCTTCACCCTTCAGGTCGTCGAGCCGCATCTGAACGGCCCCGGCGGCGATGTGCCTGTTATTGTCCATGACGTGAAGCGCGGCCGCACCGAGGTGATCTGCGGCCAGGGCCCGGCCCCGGCGCGCGCCACGATCGCGCATTACAAGAGCGAAGGCCTCGACATGGTGCCGGGCACCGGCCTGCTCGCGGCCTGCGTCCCCGGCACCTTCGAATCCTGGATGATGCTGCTGCGTGACTACGGCACCATGCGCGTGCGCGACGTGCTCGAGCCTGCGATCTCCTACGCCCGCGACGGTTACCCGCTGGTCGAGCGCGCCTGCGCCACGATCCAGACCGTCGAGCAACTGTTCCGCAAGCACTGGCCAACCTCGGCGGCGGTCTACCTGCCGAACGGCGAAGTGCCGAAACCCGGTACGATCTTCACCAACAAGACGCTGGCAGCGACCTACACGCGCATTCTCAACGAGGCCGAAAGCGGCGGTGGCGGTCGCGACGCCGAGATCGAGCGCGCGCGAAAAGCCTGGTCGCAAGGCTTTGTCGCGGAAGCCATCGACAAATTCTGCCGGACGCAGGAGGTGATGGACGTCAGCGGCTCGCCACATCGCGGCGTGCTCTCCGCCGACGACATGGCGCGCTGGCAGCCGACCGTCGAGGCGCCGCTCACCTACGATTATGGCCGCTACACCGTCTGCAAGGCCGGCGTCTGGAGCCAGGGCCCCGTTACCCTGCAGCAGCTCGCGCTGCTCAAAGGCTTTGCGCTGGACGGTCTCGATCCGACCGGGCCGGAATTCATCCATCTCCAGATCGAATGCGCGAAGCTTGCCTTCGCCGACCGCGAGAAATTCTACGGCGATCCCAAGTTCTCCGAGATCCCGATCGGAACGCTGCTGTCGGACGCCTACAACGACGAACGCCGCAAACTCGTCACCGACAAGGCCTCGCTCGATTTCGTACCCGGCTCGATCGAAGGTTTTGGCGGCGTGGTCAAGCTGCGTCGCGCCGAAGGGCAACGCGAGGCGGTCGGCGCGCTCGGCGCCGGCGAACCGACCGTAGGTCGCTTCGGCGAGGTGCGCGGCGACACCGTGCATTTCGACATCATCGACAAGGCCGGCAACATGATATCCTCGACACCGTCAGGTGGCTGGCTGCAATCCTCACCAATCATTCCAGAGCTCGGCTTTTGCCTAGGCAGCCGCGCCCAAATGTTCTGGCTGGAGGAAGACCACCCCGGCTCGCTCGCGCCGGGCAAGCGGCCGCGCACCACGCTGTCGCCGACTATGGCACTGCGCGACGGCGAGCCGTATTTGGCTTGGGGTTCGCCCGGCGGCGACCAGCAGGATCAATGGATCACGCAGTTCTTCCTGCGTCACGTCCATTGCAACCTCAACCTGCAGGAATCGATCGACGCGCCGGCCTGGCACTCCGAGCATTTCCCGATCTCGTTCTGGCCACGCACCGCGCGCCCCGGCGTGCTCGTGGTCGAGAACCGAGTGCCGAAGGCGACGATCGAGAACTTGCGTGAGCGCGGGCATATCGTCGAGGTCGGCCCCGACTGGTCGGAGGGCCGCCTCACCGCGGCCTCGCGCGTCGGCGTACGCCGCCGCGCCGCGGCCAATCCGCGCGGCATGCAGGGCTACGCCGCGGGACGCTAAAGGCAGCTCATGACCTGGTCGATCATTGCGCGAGATCCTGCCACCGGCCAGTTCGGCATTGCGGTAGCGACCCGCTTCTTCGCCGTCGGCGCGCGCGTCCCCTACATCGCAGCCGGCCTCGGCGCCATCGCAACCCAGGCCTTCGTCAATCCCTATTATGGCATCGATGGCGTCAAGCTGCTCCGCGATGGCCTGAACGCGCATGATGTGCTCGCCGCCCTGCTCGCGACCGACAGCGGCCGCGAGAGCCGGCAGATTCACATCATGGATGCGAGCGGTGCGATCGCCGCGCATACCGGACGCGACTGCGTCGACTGGTGCGGGCACATCGCTGGCAGCGGCTTCTCGATCGCGGGCAACATGCTCGCCGGCGCCGACGTGCTCGCCGAGACGGCGAAGACCTACATCGCCAATGACAGCCTGCCCTTCCCGCGCCGGCTGCTCGCGGCCATGCGCGCAGGTGAAGCTGCCGGCGGTGACAAGCGGGGCAAGCAATCCGCGGCCCTTGTGATCCACGGCGAGGAGGAATGGCCGGCGCTGGATATCCGCGCCGACGATCATCCCGATCCGCTCGGCGAGCTCGAGCGGCTCGAACAGGTCAGCCACGAGCTCTGGGTCCACTTCCGCCCGTCCATGCCGACCCGGCAGAACCCGGCCGGCAATACCGATCGCAGCGTCATCGACGCCAGCATCGCTGCGGCGCGGGCGCGACAAGCATGAGCCCTCTGATCGAGATCAGGGACCTGCGTATCCGTTTCCACGGCGACGACGGCCGTATCACCCATGCTGTCGACAGCGTCGATCTCAGCGTCGCCAATGGCGCAACGCTCGGCCTCGTCGGCGAGTCCGGCTGCGGCAAGAGCGTAACCTCGCTCGCAATCATGGGGCTGCTGCCGAAGCAGACCACAGAGGTTACTGGTGCGATCCGCTTCGACGGCTTTGATCTCCTGAAGGCCGCGGACCAGACGTTGCGTGACCTGCGCGGCAACCGGCTCGCGATGATTTTTCAGGAGCCGATGACGTCGCTCAATCCGAGCTTTACGATCGGCGACCAGATCATCGAGACGATCCTCCGCCATCGCGGCGGCTCGCGGAAAAGCGCGCGCGAGCGGGCCATCGACCTGCTGCGCCGCGTCCACATCCCCTCACCCGAGCGGCGGATCGACGAATATCCGCACAAGCTCTCCGGCGGCATGCGCCAGCGCGTCATGATCGCGATGGCGCTCGCCTGCGATCCGCAGCTGCTGATCGCGGACGAGCCGACCACTGCGCTCGACGTCACGTTGCAGGCCCAGATCCTGGAGTTGATGCGCGAGTTGAAGGCGGCGAGCGGCGCCGCTATCATCCTGATCACCCACGATCTCGGCGTCGTCGCAGAAGTCTGCGACGAGGTCGCGGTGATGTATGCCGGCGAAATCGTCGAGCGCGCGCCGGTCGACGAACTGTTCTCCGCGCCGCAACATCCCTACACGGTCGGCCTGCTTGGCTCGATCCCGCGGCTAGATCAACGCGCCGAGCAGCTGGCGACGATCGAAGGCATGGTGCCGAACATGGCGCAACCGCCTGCTGGTTGCCGGTTCGCCGCGCGCTGTCCGTTCGTGCTGGAGGCCTGCACGAGGGCACCGCCGCCGCTCGTGGACGTTAGCCCCGGCCACGTCTCGCGCTGCATCCGCGCGCCGCTCGAAATTTTGGTGTCGTGATGGCACTGCTCGAAGTCAACGGCCTGGTCAAGCATTTCGTCGTCGAGCGCTCGCTGTTCGGGCGGGCACGCGCGCATGTCAAAGCCGTCGATGGCGTGTCCTTCTCCCTCGACGCCGGCAAGACGCTCGCGCTCGTCGGCGAATCCGGGTGCGGCAAATCCACCGTGAGCCGCCTGGTGCTGCGGTTGATCGAGCCGGATGCGGGGACGGTACGGTTCGGCAGCCGCGACCTGCTCTCGCTCGATGCGGATGCGCTGCGAAAATTCCGCCGCGAGGCGCAGATCATCTTCCAGGACCCTTACGCCTCGCTGAATCCGCGCATGACGGTTGCGCAGATCCTGACCGAGCCGCTCGCGCTGCACGATCTCGTCCCGCCGGCGCAGCGGCGCGAACGGGTCGCAGAAATCCTGCGGCTGGTCGGGCTCGAGCCGCGACTGGCCCGGCGCTATCCGCACGAATTCTCCGGCGGCCAGCGCCAGCGCATCGCCATTGCGCGCGCGCTCGCGGTCGAGCCGAAGCTGATCATCTGCGACGAGCCGGTCTCCGCGCTCGACGTCTCGATCCGCTCGCAGATCCTGAACCTGCTGCGCGAGCTTCAAGACCGGCTCGGCCTTGCCTACATCTTCGTTTCGCACGACCTCGCCGTGGTCAAGCACATCGCGGACCGCGTCGCTGTGATGAATCTCGGCGGTATCGTCGAAGAGGCCGATGCAGACGAGTTGTTCGCTCAGCCCCGCCATCCCTATAGTCGCGCCCTGCTGTCGGCGATTCCCCTGCCGCAGCCCCACGCCAAGCGGGCAAAGGTCGTGCTGCAAGGCGAGATCCCGAGCGCGCTCGATCCGCCCTCCGGCTGCCGCTTCCACACCCGCTGTCCCTTCGTGATCGACCGCTGCCGCACCGAGGCGCCTGCGCTGGTGACCGACGACGCAGGCCACGCCACCGCCTGCCATCGCGTCAGCGAGCTGCCCCCGGCGGACACGATCCTGCCCGCAGCGGCCGGATTTTCGCCGGCGCTGGCAAAATTAGTCGCGGCTTTCAGCCGAAAGACGGAAGGCGCGAACCCGGCCGGTGTTGGTATACAGAGTGCAAGGCCTACAACGACGTAGCCGGAGCAATGGGGATTATCCGATGAAGATGTTTCGTCTGGCCGCGACGGCTGCCGTCGTCCTGCTGTCGCTTGGAGCCGCGCAAGCCCAGACCACGCTGCGGATTGGGCTCGCCGAGGATCCTGATATCCTCGATCCCACGATGGCACGCACCTATGTCGGCCGCATCGTGTTCGCGGCCTTCTGCGACAAGCTGTTCGACATCGACGAGAAGCTGAACATCGTGCCGCAGCTCGCGCTGTCGAGCGAGACGGTCGATGACGGCAAGGGCCTCGTCATCAAGCTGCGGCCCGGCGTGAAATTCCACGACGGCGAGCCGTTCGATGCGGAAGCCGCCAAATTCTCGCTGGAGCGCCACCTGACCCTCCCGGGCTCGTTCCGCAAGCCAGAGCTCGCCTCGGTCGACCACATCGATGTCGTCGATCCCCTCACCATCAAGCTGGTGTTGAAATCGCCATTCTCGCCGCTCCTCGCCCAGCTCACGGACCGCGCCGGCATGATGGTCTCACCGAAGGCGGCGAAGGAGGCCGGGGACAAGTTCGGCCTGCACCCGGTCTGCGCCGGTCCGTATAAATTCGTCGAGCGCGTGCAGCAGGATCGCATCGTGTTCGAGAAGTTCGCCGACTATTGGAACAAGGACAACGTCTTCATCGACAAGATCGTGTTCCAGCCGATTGTTGATGCCACCGTGCGGCTGGCAAGCCTGAAATCCGGGAGCCTCGATCTGATCGAGCGCGTGCTCGCCACCGACCTTAAAGACGTGCGCGCGGATTCTCGGCTGAAGGTCGCGACGGCCATTGAGCTCGGCTATCAGGGCATCACGCTCAATATCGGCAAGGACAAGGCCAAGGGGCCGCTCAGCCAGTCCGCCAAGGTCCGGCAAGCGCTCGACCTTACTATCGATCGTGAAGCGATCAACCAGGTCGTGTTCAACGGCGAGTTCCAGCCCGGCAATCAATGGGTCAATCCAGATCATCCCTACTATCAGAAAGCCTTTCCGATCCGCCCGCGCAACGTGGAGAAGGCCAAGGCGCTGCTGAAGGAAGCGGGCGTGACGCCGCCAATCAATGTCGATTTCCTGGTGCCGAAGGGCGCCGAGACCGAGGCCGTCGCGCAGGTGGTACAATCGATGGCGGCCGAGGCCGGGTTCGACCTGAAAATCCGCGTCACCGAGTTCGCGACATCGCTGAAACAAGCGGAGGCGGGTGAGTACCAAGCCTACATGCTGGCATGGAGTGGCCGCATCGATCCCGACGGTAACTCCTATGTTTTCCTGCACAAGGATGCGCCGCAGAACTACAGCGCCTGGGCCAATGCGGACGCCGACAAGGCACTCGACGATGCACGCCTCACGTCGGACATGGCGCAAAGGAAGGCCGTCTACGAGAAGCTTGCGAAGCTGGAGCTCGACGACGAGGGCATCCTGTACATCTTTCACCGCCGCATCATCATCGCGCACACAACCAAGCTCGAAGGCTACAAGCAAATGCCCGACGGCCTCGTGCGCGTCGTCGGCCTCAAGCTGAAGTGACGCCACGGGGATGCTGAACTTCCTCGCCCGCCGGCTTGCGCAGATCGTACCGACACTGTTTTTCGTGTCGGTTCTGATCTTCTCGCTGCAGCAATTGCTGCCGGGCGATCCGGCCCTTGTGATGGCGGGCGAAGAGCGCGATCCTGCCGTGATCGAGCAGATCCGGCACCAGTACCGGCTCGATCAGCCCGTCCCGGTGCAATACGCCTACTGGATCAAGGGCGTCCTTGTCGGCGACTTCGGCGAGTCGCTGCGCAACAAGATGCCGGTGCGCGAGCTGATTGCGCAGAAGCTGCCGGTGACGCTGCAGCTCGGCGCCATGGCGATCATCATCGCATTCCTGATCGGTATCCCCGCCGGCATCGTTGCGGCCGTGAAGAAGGGAACAGCCTGGGACTACGGCGCCAATTTCTTCGCGCTGTGGGGTATCTCGACGCCGAATTTCTGGCTCGGCATCATGCTGATCTTTCTGTTCTCGATCGAGCTGGGCTGGCTACCGGCTTCCGGCTATGTCCCGCTGTCCGAGGACTGGCGCGCGAGCCTCGCCGCCACCATCATGCCCGCTTTCGTGCTCGGCAACGCGATCGCCGCGATCCTGATGCGGCATACCCGCAGCGCCATGCTCCAGGTGCTGGAAAGTGATTATGTCCGCACCGCGCGGGCCAAGGGCCTGTCCGAGCGCTCCGTAATTCTCAAACATGCCATGCGCAATGCGCTCACACCCATCATCACGCTCGGCGCGCTCGAACTCGGCACGCTCTTGTCCGGCGCGGTGCTGACCGAGCAGATCTTCTCCATTCCCGGCTTCGGAAAGCTGATCGTCGACGCCGTGTTCAACCGCGATTACGCCGTGGTACAGGGCGTGGTGCTGGTGACAGCCACGGTCTACATCACGCTCAATCTGATCGCCGATATTGCCTATATCCTCGTCAATCCGCGGTTGAGGGGCTAGACCATGACCGACGCCGTGCTCGCGGCCACCCCCATCGCTGATGCCGGCGAGCTGGACAGTCCGGCGCGCCGGGCTCGGCGTCGCCTGTTCAAGCGCAAGGCGGCGGTCGCGGGCCTCGTGGTGCTCAGCGTTTTCATCCTGCTCGCGCTACTGGCACCTCTGATCGCGCCTTATGACCCCATCGCAACGAGCTGGAGCCTGGTGCGCAAGGCGCCCACCGCGGCGCACTGGTTCGGAACCGACGAGCTCGGCCGCGACATCCTGAGCCGCGTCATCTATGGCGCACGCGCCTCACTGCTGGCAGGCCTGATCTCGGTTGCGATCGCGCTGGGGATCGGCGTCCCGCTTGGCCTTCTCTCCGGTTATCGCGGCGGATTCGTCGACGCGCTGATCAGCCGGATCACCGATGCGATGCTCGCTTGTCCGTTTCTGATCCTGGCGATTGCGCTGGCGGCGTTCCTTGGTCCGAGCCTCGGCAATGCCATGATCGCAATCGGCATCTCGGCAACGCCGGTCTTCATTCGCCTGACCCGTGGTCAGGTGCTGAGCGTCAAGGCCGAGGATTATGTCGAGGCGGCACGCGCGCTCGGCAATCCCGGTTGGCGGATCGCGGTCTCGCACATCCTGCCGAACATCCTGCCCGCGCTGCTGGTCCAGGCAACGTTGTCGATCGCTGCAGCCATCATCGCGGAAGCCGCGCTGTCGTTCCTTGGCCTCGGCCAGCAGCCGCCGTTGCCGTCCTGGGGCAGCATGCTCAATGCGGCGCAACGCTTCCTGACCCAGGCGCCGTGGATGGCGATCTGGCCGGGTCTGGCGATCTTCCTCGTGGTGCTGTCGTTGAATCTGCTCGGCGACGGCCTGCGCGATGCGCTGGACCCAAGGCAGCGCTAGATCACCATCTCGCGCATCACGCGGCGGCAATCCATCTCATATTCGAGGTCGGCCACGGGCGGCCGCGCAAAGTGCCAGGTGAGCCCTGAGCGCAGCGCGCCCCGCCGAACCAGCTCGTCGACCAGCGCGTGATGGAAATCGTGCACGGAGTAGGCCTGCACGGCGGTCGTGTCTTTCCAGCCGAATCCGAACGCCGTCATCCGGTTCTCCATTTGCGAAGTCGTGGTGAAGCGCACTTTTTCGCGCAGGCCTTCCAGGCTGAGATCGCGGTAGCGCACGGTGCGCTCGACATAGGTGCCGCTGCCCTCGCGCGCCTCGGCGCCACCCGCGATCACGAAGGACGGCGCCTTCGACGTCGTCGGGCGCGTGAACGAGAACGCGTAGAACGACGGCTCCGCGGGCGGATCGATCTCGGGGCAGACATTGCTCCGTGCCACCGGGTTGGTGCTGCCGTCGAAGATGCCCCATTCCGATAGCGTTTTCACATAATGCAGGTTGAACGCGCGAAAGCCTTCTTCGCTGAAGGCCGCCGGCGAGCGCAACTCGCAGGCGCAGAAAGCCGTCAGCGGACGTCCTTGCACCTGAATGTACTCTGCGGCCAGCGCAAACCCTTCGGCGAGCGGCACCAGCTGATCGAACCTGACGCGCTCGATCTCATAGCCGTCGGCGGCAGCAGCGCCTGCTGAATACTGGAACACGGAGGGAATGAACCGATAATTTCCAGCGGAAAATTCACGCGTCATGTCGAGTCCTAATCGAGTTGGATGCGAATGCCCTTGGCGCCGTTGAGCAGGCGCCTCAAATGAAAGTTGGCGAGCGGATCGTCGGCGTGCGTCCCGACGAGCGAGGCGAACGCCGGCATCGCCGCGGCATCACCCGTTTCCATCTTGGCAAACGCCTCGGCATATTGCTCTGTCGCCGGCGCATCAAATTTGTCCTGCGGCAGCGGCTCGAATGCGCGCAGCGGTTCGCTGCGTCCGCGGAGCATCAGGTCACCCACCGGACGCCCCTGGAAGTTCGATGCCGCCTCGGCGACACTGGAGCTGACGCAGATTCGGGTGCCGAGCTGCTTGTTGGCGGCCTCCAGCCGCGCCGCGATGTTGATGGTGTCTCCATAGGCGGTGTAGTCGAAGAAGCGATTGCCACCGAAATTGCCGACTAGCGCGGCCCCTGCGTGAATGCCGATGCGGGTGGTCCCGAAATTAACGCCCCTGGCTTTCTGACGCTCGCAAAAATCCTGCGCCCAACGGTCAAGATCGTGCGCACAGGCGACGGCGCGTGTCGCATAATCGGGCTGATCGCCAGGCGCATTGAACAGCACGTGGATCGCATCGCCAATGATCTTGGCAACCGTCCCCTCATGCGCGAAGATCACTTCGGTCATCCCACCGACATACTCGTTGAGGAGCGCGCCCAATGTCTCGGGCGCCGCGCTCTCGACCAGCGACGTGAAGCCGGTGATATCAGTAAAGATGACAGCGACATCGCGCCATTGCACCTCGATTCCCTCGCCCTCGCCGCTTGCCGCCAGACGCTTGGCAAGCTCGGGCGAGAAGTGGCGCGACAGCGCGGCGTGAGCCCGCTCGGCCTCCGCCTGACGGAGCCGCACATCGCGCAGCATCTGGACGTGGCGAAGGGTCTTCTCGATCGTGGTTTCGAGGTCGGCGAAGTCGATCGGCTTGGTGAGAAAATCGAACGCGCCGCGGTTCATGGCAGTGCGGATATTGCTCATGTCGCCATAGGCCGAGACGATGATGGTCGACTTCTTGTCCTCGGCTTCCTGCAGTTTTTGCAGCAGCGACAGCCCGTCCATCCTGGGCATGTTGATATCCGAGACCACCATGTCGACATGCGGATTCTGTTCGAGCGACTCCAGCGCCTCGAGCCCGTCGCGCGCGAACATGATGGCGACGAGCCCGTCGCGGATCTGCCTGCGGAATTTCTGCAGGACCAGCGCCTCGAGATCAGGCTCATCGTCGACGAAGAGGATGGTCGGTGTCATGCCGCCTGCTCGAGCCTCGTGTCGATCTGCTGGCGCAGCAGCGCGAAATCAATCGGCTTGGTGAGGAGGCCGCTGGCACCTCGCTCGATCGCCTTGCGATGCGTCTCGGCATCGCCGTAGGCCGTTATCATGATGACCGGAACGTGCGGATGCTCGGCGCGCACCTTGGGCAGCATGTCGAGTCCGCTCATGCCGGGCATGTTGATATCAGACAGAATCAGGATCAACGAGGGATCGCGCACCTCGGCGGCACGCTTCAGCGCGTCGGGCGCGGAGGGGGCGAATTCCATCTGGAAGCGACCAGCACGCAGGTCGCGCCGGAATTGCTGCCGGAACAGCGCCTCGACATCGGGCTCGTCATCGACGATCAGGATGTAAACGTTCAAGACTTGCCTCCGGAACTGCCGCTTGCCGCCATTGCGCGCGGCAGCATAATGATGAATTCGGTGAAGACACCGGGCTCCGTGCTAACGTCGATCGTGCCACCGTGCTGCTTCACGACGATGTCGTGGCTCATGGACAGGCCAAGCCCGGTCCCCTCGCCTGCCGGCTTGGTGGTGAAGAAGGGGTTGAACATCTTCTCCTTCACCTCTTGCGGAATACCCGTGCCGTTGTCGCGGATCCGGATCTCGACCTTGCTGCCAAGATTTCGTGTCGTGGCACTCAAAGTCGGCTCGAAGCCGTCAGCGGCGCTCGCCTTGCGCTTGGCTGCCGCATAGAACCCGTTCGAGATCAAATTGAGGAAAACGCGCGTGATCTCCTGCGGATAGACATCCACCATGCCTGCCGCGGCGTCGAAATCGCGCTCGAGCGTGACGTTGAAGTTGGGCTTCTCGGCGCGCGCCCCGTGATAGGCGAGATTAAGGCTCTCCTCCACGATCGCGTTGATGTCGGCGAGGCGATGCTCGCCGGAACCTTCGCGCGAATGCAGCAGCATGTTCCTGACGATGGAATCGGCGCGCTTGCCGTGCTGTACCACCTTCTCGAGATTGCCCCGGAGCATGCCGGTCAGCTCGCCCACCTCCTCCTTGGTCTTGTCGTCGAGCGATGCCGCTTGAAGGACCTCGTTGAGCTCATCGATCAGCTCGGTCGAGATCGAGGAGAAATTGTTGACGAAGTTGAGCGGGTTCTTGATCTCGTGGGCGATGCCCGCCGTGAGCTGGCCGAGCGAGGCGAGCTTTTCGGTCTGGATCAGGCGACCTTGAGCAGCGCGCAAATCGTCAAGGGATCGCGAAAGCTCTCTGGTGCGCTCCTGGACCTCCTCAAACAAGCGAACATTCTCAATCGCGATAAGGGCCTGGTCTGCAAAAGTCGTGGCAAGCTCGGTCTGCTTCTCGCTGAAGGGACGCACGACGTGCCGCGTCAACACGAACACGCCAATAGGTGCGCCCTCTCGAAGTAGAGGCACACCCAGCATCGTGCGCACATTGGAGCGTCTTCGCGCAGACGAAGGTGCATACTCTGGATCGGCCTGCACGTCCGGAACAAGAACTGTCTTGCAATCGAGCAAGGTGCGCCCGACGACGCTTCCCCGCTCCGGTACGGAAGGAAAGGTCCGAAGCTTGTTCTCTTGCTCCGCATCCAGGCCGCAGCTTGCCGCTAGATAAAAGGCGCCATCGCGGGGCCGGAAAATCGTTCCTTCGTCGGCGTCGCACAAACGGGCCGCCGATCCGACCAGCGTATCGAGCACGGTCTGGAGATCGAACGTCGAGCGGCTGATTACCTTCAGCACATCGGCAGTTGCCGTCTGTTGTTGTAGAGCTTCCCGCAATTCCGCGGTCCGCTGCTCGACCTTGTTCTCCAGGCCGGCATAGGACTCCTGGAGCCGCTCGCCCATGTGATTGAACTGGTCCGCGAGCTCCTCGAGCTCGTCGCCGGTCTTGATCGAGATGCGCTGGGAGAAATCGCCGCCGCCGATGCGCTCGGCGCCGATGCGCAGCGCCTGGATCGGGCCGACCATGCGGCGCGCCAGGAAGATTCCTGCCAGCACCGCAAAGATCGATGCGGCGAGCAGCACGATCGCGAGCCGCTGCAACGAGGCGTAGAGCGAGGCATAGGCCTCCTCGACCGGCAGCTCGACGAACATGGTCCAGTGCAGCGGCTCGATCGGGGCCGAAGCGGTCAGAACCTTCTGGCCCTGGATGTTGACCGCTTCCTGCAACTCGACGGGCATGTTGCCACCACCGACCTGTGCTGCGCGCACCTGTTCGAGGCCGGACATGTCGGTGTTGCGCAGCACGAGGCTGATGTCGGGATGCGCGATCAGCCGCCCTTCGGGGCCGACCACATAGGCATGCCCGTGCTGGCCGACCTTGATCTGGGAGACGACATCCCAGATGAGCTTCAGGTTGACCTCCGCGATGCTGACCCCGGCATCCTTCCTTGCTCCGGCCAACGCCAGCGTCATGTAGGGCTCGGACTCGCGGCGAAAATAGACCGGGCCGTAGTAGACCTTGTGGGCCACGGCTTCGGTGAACTTCGGATCACCAGACAAATCGATGCCGCTGTCGATCGCATCCATCGCCAGCCGCGAGACGCGCAGGCGCTCTTTGCCGGTCGAATCCACCTGCGCGAGCTCGGTGATTGCAGGCACCTGGCGCAACAGCCGCAGCGCGTCGAACCGACGCGGCTCGATCGAACCCGCAGACCAGGGCAGCTGCGTGGTCCAGCCGAGCTGGCTCTCGATCTCCTTGACGAACTGGCTGATCTTGGCGGCGGCCGCCTCGGCCTGCTCGTGCTGGACCCGGATCAGGGCGGCCTTGTGCTCCCTGTAGTAGAAGAAGACCTCGAACAGGCCATTGGCCAGCAGGGCCACGGCAACGACGGCCACGAACAGGGCAACATATTTGGTGAACAGGCGGGTCCTGATCCCCCGCCCCGCCTCGGCCGACGCGGCGCCGTCCCCGGCCGCGCTCGGCAGGGTCCTGGTCTGCGGGGTGTCGGGATGGACGGAAATGCTCATTTGCCTGAGCCTAGCAAGAAGGCTGGGCCTTGTCTCTCGCCACGGTATGCAGAGGGTTACTCGATGACGTCGTCGGCAAGCGCCAGCAATGTGGGCGGAATCTCGATTCCGGTCGCCTTCGCCGTCTTGAGGTTGAGCACTAGCGGATAGCGGGTCGGCTGCTCGAACGGCAGGTCGCCGGGCTTCTCTCCGCTGAAGATGCGGGCAACGAGGGCCGCCGCTCGCTCAAAGCATTCGGAGACGTCCGATCCGTACGACATCAGCCCACCGTCCCGGGCGAAGTCCTGATTTTCGTAGATCGCCGGCAGCTTCCGCGCCGCGGCGAATTCGAACACCCGCCTGCGGTTCAGAATGGTCAGCGCGTCCGCCACCATTAGAATGCCGTCCGGCAGGTCGCCGTTCATCACCGCGAAGGCTTCTTCAAAATCGTCGGGCTCCCGGACGCCGAGCGCCTGCACGGTCAGGCCGAGCGCCTGGGCGGCTTTCGCCGATGCCTGATAGCGGGTGGTCATGCCAAGATCGTCCTTGTTCCAGAGCATTGCGACCTTGGTCAATTTCGGCGACATCTCCTTGAGCAGCGACAGCCGCTTCGCGCTGAGCGTTGCTGCTACGTCCGAAATTCCGGTGATCGTACCGCCCGGATGTGCCAGGCTCTCGATCAGCCTGGTTTCGACCGGGTCGCCGATGCCGCTGGCCGCTACCGTGGGGATGCCGGCCGCTTTGCTTGCGATGGCAGTCGGGTAGCCGATGATGACGATGGCGTCGACGCCCTTCGACTTCAGCTCAGAGACCAGCGAAGGAAGCTTCGCCACGTCGCCGGACGCACCGAGAGGCTCCAAGGTGAGATTCTGCCCCAGATTGAAGCCGCGCTCGCCCAGCACCTTGATCAGGATCTTACCGCCCGGACCGGCCGCCGTGATCGGCGCAATCGGGGTCAGCGTGCCCAGATGGAAGATCCTGCCGCTCTGAGCCATGGCGGCGCGCGGCCCCAACAGCGAAACGCAGCCAAGTCCTCCCAGGAATTCGCGCCGCCTCATGTGACTTCCCCGTTCTGGCGCAACAGCGCGCGTCGCCGAACTTAGCACGGGTCAACAAAAAAGCGGCAATGGCGAACCGCCATTGCCGCTCCGTAGCTTCGATCGGGGCGCTTCAGGTCGGCCGTAGCGCCTTGGCGTTGAGGTCGAGCTCGTTGACCTGCTTGTTACGCTCGGAATCGGCGGCCGCCCGATGGTCGGTCGCCAGCACCACGTAGACGGCCGGCAGCACGAACAGGGTGAACAGCGTACCGATCGACATGCCGGCAACGACCACGAGGCCGATCGAGAAGCGGCTGGCGGCACCCGCGCCGGTCGCAGTCAGCAGCGGGATCAGACCGGTCACCATCGCGGCCGTCGTCATCAAGATCGGCCGCAGGCGGATGCGGGCCGACATTTCGATGGCAGAGCGGCGGTCGAGCCGCTCGTTCACCTGGAGCTCGTTGGCGAACTCCACCATCAGGATGCCGTGCTTGGTGATCAGGCCGACCAGGGTGAGCAGACCGACCTGGGTGTAGATGTTCATGGTCGCCATGCCGAAGAACAGCGGGATCAACGCACCGACGATTGCCATCGGCACCGAGATCATGATCACCAGGGGGTCACGCAAGCTCTCGAACTGGGCCGCCAGCACCAGGAAGATGATGATCAGCGCGAAACCGAAGGTGATCGCGAGCTGATTGCCTTCCTGCACATACTGCCTGGAGTCGGCGAGATAATCGTGGCTGAAGCCCGCCGGCAGCTTCTTGGCTTCGCCTTCGAGGAAGTCGACCGCAGCACCGACGGTCACGCCGGGCATCGGTACGGCCGAGAACGTCGCCGAATTGAGCTGATTGTAGTGTGTCAGCGAGTTCGGGTCGGTCCTGGTCTTGATCGAGACCACGGTCGACAGCGGCAGCTGCTGGCCGGAGGTGGTCGTCACATAGTATCCGCCGAGCGACTCCGGTGACAGTCTGTCGGCGCGCGGCACCTGCGGGATCACCTGGTAGGATCGGCCCTGGAGATTGAAGCGATTGATGTAGTTGCCGCCGAGCAGAACCGCGAGCGTAGAGCCGAGGTTCTGCATGTTGACGCCGAGATCCTGGGCCTTGTTACGGTCGATCGTGACCTCGACGCTCGGCTGGTTGAAAGCGAGGTCGCTGTCGGAGACGATGAACATGCCGCTCTTGCGCGCGGCGTCCTTCAGCTTCTCCATCTGCTCAAAGACGGTCCGGTAGCTCGCGGTGGAATTGATGACCATCTGCACCGGCAGACCGCCCGGGCCACCCGGCAGCGGCGGCAGGTTGAACGCGAACGCCTGCACGCCCTCGATCTTGGAGAGCTCGCCCTGGACCAGCGGCTTCAGCGCGATCGACGAGCGCTTGCGCTCTTCCCACGGCTTGAGCAGCATGCCGGCGATACCGCCCTGCGGGCCATTGATGCCGTTCAGCACGAAGCGCAGATCGGTCTCGGGGAAGCTTTGAAACTTCTTGTCGAGCTTGTCGCCGTAGAAATCGACATAGTCGATGTTGGCGTATTTCGGCGCCTTGGTCACCGCAAACACGATGCCCTGGTCCTCCTCAGGTGCCAGCTCCTTCGACGTGTGCATATAGAGGAAGCCGACGAGCCCGAGGATCGTGATTGCGAACAGGCCGGTAATCGCCTTGTAATCGAGCGACCGGTCGAGCCTGCGGCCATACCAGCGCGTCACTGCACCGAACACCCGATTGACCAGCTTCGCGAAGCGGCCCTCTTCGGTGTTCTTGAGCAGCACCGAGCACATCATCGGCGACAGGGTCAGCGCGATCACGCCTGATACGATCACCGAGCCGGCGAGCGTGAATGCGAATTCCCGGAACAGCGAACCGGTGAGACCGCCGAGGAAGCCGATCGGGGCATACACCGCGGCAAGCGTGATGGTCATCGACACGACAGGACCGACGATCTCGCGCGCACCTTCGAGTGCCGATTGTACCGGGGTCTTCCCTTCTTCGAGATGTCGGTGGATGTTCTCAACCACCACAATGGCATCGTCGACCACGAGGCCGATCGCGAGCACCATCGCGAGCAAGGTCAGCAGGTTGAAGCTGAATCCCAGCGCCAGCATCAGGGTGCAGACACCGATCATCGACAACGGGATGGTCACGACCGGAATGACGACCGAGCGCAGCGAGGCCAGGAACAGGAAGATCACCACGATCACGATGATCACGGCTTCGCCCAGCGTCTTCTCCACCTCGTCGATCGAGGATTGGATGAACTTGGTCGAGTCGTAGGCGACCTTCATCTTCATCGACGGCGGCAGGTTGCGCTCGAGCTCCGGGAACAATGCACGGACGCCCTTGACCAGCGTCAGCGGGTTGCCCTGCGGGGTCGCGTTCACACCAATGAAGATCGCATGCTCGCCGTTGAAGGCGACGCTCGCGTCCGTGCTCTGCGCCGCGAGCTCGACCGTGGCGATGTCCTCCATCCGGACGAAGCCACCGTCCTTGGCCTTCACGATCATCTTCCTGAACTGGTTGACGTCGGTCAGGCTGGTGTTCGTCGAGATGTTGGAAACAATCAGATAGCCCTTGGTCTGCCCCGCCGCGGACTGGAAGTTGTTGGCCTGAATCGCGGCAGCGACGTCGGCCGGTGAGACATTGCGGCCGGCCATCTTCACCGGATCAAGCCAAAGCCGCATCGCAAAAGTCTGTCCGCCGAGAATGTCGGCCGAAGCGACGCCATCGACGGTGGACAGCACCGGCTGCACCACGCGCGTCAGATAGTCGGAGATCGCCGAGCCCGACAGTTCCTCCGAGGAGAAACCGAGATACATCACGGCCGTGGTCTGGCCCGTGGTCTTGGTCACGATCGGATCGTTGGATTCCTTCGGGATCAGGTATTTGACCGAGTTCGTCTTGGCCAGCACCTCGGTGAGCGCCTGGTTCGGATCGAAGTTCAGCTTGATGTAGACCTGGATCGTCGAGGTGCCGAGCACCGAGGACGAGGTCATGTAATCGACGCCTTCGGCCGAGGCGACCGCCTGCTCGATCGGCGTCGTGATGAAGCCCTGGATCAGGTCCGCGGACGCGCCGGGATAGACGGTCGTGATGTTGATGACCGTGTTCGACAGCTTCGGATACTGCCGGATCGGCAGCACCATCGCCGCGCGCAGACCGATCAGCAGGATCAGCAGACTGACGACGACCGACAGAACCGGGCGCTTGATGAAAATATCAGTAAAGGCCATCGCGGCGATCTCGATTTCGTTTGTCTCAAGAAGCGTGATCCGGCCGGGCCGGATCACGTGAGTGTATTGTCAGTAGCGCGGCGGCTGCGCCGGAATCGCCGGGGCCGGATCGGTCGAAATCGCAACGGCTGCGCCCGACTGCAGCTTGAGCTGGCCGACGGCGACGATCTTGTCACCCGCTTTCACGCCCTTGATGATCTCGACGCGACCGTTGACCCGATTGCCGGTCTGCACGAACGTGCGCACCGCGCTCAGCGTCGACTTGCCGTCCTCTTCCTTCTTCTCGGTGATCATGAACACGGAGTCGCCGTACAGCGTGTAGTCGACGGCCGTTTCCGGAACGGTGATCACGGCCGGCTTGTCCGGCAGCACCACCGTGGTGGTCACGAACATGCCGGGCTTGAGGATCTTCTCCGGATTGGCAATCGTGGCCTGCACGCGGATGTTGCGGGTGTCGGTGGCGATCTGCGGCTCGATCGTGGTGATCTTGCCGTCGAAGGTGCGGCCCGGATAGGCGTCGACCTTCAGCCGGACCGGCTGGCCAACCTTGAGGTTGCCCGAGTCCT
This sequence comes from uncultured Bradyrhizobium sp., assembly GCF_936928535.1. Classification (GTDB taxonomy): domain Bacteria; phylum Pseudomonadota; class Alphaproteobacteria; order Rhizobiales; family Xanthobacteraceae; genus Bradyrhizobium. The sequence goes on along the minus strand of NZ_CAKZHY010000096.1, from coordinate 94,290 downwards.
TTTCCGTCACCGTGAAGTTGGCCCACAGCTCCGACAGATCGGTCAGCGAGACGATCGCCGTGCCGGCGGTAAGATATTGTCCGACCTCAACCTTGCGAACGCCGAGATCGCCGGAAAACGGCGCGCGCACCAGCTTCTGCGAGATCAGTGCTTCGGTCTTGGCAATGCCGGCCATGGCCTGGTCATAGGTCGCCTGCGCAGCATCGACGGTCGATTGCGGACCGAACTGGCGTGCCGCCAATTGCTTGGCGCGGTCGAGCGCGAGCTGCGCGCCGGTCGCCTGCGCCTTGTAGTTGGCGAGATCGCCCTGCTCCGGCCCATCGAACAGGTGCACCAGCGGCATACCGGCTTCGACATGGGCGCCCGGCTCGAACTTGATCTCGGTGACGCGTCCGTTCACGTCGGCGGTGACGTCGACCTGGTGCACGGCGGCAAGGCCACCGACTGCCGTCAGCAGGTTCGGCACAACCTCGGACTTCGCTTCCGCCGCGCTGACCAAGGTCGGCGGCGGCCTATTGTTGGCGAAGAACTGCTTGATCATCTGGCCACGGAAATAGTTGAACCAGACGAGACCACCAACGAGCACGCCCAGCAGCGTACCGATGATGATGAACCAGAGCACCGGCCGAACCGGACGCTTGGGGGCCTTGCTGTCGATCGGTTCGCCCGAAATCTTGTGTTCGGCTACGATGTTCATTGTCATGCACTCTCTGCAATCGCCGTCTTGTCCGCACCCGGGGCCAATTCGTGGCCCAGATGCGAAGCAATTGCGGCGTCGTTAAGTCCGATGCCTCTCAGGAGAAATCCACAGAGCTGCCGCTCCAGATCGTTCGCCCCGCCATAGGCGAGACAGTGCGCCGAGGGCAGCCTGGTCAGCGCAGCGGTCATCACCGTGTGATGCGCAAACCAGAACAGGTTGAGCGGCTCACTCCCATAGGCCCGCGCATCCCCGGCAGCGACGGCGCGTTCGAGCGAGGCGACGAAGACCGCGCCGATCAGCGTCTCGATCTTGGCATATAGCAAACGGGCAAACTCACCGTCATCCAGATGGCTGGTGACCATCAGTCGCAGGCGCTGGGCCTCTTCCTGGTCGGGACCGTCGGCGATCAGCAGGAAATGCTGGACCATGCTGCGGATCAGCTCGACCAGGGTGGCCGTCGACGGCTCCCGCTCGAGCAGTTCCATCAGCGCCGGGTCCGCCTCGCATTCGTCGCTGAGTATTTCGGCGTACAGCGCCGCCTTGGACGGGAAATGCTTGAACAGCAATGCCTCGGAAATGGCAGCGGCGGCCGCCACGCTCTTGGTCGTGGTGCCGTTATAGCCATGTCGGGCAAAGCAGCGCTTCGCGGCTCCGAGGATCAATTGACGCCTCAGGTCGCTCGTCATACGCAATGAGCTCATGTTAGTGAGTAAGCACTCACCCACGCAAAAGTCAAGCCAAATGGTGCGACGCAACCTAGATGGGTGGGAACTGTTGGAAATAGGTCACAACTTACCTCCGCCGGGGCGAACGCCGCCTACGGGGACCCCGATCCAGGGACCGGCGTCAGATCGGCTGGAAGCCGAGGTCGCCGCGGATCCGGTTGACGATGTAAGTCCCGTCCCGGCTCGGCAGGATCCGCTCGACGCCCGCGCTGTCGATCTTCACATTGGCAAAGCGGGGGCCTGTCGAGAGGTCGTGGACGGTTTTGGCAAAGGCTTCCACCTCGGCCATGGTCGTAACAGCCCGGCTGTCGGCGATGCCGCACGCCTTGGCGACACCGACGAGATCGGCGGCGGCGGAGGTGTGGCTGGTCTGGCCGCCGGTCTCGCCATAGGCCTCGTTGTCGAGGACCACAATTGAGAGATTGGACGGCTTCTGCAGCCCGATGGTGGCAAGGCTGCCCATTCCCATCAGCATCTCGCCATCGCCGGTGATGACCAGCACCGGCAATTTTGGTTGCGCCAACGCGAGCCCCAGCCCGATCATTGCGGCGCCGCCCATGCCGCCCCAGAGATAGAAGTTGCGGGCATGGTCGCCGACGGCGGTGATGTCGTTGGTGGAGGCACCGAGGCCCCCGATCGCGACGACGTCCTTGCGGTCAACAAGCAGCGCGGAGACCACCTTGCGGCGGTCGAGGAGATTGGCCTTGTTCATTTGGTGAAAACCTTGGCGCCGATCAGGCGCTGCGACAGCAGGACGGCGGTGGGCGTGAGTGCGTTGTAGGCCTGGGCCGCGGCCGCCTCCAGCACCGCAGGCACTTCAGCGGCGTTCGAGGCACGCAGCACCTTGATGCCGGAGAGCTCGAGCACGCCCTGCGTGGTCGAGCCCATCGGCACCTGCCATGGATTGAACTCGCCCCACTCGCCACGCATGGTTACAAGGGTGAGGAATGGAAAGCGCAGGATCGGGATCAGCGACAGCATGTTGATGCAATTGCCGACGCCGCTCGACTGCATCAGCAGCACACCGCGCTGGCCGCCGGTCCAGGCGCCGGCGAGCAGCGCCACGCCCTCCTCCTCCGTCGTCAGCGGAATGCCGCGCATCGTGGACGAGGCCAGCACACGCTGGATCAGCTTCGAATGGCCGGCGTCCGGCACGTAAGGCACCTGCCTGACGTCGAAGCGTTGCAGGGTCGCGAAAATATCGTCCGGCCAGTTCGAGGCCGTGTCGGCAGCGTCAGCGCGGGCGTGCATTTTTCTGTCCGGTCGGCTAGCAAATCACGGCGAGAGTGTAGACGGTGACCAGCAAAGCTCGAAAGAGCGAAAACGGCATATCGGTGCCATCAGGTGAGTATGGCGGATGAACGCAAGTGCGAAAGAATTGGCGGCCAGTTTCGACCTGGCGAAGCTGACGAGCGAATTCTACGACGATCCCTACCCGACTTATCGTGCACTGCGGGAGAACGAACCAGTCAAGCGCCTTGCGAGCGGCACCGTGTTCCTGACGCGCTACGACGACCTCGTCACCACCTACAAGAACACGAAATCGTTCAGCTCGGACAAGAAGCGCGAGTTCGCACCGAAATATGGCGACACGCCGCTCTACGAGCACCACACCACGAGCCTCGTCTTTAACGATCCGCCCGCCCACACCCGCGTGCGGCGCCTGATCATGGGCGCGCTGTCGCCGCGCGCGATCGCAGGCATGGAGGGCGATCTCATCAAGCTGGTCGATGGCCTGCTCGATGCCATCGCCGCCAAGGGCCATTGCGAGCTGATCGAGGATTTTGCCGCCTCGATTCCGATCGAGGTGATCGGTAATCTGCTTGATGTTCCCCATGACGAACGCGCGCCGCTACGCGACTGGTCGCTGGCGATCCTGGGCGCACTCGAGCCGGTCGTGTCGCCTGATGCTGCCGCGCGCGGCAACAAGGCGGTGACGGATTTCCTTGCCTATCTCGAGACGTCGGTCACCCGCCGCCGGCAAAAGCCGGGCAACCCTGAACGCGACGTGCTGACGCGCCTGATCCAGGGGGAGGAGAACGGCGAGCGGCTGACCGAGAAGGAGCTGCTGCACAATTGCATCTTCCTGCTCAACGCCGGCCACGAGACCACCACCAATCTGATCGGCAACGGCCTCGTCGCGCTGTATCGCAATCCCGACCAGAAGCAGCGGCTGATCGACAACCCAGACATGATCAAGACGGCCGTCGAGGAAATCCTGCGCTATGAAAGCTCGAACCAGCTCGGCAACCGCATGACGACCGAGCCGGTCGAGCTTGGGGGCGTCATGCTCGATGCCGGCACGTCGGTGACGCTCTGCATTGGCGCTGCCAACCGCGACCCTGCGCAATTTCCCGACCCTGAACGCTTCGACGTCGCGCGCACACCAAACCGGCATCTTGCCTTCGCCACCGGTGCACATCAATGCGCCGGCATGGCGCTGGCGCGGCTCGAAGGCGCGATTGCGATCTCGCGTTTCCTGGCACGCTTCCCGAACTATGCCGTGAACGGCCAGCCGGTGCGCGGCGGGCGGGTGCGGTTCCGCGGCTTTCTGAGCGTCCCCTGCTCGATCGGCTGAGGCGTCATGAACATCGATCAATTGCGCGAACGCTGGGCCGATCCCGCCCTCACGGTGCTGACGGTGTTGCTGGTGATCATGATGTTCGTGATCTCGCCGTTGCAGGCGCTCGGGCTGTTCGCGTTCCAGGTGTCCGAGCTCGTGCTGGCGCTGCTGCTCGTCGCCGGCATCTTCGTGATCTCGGGCAGTCCGGTCGCGGTGGTCGGCATGTTAGTCGCGCTCGCCATGATCGTGACCGGCGCCATCTTGAGGATCAGATCGCCCTCCATCCTCGACCTCAACCTGTTTGCAGGTTCCTGGTTCATCGTGGGAACGACGATGGCCTGGGCGGTGGCGCGCCAGACCTTCGCGCCGGGGCGCGTGACCTATCATCGCGTGATCGGTGCCGTGCTGCTGTACCTGACGGTCGCCGTGATCTTCTCAGCCCTTTACGTCTTCATCGGCTCGCTGGATGCAGCTGCCTTTGTCAGCATGAAGGTGACGGACAGTCCGAGGCTCGCCAGCGACGTCATCTATTTCAGCTTCGCGACCATGACCACGACCGGGTACGGCGACGTCGCGCCGCTGCACCCCGTCGCGCGCAGCCTGTGCAACATGGAAGCCATTTTCGGCCAGCTCTATCCGGCGACGCTGCTGGCGCGCCTGGTCACGCTCGAGATCGAGCATCGCAGGCAGGATTGAACGCGATACGCGAGTTTTGCCGACAATGCTCGCGTCAGGATGCGACAGAGTTGCCAGTCTTAATGAATACAACCCTTTGTTGACAGTTCTTTTCAGCAGGATTACAAAATCCACTCGCGCTTAGTCGCGAGACTGCGATTTCGATAGGCCACTGCGCTTTCGTTTCGGTTCCGACGATTACCGTCCGCCGAGCAAGTTCACGAAAGTTACTCTCCACAACGGTGAGGAGCATCCTATGGCAGCAGCAAAGAACACCGAACATAAGGTCGTTCTCACTCTCCCGGATATCGGGCTTTCCAAAGCCCAGATCAATTCGCTCAAGAAGAACTTCAAGAACGAGGTCGTGACACACCTCGGCGGCCCGGAGGTGCTTGCGCGCCGACGCATCGTCGTGGTCGTCGTTGTCGTGATCGTGTTCTCCAGGCCGAAGGCCTGAGGGATTACGTACCACTGAGGCAACGGCATTCCATGTCGCCGGTAACATCAAGGGCGGCGAGCCATGCTGCATGAACCATCGTCGGCACTCGGCGAAACCGAGTGCACAGAGAGTTCGTCACTCCGCTTGTCGCCCGGCGGTGCGCTGAAGGTTTGCCTCGTCGGCCCACCGACCGTGACCGATTTCGAGGATCCCGAGGTCGCGGAGAGCGAGGCGATCCGGCTCATCGCCGAGCATGCACCGATCGGCGTGCTCAGCCTGGCTGCCGTGCTCGAGCAGTGCGGCGCTTCGCCCCGGATTGTCGACCTCAATCGGCTCTATTACAGCTATCTGCGTGCACCCGGCGATCCCGCGTCAAAATCCGACTTCTGCTCCTATGTTGCATCCGAGCTCGATCGGCTCGCATTCGATGTGCTGGGGTTCAGCTCGATCTGCAGCAGCTATCCGTTGACGATCCGCATCGCAGAGCAAATGAAGCTCCGGCGGCCCGGCGTACCGATCATCTTCGGCGGCCCGCAGGCCTCGGTGGTGGATGTCCCGACGATGGAAGCCTATCCTTTCGTCGACGTCATCGTTCGCGGCGAGGCGGAGGAGAGCCTTCCAGCGCTGATCGCCGCCATCGCGAGCGGTGCTATCCCTTCGGGAATTCACGGCATCACCTATCGCGACAGGGGCAAGATCGTCCGGACTCCAAACGCACCTGTCATTGCCGATCTCGACAAGATTCCGCTTCCGGCCTTTCACATCTACCCCGAACTGAGGGATTGCCACTACGTGCCGCTCGAGCTCGGCCGCGGCTGCCCGTTTGCCTGCTCGTTCTGCTCGACCAACGATTTCTTCCGCCGAAAATTCCGGCTGAAATCGCCAGAGACGGTCATCGCGCAGATGCGCCTCGTGCGCGACACCTACGGCATCACGACGTTCGATCTGATCCACGACATGTTCACCGTCGACCGCAAGCGGGTTCTTGCATTCTGCGAGGCGGTCATCGCGACGGGTGAGCAGTTCTACTGGAACTGCAGCGCACGAACCGACTGCATCGACGAGGAGATGATCGAGACAATGGCGCGGGCCGGCTGCAAGGCGATCTTCTTCGGCATCGAAACAGGCTCGGCCCGGCTCCAGACCATCGTCAAGAAGAACATCGATCTCGCCGAGGCTGCCTCGCGCCTCGAAGCCACGGATCGGCATCAGATTACGACCGCCGTTTCGCTGATCACCGGCTTCCCCGACGAAACGATGGACGACCTGCGCGACACCGTCCATTTCTTTGTGGATTCGCTGCGGTTCGACTTTGCCGAGCCGCAGCTCCACATCCTGGCGCCGCTGGCGGAAACACCGCTGGAATCCCATCATCGCAAGCAACTCGTTTTCGACGATATCCTGTCCGACATGTCGCATCAGGGATGGCGGCAGGATCCGGTCGACCGCGCGATGATCCAGAACCACGTCGACATCTTTCCGAATTTCTATTCGATCCCAACGCCCGAACTCGATCGTTCCTATTTGCGCGAACTGCGCGATTTCCTCCTGAACGGATCCGTCCGCTTCCGTTGGCTGCTGGTCGCCCTGCACCAGGATTCCGGCGACGTGACGAAGGCGTTCGAGGCTTTCCGCGCATGGTATGCAGCCCGTTCCGACCGAGGACCGCGGCCCGATCTCCAGGAAAGCCGCTACTATGCATCGGCGACATTCTGCGAAGACTTCATCGCCTTTGTCCGTGACGACTATGCACCGCGATCTGCGCGAACGCCGCGCGTGCTTCATTCCATCCTGGACTACGAACGGGCTTTGCTTGCCGACGTTCCGCCGACCTCGGAGGCTGCAGCGGAAGATCACGCTGTCTCGGACATCACCCTCGTACCGAGGCTCATCGATGGTGTCGTTCTGACCGAATGCACCGCCGACTATCAACGCATCATCCGCTGCCTGCGACGCAAGGGCGACCTGCGCCGGATCCCGCGTAAGCCGGCCACCATCGCCACGCGCCAGCACGCCGACAAGCGACTGGATGTGGTGATGCTCAGTCCGCTCTCGGCGCAACTGCTCCGGCTATGCGATGGCGAGCGGACCGTATCGGACATCGCTGGCCGATTGACGCCGACGAGCCGGACGATATCGGCGATCCCGGCCGACAAGGTCTGCATGTTCGGGCTTGAGGTGCTGCGCCAACAGGGCCTGATCGCGCTTCATCGCGACCCCGCACCTAGCGCTTCGCAGGGGCTGGCCTGCTGATGGCGTGCCGCTTCAGTCGCAGGAAGCCGCCTGGATAATCCAGCGTGACTACAAAACGCTTGAGGAAATTGTAGCCGATCAGCCCGGCGATCGTCACCCCGAGTTGCTGTTCGACCGCATCCAGCGGCATCACCGCCGCACCCAGATTGCGAACGACGTGGGAGCCGAGCCGGAAGCTCGACAACTTCGCAAAACCAGCCTCGATCCGGCCGCCCGCACCAATCGCGGTTGGCTGATCGGCCTCCAGCGCGATACCGATTGCCTGTGCCATGTCGGGCGTGATGACACAGAACGACGCGCCGGTATCGAGCGCGAAGTTGAACGGTCCAAGTCCGTTCACCTCGACATCCACCATCAGCAGGGGACGGTTGGGACTGATGCGGAAGCGAGTAGCTCCGCGGGGCACGACCTTTTTCGCCATCGGGCATCCGTCGGTTCGATGCCGCGCAGCCTAGCGCCTCGACCACGACCGACGCAACGCCAGCGATCTAAACCACCGTCCGGTGCCGCTCGATGCAGGTGCGCAGCACCTCGTCCATCGGCTTGCTCCACCAGTCGTTCGAGAAGATCTCGATCTCCGAATAGCCGGCAAAGCCCTGCGCCTCGACCGCTGCGCGCACCGATTGGATGTCGATGACGCCATCGCCCATCATGCCGCGGTCGTTGAGGATATCTTTCGTCGGCACCAGCCAGTCGCAGACGTGGAAGGCGAGCAGACGGTCCTGGCCGGCGCGCGCAATCTGGCCCATCAGCTCCGGGTCCCACCAGATGTGATAGACGTCGAGCGCGACACCGAGCATGCAGCTGCGGCTGGGGTCGAGCCGGTCGCAGATGTCGAGCGCCTGCTTGGTGGTGTTCACGCAGGCGCGGTCGGCCGCGTAAGCCGGATGCAGCGGCTCGATCGCCAGCGGCAGCTTTGCCTGCCGGGCATAGTCGAGCATGTCGGCGAGCGCCTCCTCCACCTGCCCACGCGCGGCCGCGATGTCCTTCGACGCCTCGCTGCCCGGCCGCGAATATTGCGGCAGGCCGCCGACGACGAGGACAATGCAGGGCGCGCCCAGCGCCTTGGCTTCGTCCACACAGCGGCGGTTGTCGTCACTCACCTCGCCCCGGCGCGACGCGTCCGAGGTGAACATGCCGCCGCGGCAATAGCCTGAGAGGTCGAGCCCCGCATCACGCACGGCACGAACCGCACGATCAAGGCCAACTGATGCGACCTGATCGCGCCAGGGATCGATGGCGCGAATGCCGTGCCTGGCACAGGCATCGATGATCTGGACGAGGTCACCCTGCTTGCGGACGGTCGCCGTGTTCAGCGACAGCCAGCGATGGTCGGACGAAAAATCGCGCATCAGTCTTCCAGTCCGTGCGAAGCCGTCACCGTCTTCATGCGGCGCGTCGCCAACTCCGGATTGGCGAGCAGGCCGGCCTGGTCGGCAAGCCTGAACAGTTCTGCCAGATGCAGCATCGAGCGCGTGCTTTCCTGGCCGCCGACCATGGTGAAATGGTCCTGGTGGCCATTGAGATACGCCATGAACACCACGCCGGTCTTGTAGAAGCGCGTCGGCGCTTTGAAGATGTGGCGCGACAGCGGCACGGTCGGCCCGAGCACGTCGTGGAAACCAGCTTCATCACCGGCCGCCAGACGCGAGAGCGCATAGGACGCCGCCGGTGCGACCGCGTCAAAGATGCCGAGCAGCGCGTGCGAAAAGCCCTTTTCGTCGCCGGCGATCAGCTCTGCATAGTTGAAGTCGTCGCCGGTATACATCTTGATGCGCTTGTCGAGGCGACGGCGCATGTCGATCTCGCGCTGCTTGTCGAGCAGCGAAACCTTGACGCCATCGACCTTGGCGGCGTTGTTGTTGATGATGGCCACCGCAGTGTTCATCGCCTTGTCGAGATTGCTGGTGCCCCAATATCCCGTCAGCGCCGGATCGAACATGTCGCCGAGCCAGTGGATGATCACGGGCTCACGGACCTGCGACAGCACACGGTTATAGACCTTGGCGTAGTCATCGGCACCCTGGCCGAGCTTCGCCAGCGCGCGCGAGGCCATCAGGATGATGCGGCCGCCGACCTTCTCGACCGCCGAGATCTGCTCCTCATAGGCGCGGATCACGTCGTCCAGGCTCTCGGCATCCTCAACGGCGAGATGATCGGTGCCGGCTCCGGAGAACACCAGCGCGTTGCGACGTTTGGCGGCGCCGACCGAACGCGTGATCAGTTCCAGCGAGGTCGGCCAGTCCAGCCCCATGCCGCGCTGCGCGGTGTCCATCGCCTCGGCAACGCCAAGACCGAGATCCCAGATGTGCTCGCGGAAGGCGATGGTCTTGTCCCAGTCGACGGCCGCCGACAGCCAGGGGTCGTTGTCCGCGAAGGGATCGGCGACCGTATGCACGGCCGAGAAGGCGATGCGATTCAGCGGGCCCTCGAGCTTTGCAGGAAACGAGCGCGAGGCAGCTAACCGGTAGGTCTCGATCGAGCGATCGGCCTTCGGCAGCTTGAGCGACAAGGACGACATGGCTAGAACGGGCTTGTTCATAGTCTCTGACCTCTCCCCGTCATTGCGAGGAGCGAAGCGACGAAGCAATCCAGACTGCCTCTGCGGAAAGACTCTGGATTGCTTCGCTTCGCTCGCAATGACGGCTTGGTGGACATCCGGGCTTATTCAACGAACCTCACGCCTTGATCGGGGCGACGTCGATCCAGCGCCGCTCCTTCCAGCTCTTCAGCGCGCATTCGGCGAGTTGTACGCCCTTGGCGCCTTCGAGCAGCGTGAACTTGTAGGGCGCATCCTCGTAGACGTGGCGGATGAACATCTCCCACTGCTCCTTGAAGCCGTTGTCGTAGGTGACATTTTCAGGCAGCTTCTGCCAGTCGCCGTAGAAATCGTGCAGCCGCTTCTCGTCGGGATTCCACACTGGGCGCGGCGTCGCCTGCCGCGCTTGGATCATGCAGTCGGTAAGGCCCGCGACCGCCGAGCCGTGGGTGCCGTCGACCTGGAAGGTGACGAGGTCGTCGCGATAGACGCGGGTGACCCAGGACATGTTGATGTGGGCGATGACGCCGCCTTCGAGCTGGAAGGTCGCGTAGGCGGAATCATCCGCGGTCGCCTTGTACTTCTTGCCCTGCTCGTCGAAGCGCTCGGGAATGTCGGTGTTGCCGATGCAGACCACGCTCTGGACATTGCCAAAGAGGTTGTCGAGCACGTAGCGCCAGTGGCAGACCATGTCCAGGATGATGCCGCCACCGTCCTCGCTGCGGTAGTTCCAGGACGGCCGTTGCGCCTCCTGCCAGCCGCCTTCGAACACCCAATAACCGAATTCGCCGCGCACCGAGAGGATGCGGCCGAAGAAACCGGAATCGCGCAGGAAGGCGATCTTCTTCAGGCCGGGCAGGAACAGCTTGTCCTGCACCGTGCCGTGCTTGACGCCCTTGGCATTGGCGAGCTTGACGACTTCAAGCGCCTCCTCGAAGTTGGTCGCGATCGGCTTCTCGCAATAGACGTGCTTGCCGGCATTGATGGCCTGGGTCAGCAGGCCGGGCCGCGCCTGCGTGGTCGCGGCGTCGAAGAACATGGTGTCATTCTTGTCAGCGAGCGCGGCGTCGAGGTCGGTGGTCCAGCGCGCGACGTTGTAGCGCTTGGCGAGCGCCTCGACCTTCTCGGCGCTGCGGCCGATCAGGATCGGATCGGGCATGACGCGGTCGCCATTCTTCAGGCGGATGCCGCCCTGGTCGCGGATCGCAACGATCGAGCGGATCAGATGCTGGTTTAGCCCCATGCGGCCGGTGACGCCGTTCATGATGAGGCCGAGGCGTTGCGTGGTCATGCCAGATACTCCTGAAGTGATTTTGGCTGTTCGAGCGGACCGAGCGCCGACCAGTTCGGATGGACCGACGTCGCAAAGCCCACTGTGTTGAGCGATCCCGTCAGGAGATCGCCGTCGTGAATGTTGAGGCGGATACCGTGGCCGGTATCGGCATAGAGATCAGGATGAGCGACCGCGAAGGCCTGCGCTTCGGCGGTGGGAGCATCGCCAAAACCATCGACATAATGATGGCCGTTGCGCTCGGCATGTTCGAGGCAGAGCAGCGCGCCGAGCGCCAGATCTTGCTGCAGGGCGGGACCCGGCTGACAGGTCAGATCTTCACCCGTGACGAAGCACTCCGCTCCGTCTTCGTTCAGCTTCGCAATGCGGGTGAAGTTCACGATGGACTTGTAGATGCCCTTGCAGGATTTGGACGAGACGCCGCTGTAACCGAGCTCGTGAGCGGCCGGCCACGCATCATAGGAATCGTCGGCCTCATCGATGATGAAATCGCGACGCTTGAGGGCGCCGAGCGGCAATTGACGAGTGATATCGCGCGGCATCGGCTGCTCGATATAGATCAGCTTGCGAAAGATCGACCTCAGAGCGTCGTCGCGTTCCAGCCTGTCGACCAGCGCCGCAAGCGCCGTCATGTCCGCATATTGCTCGTTGCCGTCGAGCGTCACTTCGTAGTCATGAGACAATTTCGACAATTCACCGCCGATGCGAATCAGCCGCGAAACATCCGCCTCAGGATCGCCGCCGAGCTTCAGCTTGAAAAAGCGCGCACCGGCGTTTTGCTTCGGATCGGCAACGCCACCCTCCCCCTCGATCCTGTCGTCGAGACCGACAGTGTGGCGGATCGCAACGCGTTGCGACCGGTACTCATTGCCAAGCACGAGACATCGGTCGACATCGCCCTTGTCGAGGTCGGGCGACAATCGTGCGTCGATCCCTGCGATGTTTGCGGCCATGCCATCAAAGAAATTAGTTCCCACGCCGCGCAGCAGCGCGTCGAGGATCGCCTTGTCGATCTCAGCCGGACCATAAGCTGCCGCAAGCGGCGGAATGTTCTCCCTGGCGCAGGCCGCGACCTGCGCGCCAATGCATTCGGCGTGCAGATCGAATGCCGTCTGGAATCCGGTCTGCGCCAAATAAAGCGCGCGCGCGATCTGAAGCGAGCGCCGCAACCCATCGACCGTCTGCGCCGGCGACAGTTCCGGTCGCTTGTCGAACCATTTCGGCACCAGCATCTCGGCGCTGGCACCGACGGCAATGCCCTTGCTCTCGACCTCGATCTCGACCCGGACGAACAACTGCGCCGTCGCGTGAAGCGTGATCGCGCCAAAGCGGAACGGCCGCGCGAAATGCACGGGGCGTTCGAAGAAGGCGATGTCTCGCAGCTTCAAGCTCGGCGCCATGGCTTTAGTCCAGCGAACCTTGCGAGAAGAAATGCTTGCGGATGCGTTGCACGAGCTCGGTGAAGACAGGGTCGGCCATCACATCGAGCGAGCGCGGGCGCGGCAGCGGCACGTCGTAGATCGCCGCGATCGCGCCGGGGCGCTCGGTCATGACGAGCACGCGGTCGGCGAGGAACACGGCTTCCGGAATCGAATGCGTAATCAGCAGCACCGTCTTCTTCGTCTCGCGCTGGATCCGCATCAGCTCGACATTCATGCGCTCGCGCGTCAGCGCATCGAGGGCGCCGAACGGCTCGTCCATCAGCATGATCTTGGGATCGTGCACCAGCGCGCGGCAGATCGAGGCGCGCTGCTGCATACCACCCGATAATTGCCAGGGCAGCTTCTTCTCGAATCCGTCCAGCCCGACCAGCTTCAGCAGCGCCTTGGCGCGGGCGAGGTATTCGTCCCGCGGCAGCCGCTTCATGTCGATCGGCAACATCACATTGGACAGGATGTTGCGCCAGGGCAAAAGCAGCGCGTTCTGAAAGACGATGCCGACATTGCCATGCGGCTTCGTCACCTTTTCACCTTCGACCAAAATCTCGCCTGATGTCGGCGGCAACAGCCCCGAGATCAGCTTGAGCAGCGTGGACTTGCCGCAACCGGACGGGCCCACCACGACAAAGAATTCGCCGTCATTGATGTGGAAGTCGAGCGGCCGCAGCGATGGCACGTCGCCGTCGCGCGTCCGGTAGGTCTTCGACACGCCTGAGAGCTTGATGCCCGACGTGTCGCCGGCAGCCCGGTCGCTCACCAGTCTCAGATGCGCGGCGGGCTGCACCTCGTCCACCACCTGCTTTGCTGCGGTCATCTCAACAAGTCCAATCGGCGATAGGGACCGTCATTCCGGGATGGTCCGAAGGACCAGACCCGGAATCTCGAGATTCCGGGTTCGCCCTTCGGGCCCGGGAATGACGAGCGTTTCACGTGCCACTCTTCGGCAGGTAATCGTTGGTGTAGAACGCCTTCGGGTTGTCCTTGGCCTTGGCGTCGAGGCCGCCATATTCGACCATGAGGTTGACGCTGTCAGTCATGTTCTGGTCGGTGACCTGGAACGGCCGCTTGCTCTTGGTCTCGGCGGTCCGATAGAGCGGAATGGTCAGCTCGAAGCCCTGCGTCAGCGTGTCGATCTTGCCGCCCTTGGGGTTGGCATCGAGGATCGATTGCGCGGCCGCCTTCGGCTCCTTCTCGGCGGCTTCCACCGCTTTCGTCGTCGCCGACATGAAGCGGCGGACGAGATCGGCATTGGCCTTCACATAATCGGTGTTGGCGATGATGCCCGACGAGACCATGTTGATGCCGTAGTCGGCGAACTTGATCGGATAGACGTCCTTGCCGGTGGCGTCCTTGATCTTCATCGACTGGTCCATGACATAGCCGAGCAAGAGATCAGCTTGGCCGTTGATGACGGCGTTGAGCTTGGTCTGGCCGTCGCCGGCAACGGTCTGGAAGTCGCTTTCCTTGAGGCCGGTCTTCTTCAGGAACAGCGGCCAGATCTGGGTCATGGAATCGGCCGGCGTGATCGCCACCGTCTTGCCCTTGATGTCCTCGGGCTTCCTGATGTTCTTGTCGGCAAAACCCATGGCGGACATCGGCGAGGTCTGCAGCAGCACACCGGTCGCGATCACAGGCGCGCCCTTGATCGCGGCGCGCATCATGGTGGGAACGTCGACATAGCCGAAATCGGCGGTCTTGGCGGCGACGGCCTGCGTGGTCGCCGCCGAGCCGCGGCCTTCCTGGATCTCGAGGTCGATGCCTTCGGCGGCATAGATGCCCTTGGCCTTACCGTAATAGAACGGCGCGTGCTCGCCATAGACGTACCAATTCAGCATCAGCACGACCTTGTCGGCCGCCTTTGCCGGCGAAACTGCAAACGCCATCAGCGCCACAGTTGCAGCCCCAATCCACCGCTTCATCATCACTCTCCCTGTCGTTATGTTTCGGCCGTTGTTGGCCGTTCGTTGCTTTGGTTAAGACGCGAAAATGACCTCTTCACGCTGGCTGACGTGCCACGGAATCACCAGCTTCTCGATGCGGTCGACGACCCAGAACAAGATGACGCCGAGCAGCGCGAGGAGAACGAGCGCCGCGAACATCGTCGGCAGGTCGAACGTGCCGATCGAACGCTGCATCACATAGCCGATGCCGGAATTGGAGCCGACGAACTCGCCGACGACGGCGCCGACCACGGCGAGCGTCACCGAGACCTTGAGGCCGGAAAAGATCGCCGGCAGCGCATGCGGCAGGTTCACCGCGCAAAACACCTGAAAGCGGCTGCCCTGCATCGCGCGAGCGAGATCGACCATGTCAGGATCAACCGACTTGAAGCCCTGCACCGCCGAGACCACCACTGGAAAGAAGCCGAGCAGGAATGCCGAGATGACTTTCGGGACAATGCCGAAGCCGAACCAGACCACGAACAGTGGTGCGATCGCGATCTTCGGCACGGACTGGGAAAACACCAGCAGCGGATAAACGTAGCTCTCCACCGTCTTTGAACCCGCGATCAGCATCGCCACCGGGATGCCGAACAGCGCCGACAGCAGGAAGCCGCAGACGGTCGCATAGGTCGTCGGCCAGCACTGCCGCAGCAGCTCCGGCCAGTCCGAGCGCAGCACCGCGACGACGTCGACCGGCGCCGGGATCTGGTAGGCGGGAATCCTGAACAGCCGGATCGCGAGATCCCAGGCGACGACGATGAAGACCAGGAACAGAAACGGCCGGACCCAGGCCGCATTCAGCATCTTGGACACCGCACTCTGCGGCTTCAACTCAGCCACGCTTCACTCCCGATCGTCTTTTTCGTTTCCGGGGAGAAATTAACCCGTTGGATAAATACTGTCCAGAGGATTCCCTGTGACGTTTTGCGGCGGTTCCGGGGGGATCGATGGGAATGTTGTGATGGGAATGCACCGCCCGTCCCACACAATCGGTGTCGTCCTGGCGAAAACCAAGACCCATTACCCCAGGGAGGAGTTTGGCGAAGGCTGGTCATTCGGGAATAGCACCGCGTACACCAGATAGATCACGCGGTATGGGTTCTGGCTTTCGCCAGGACGACGATTGTCGCTACACCGTCTGCGCTACGCCTGCGCGGGACTTCGGCGTCTTGGCGATTTCGAATAGCGCGGCCGACCGCCCCGTCAGCGCCGCCAACACCAAGCCGACCATGTGCGCCAGCCGCTCGTCCTTGGCGTCCTTGGCAAGCAGATCGCGGCCGAAGATCACGCTCAGCGTCGCCGAATTGGAGAGATAGAAAAAGCAGAGGCCCGCGATCGAGATGTAGAGCTGGACCGGATCGACCGCGACCTGGAAGTCGCCAGACTCGACGCCGCGCCGCACCACGGTGCGGATCATCTCGACGAAGGGCGAGTGCATCGACTTGACCTTGGTGGAGCGCTTCAAATGCTTTGCGCGCGCGAGGTTCTCGGTCTGGAGCAGCGACAGGAACTCGGGGTTGCGCAGGAAGTAATTCCAGGTGAACTCGATCAGCCGCTTGATCGCCTCGGGCGGATCGAGATGTTCGAGATCGAGCCCCCGCTCCTCGCTGCGGATTTTGTCATAGGCGCCTTCCAGCACCGCGAGATAGAGCTCGTCCTTGTTGCCGACGTGGTAGTACAGCATGCGCTTGTTGGCGCCGGCCTTGGCCGCGATGCGGTCGACGCGCGCACCGGCGAGCCCGTGAGCGGAAAATTCCTGCTTGGCGGCTTCGAGAATGCGCAGCCGCATCCCCTCAGGGTCGCGCTGCCATTTCAGAGTTCGCTTTGCCGCTGCCTTCGCCAAACCGGATGCTCGCTGGGGTGGTCGTCCAGATCGCATGTACCATGCGGGCGGCCCGTCGCCTAGAAGAGAGGCGCGCGACTGCCTCAACACCGTCATTGCGAGCGCAGCGAAGCAATCCAGACTGACACCGCGGAAACAGCCTGGATTGCTTCGTCGCAAGGGCTCCTCGCAATGACGAGAGGAGAGAGCGAAGCCTATTCCGCCGGCTTCGGCGAGCGCTCCATGAGCACGGTCTGGATCCCGCAGGTGCCGCTGCGCACCGTCATGATCCGCGTACCCGGCTTGCGGCCGTTGCGGACGTCGCTGACGTCGAGCCCGCTGGCGATCAGGCGGGCGCGAGTGGCGTCGATGTCGGCGACGCGCCAGCTCAGGCCCCAGAGACGGTCGTGATCGGAATCGCCGCCTGCGACGGGGCGGCGCACCACCTCGACGATGAGATCGCCGCAGCGGAAGAACATCAGCTGGCCCCAGTCGTGGTGGGAACGGTCGAGTGCGAGATCGAGGCCGAGCCGGGCACCGTAGAGCGCGGCGGCGCGATCGGAATCCTCTGTCGTGATGACGACGTGATCGAGCCCCTCGACCGGCGCAATGTCCGAAGCAGCCGACTTCGGACGCTCCTCGGCCAGCTCGAGGAAGAACATGCGCACGCCGCGCGTCAGTTCGGTCGCGGCCCGCGTGCGTTTCCAATGCAGCGCCACACCTGATACTTCGTCGCTGCTCTCGACCTCGGCGACGGGATCCGGCTCCAGCGCCACCCGGTCGAGCCGCCGGTGCATCTTGTCGATGTCTGCGACACGAAAGCACAGGCTGGCGAGCACGCCCTCCTGGTCGTCAAGCAGCGCGCGCATCCGGTTCGCGATCGCGGTGAAGCCGCTCGGCGCCATCAATTCGAGGGTCATGTTGTCGAGGGTGAACAGCACGCGGTCGGCGCCCTCGCCGGAATTCTGCCAGGCTGGCGCTCGGGCAAGCAGCGTCTGATAGGCCGCCTTGGCCGCACCGATATCCTTGACCAGAACAACGATATGATCGAGGCCGGTGATCATGTTTGTCCCTCTTGATCAACCTGGAACCGTGAGGTCCGGAAAACGGCAACTGACCGGGCTTGGCATGGGGCCGACATGGTCGTATTCCGGCCACATGCCGACCTCAAGCGCTTCGGGCCGGTTTTGTGAATAATTTCCGCGTCCTTCGCGCGGAACCGGTGCTAGAGTAACTGCGCCGGCCGGGACCACCCAGCGCATCACGGACAAGCAATGCAGGCTCTCTTTATCGGACAGACCTATATCGACGTCGTCTTCATCACCGACCACATGCCGACCGGCGACGAAAAGCACGTGGCTTCGGACTACGCGGTTTCCTTCGGCGGCAACGCGGTGACGGCGGCGTTCTGCTGTGCCAAGCTCGGCATCGTGCCCGACCTGATCGCCACCGCGGCGAACGACTGGCTCGGGCGCATGTTCCAGGACATGTGCGCGAAATACGCGATCTCGCTGCACGGGCGGAAGGTGAACCAGTCCTCGCTGTCCTTCATCATGCCCAAGGACGGCAAGCGCGCCATCGTCCGTTGCCGCGACGACGAGCACATCCACCCCTTTCCAATGCTCAATCTCGGCGGCTGCCGCGCGCTGCATGTCGACGGCCACCAGCCCGATGCCGCGATCCACTACGCCAAGGTCTGCCGCGAGGCGGGCATTTTGACCTCGCTTGACGGCGGCGGCTTGCGCACCAACACGCATGAACTCCTGGAATTCATCGACGTCGCGATCGTCGCCGAACGGCTGTGCGAGCAGATGGATTTGACGCCGGAGAAGATGCTCGATTACCTCAAGGGCCGCGGCTGCAAGATCGGCGGCGTCACCATGGGCGAGAAAGGCCTGCTCTGGTATGACGAAACCGGGACGGTGCAGGTGATGCCCGCGATGCCGATCCCGCGCGAGCGCGTGATCGACACCAACGGCGCCGGCGACGTCTTCCACGGCGCCTATGTCTATTCCTACCTGGCACATCCCGGCAAAAGCTGGCGCGAGCATTTCGACTTTGCCCGGGCCGCGTCGACCTTCAAGATCCAGCGCCTCGGCAACGAGGCCGGCCTGCCGACCCTTGTCGACATCGCCAAGGTCAGGCACGAGTTCGAAGTCAGGGTCTAGGGATTTTGTAAGGGCTTATCATGGGGCGCGTCTTCGTCGCCGGCAGCATCAATATGGATGTGGTGGCGACAGCCGATCGCCACCCCCGGGTCGGCGAGACTGTCGCCGGCCGCGAGGTGCTTTATTTCCCGGGGGGCAAGGGCGCCAACCAGGCGGTCGCGGCGGCGCGGCTCGGCGCCAAGACGATTCTGATCGGACGGCTGGGGAAGGATGCGTTCGGCGCTGAGCTTCGGACGTTCCTCGGCGCGCAGGGCGTCGATCTCGGCTCCGTCCGTGAGGCCGACACGCATAGCGGCACCGCGATCATCACGGTCGCGGCTTCCGACAACACCATCGTCGTGATTCCCGGCAGCAACGCGCTGGTCAGCGCGGACGATGTCGCGGAGGCTTCGCTGGCCAAGGGCGATGTCGCCGTCAGCCAGTTCGAGATTCCGCTGCTGACGATTGCCGCGTTCTTCCGGCGCGCCCGTAGCGCAGGCAGCACGACGCTGCTCAATCCAGCGCCGGCGCAGAAGATGTCGAGCGAGCTGCTCGCACTCGTTGACATCCTCGTGCTGAACGAGACCGAGCTTGGTTTCCTCGCCGGCGCCGAACTCGCTGACGACGACGAGGCCGCGAAGATCATCGCCGTCGCGCGACGGCTTCAAGCGCGCGCGGACCAGACCATCTGCATCACGCTGGGAAAGCGCGGCGTGCTCGCGCTCGCGGGCAGCGAGGAATTCGCGGTGCCCGGCCGTGTGGTGAAGGCGGTCGACACCACGGGCGCCGGCGACTGCTTTGTCGGCGCGCTCGCCTCGCAGCTCGCCGATGGTGTGCCGTTGCGCTCTGCCCTCGCTTTCGCCAACGCCGCCGCCTCGATTTCCGTGCAGCGCATGGGTGCCGGGCCGTCGATGCCGACGGCCCCGGAAGTGGCGGCGGTGCTCGGCGCCGGCTGATCAGGCCAGCGCGCTTTTCAGGTCAAAACTTTCATCGGCGGCCTGCTCCGGCTTGATCGAGCGACCCATCGCCTGCAAACGGCGGCCGAACATGTGATCGCCGGCGCGGTTGATCGATTCGATGCCGAGCAGCTTCTCGCCGTGATAGCAAAAGGCGGAAAACGCCTTCTTCGCGGGATCGCCGCGCAGCACGACGCGGTCGTAGCCGGTAGTAAGGCCCGCGATCTGGAGCTTGTCGTCGCCCTGGTCGCTCCAGAACCAGGGGTGGCCGTCATAGGGCTTCCTGTCGCCGGTCAGACGCGCGGCGAGGCAGCGGGCGTGATCGGTGGCGTTCTGCACGGACTCCAGCCGCAGCGAGCCTCCGAAGCGCGGACTTGCGAACAGCGCGCAATCTCCGATCGCTGAAATGTTTGGATCGGCCGTCGAGAGATATTCGTCGACGATGATGCCGGCCGCGACCGGCAGCCCCGCCTCGGCCGCAAGCTCGATGTTCGGCAGCACACCGACACCGACGACGACGAGATCGGCGGGCAGATGCCTTCCGTCACTGAGACTGACACCGGTAACCTTGCCGTACTCGGCCTCGATCGAGGTTGCCTGCACACCAAGATGAATGCGGATGCCGGCCTCGCGATGCCGCGCCTGGAAATATTCCGACACTTCCGCCGTCACCGCGCGCGCCATCACCCGTGGGGCGAGTTCGAGCACGTCGACCTCGAGGCCCTTGATCCGCGCGGTGGCGGCAAATTCGAGGCCGATGAAGCCGGCGCCGATGATCACAGCGCGCTTCTTCGTTGGCATGATCTGGCGCAGCGCCTCGCTCTCGTCGAGAATACGCAAATATTTCACGTCGGGCAGGTTCGCATTGGGCAGATCGAGCAGCCGGTTGCGCGCGCCCGTGGCCAGCACGAGATGGCCGTAAGCCAGCATCTCGCCAGATGCGAGCAGCACTTTTCGCGCCGCGCGGTCGATCGACACGGCACGGCCCGCGATCAGCTCGATCTTCTGGTCCTGATAGAATTTTTCGGGGCGGAACATCAGGCTGTCAGGGCCGGCCGAGCCCTTGATGTAAGCCTTGGACAACGGCGGCCGCTGATAGGGCAGATGCGCCTCGTCATTGATCAGACAGATGCGATTCGCAAAACCCGCCTGGCGCAACGACGCGGCGACCTGGTAGCCGCCATGGCCGGCACCGACAATGATGACAGGCCCATCGGTCATTGGGCAGCCCATTTCTTCAAGACACGAGCATCACCCATGTCGTCTCCTCTCGCTAAAGATGGCTTGGCTAGCCTAGGAGGAGCCGGCGCTCGTGTCCGTCCCTAAACGAAGGCACCCCATTTGAGCCGATCATTTCGCGCGGCGCAAGGGGCGCGACCGGGGATTGTTTCCCCTCGGCTTCTGCGATTTAGTTGCAGCAACGAACCTCCAGCCGGGGATATTCCGATGCAAGCTCCCGTCTCAAAACCCGACGATCCCGCACTGCTGCGGATCGATGGTGCGATCGCAACCATCACGCTCAACCGCCCCGCCGCGTTCAACTCGGTCAACCTCGCCATCGCGCAGAAGCTCGAGCAGCTCGCGGCCACCATTGAAGGCGATGACGCCATCAAGGTCGTGGTGATTGAAGGCGAGGGCCGCGCGTTCTCGGCCGGCGGCGATCTCCAGACGATTGGCGCTGCCGCCGAAGCCAATACCGTGACGCCGGTCGTCGGTGAGCTGCTTAGGCATTACCATGCCTTCATCGAGATCATCAGGCGCATGCCAAAGATCTCGCTGTCGAGCGTGCACGGCTCGGCCGCCGGCGCGGGCATGGGCCTCGCCTTCGTCACCGATCTCTGTATCGCGGCTGATGATGTCAAGTTCACGCCGGCCTATGCCAAAATCGGCGTGTCGCCGGACGGTGGCTCGACGGTCGGGATCGTCGGCACGGTCGGCTCGCGCCGCGCGTTGCAGATCTTCCTCGCTGAAGACAATTTTACCGCGCAGCAGGCCTATGAATGGGGCCTCCTCGTCAAGACTGTTCCCGCGGCCGAGCTGAAATCGGCGACACGACAGCTCGCCGAACGGCTGGCGCAGAACCCGTCCACGGCCATTGCAGGCACCAAATCGCTGGTCTATGCGGCCGCCACCACGCCGGTGAAGCAGCAGCTCGATGCCGAGGAGCACAAGATCATCATGGCGATGAATACGGAGGAGTTCCGTGTCGCCGTGAAGAAGTTCACGAGCAAGAGCAAATGAGCGTGCCAACGCGCTCGTTCTGCGGCCTGCGCCACGGCGCGACCGGTTGGAACCGGCAGGGGCTATTCCAGGGCCGGACGGACAATCCGTTGAACGAGGATGGCCTGCGGCAGGCGCACGAGGCGGCCAGCATGCTGCGCGACGCCGGCATCAACCGCATCGTCGCAAGCCCGCTGGTGCGCGCGGCAAAGACGGCCGAGATCATCGCGGACGCGATCGCGGCGCCGCTGACATTCGACATCGGAATCATCGAGTTCGATTTCGGCAGCTTTGAAGGCCGCCCCGTCCGCGACCTCATGATCAGACACGGCGTCAAATCGGCGACGGGCCTGGTCTCGATCTTGCCGGCCGATGGCGAGAACTGGGACGCCATGACAGAGCGATCATTGCGCACCGTCGCGCTCTGGCTCGACCGCCATCCTGACGACCACATTCTGTTTGTCTGCCACGACGCGGTGATGCAGGGCATGGCCAATGCGCTCACCGGCAGTTATTTCAACAACAGCCACGGCACGCCGTTTCGCTACGTGCACGACGACGCGCGATGGTGCATCGAGCAGCTCGTCACTTAATATAGTTATTTGGGGCAAATATACCCCGTCCCCGCCGGCGACTTGAAGCAGCCGACCGACTCGGGGAGCACTTTCTGCGGCAGCCACAGCACCACGCTCGGGAAAAAGATCGCGAACGCGATGGTGGCGAAGAACACGACATAGATCGGCAGCGCCGCGCGTAATGCTTTGGCAAAACTGATGCCGACGAATTTCGAAGCCATCAGCAGCACGAGGCCGTAAGGCGGCGTGATCAGTCCGAAGGCGAGCGTTGCGATCAGCACAACGCCCATGTGCACCCCATTGATGTCGCCGGCCTCGGTCAGCGCATTCACCAGCGGCATGAAGATGATAATGGTCGGCACCGGCTCGATGAAATCGCCCACCACGGTGAACAGCAGCACCATCAGCAGCATGATCAGGTGCGGATCGTTGCCGGCGATCGAGGTGATCATGTCGGCGATGTAGCTGGCGCCGCGCAAATAGGCGAGCATCCAGCCAAAGGCGTTGGCCGCGCCAATCGTGATCAGCGGCAGAGAGAAGATCAGGCCGGCGAGGCAGAAATCGTACGGGATCTTCCTGATATGCCCGCGATTGAGCGCGGGGATCACCACCAGAATAATCCAGACCACCGCGACGACGCCGGCCTCCGTCGGCGTGAACCATCCGGTCAGGATACCGCCGAGCAGGATGACCGGGATCATCAGCGGCAGGGCCGCATCGCCCGCCGCGAACACCACCTGCCGCAGCGGCGCGCGCGGCTTGCGCAGGCCGGACGGGCCGAAGAAATAGCAATAGATCATCAGCCCGAAGCCAATCATCAGCCCGGGCACCACGCCGGCCATGAACAGGCCCGCAATCGAGACGTTGCCGACGGCGCCGTAGACCACGGCGGTGATGCTCGGCGGCACCAGCGCGGCGATGGT
Source organism: uncultured Bradyrhizobium sp. (assembly GCF_936928535.1). Lineage (GTDB taxonomy): Bacteria > Pseudomonadota > Alphaproteobacteria > Rhizobiales > Xanthobacteraceae > Bradyrhizobium. Next base: position 71,080 of record NZ_CAKZHY010000096.1, on the reverse strand, counting down.
CGAGGCCGAAGCAATGATCGCGGCGATGAAGGCGGGCTCGTAGCCCTCGCGCTTCATCGGGCCGCCGAGCGCGCGGCTCATCACAGCGACGTCGGCTGTGGTCGAGCCGGACATCTCCGAGAAGAACATGCTGAAGACGACCACGACCTGCGACAGCCCGCCCCTGATATGCCCGACCAGCGACACCGAGAGGTTGGCTATTCGCACCACCACATTGGCCGAGCTCATGAGCTCGCCCACCAAGAGGAAGAACGGGATCGCCAGCAACGCCTCGGAATCGACGCCGTCAAAGATCTTCTGGATGATCGCGGCGAGCGAGACATCGGAGAGCAACGCGCCGACGAACACGCCCGCCATCAGCGAGAACGGTACGGGCACGCCGAGATAGCCGAACGACAGGAAGCAGATCGACATCAACGCGAGGACAACAGGTGCGCTCACGGCTGCGCCCTCATTTGCGCTTCGGTCACTACGGGGGCAGCATCCTCGTCCGGCGGCTCCGGATGGTCAAAGCCGTGGCGCAGGCCATTGACGAGCTGCTCGATGGTAAACAGGCCGATCAGGATGCCGGACAGCGGAATGATGGCGTAGAGTGACGCAATCGGCGTGCCCGACGGCAGGCGGAAGCTGCCGAAGCCGCGCAAGTAATTCTGGTAGCCGTACCAGATCAGGCAGAACGCGACGCCGAGCACGATGACGCGAATGATGACCTCGACGATGATCCTGGGCGCGCCGTGCATCGCCTCGGAAATCGCGGTGAGATAGAGGTGATCGTTGCGACGCGTCGCAACCGCCGTACCGATGAAGATCGCGTAGATGAACAGCGTCGAAGTGACCTCCTGGAGCCATAGCCAGGGATGGCCGATGGTGCGAGTGACGATGTCGGCCGTCACCGACAGCGAGAAGCCGAAGCACAGCAGGCCGCACAGGATCATCAGCGCGAGCTCGAGCCAGTCGAGCCAGCGCCATTTGAGATGGCGCTGGCGTTGGAGGACGAGCTTGTCGGCAATGGGCATTATGGTCGTCCCGGCTGTCGGTTTCCGTCATGGCCGGGCTTACCCCGGCCATCCACGCTCTCGGCGCGGGCTCGAAGGAAGAACGTGGATGCCCGGGACATCCAGCGCGAAGACGCGCTTCGCGCTTCTGCCCGGGCATGACGACGCGCTCGGGAACTAATTAATCGACCGGATCAGATCCTTGATCTTCTCGGCGTGCGGACCGAGCTCCTTGGCGAGCTTGTCCAGATAGGGATCGGCGATTGCCGTAAAACTCTTCTTGTCGACGTTGTCCACGATCTTGACGCCCATCTTCTTCAGCTTCTCGGCCGCGCTGCGCTCGAGGTCGAAGGCTTTCGCCGGCTCTTTCGTGCTGATCTCGTTGGCCGCGGTCTGCACCCAGCCCTTCTGTTCGGCCGACAGGCTCTGCCAGAGCTTGTCGGAGACGAACACCAGCGCGTTGTTGGCCTCGTGCTCGGTGATGTTGAGAACCGGCGCCACCTCGTAGTGCTTGTTGACGAGATAGACATTGATGCTGTTCTCGGCGACGTCGACGACGCCGGTCTGCAAGGACGTATAGACGCTGCCGAACGGCATGTGCACGGTCTGGGCGCCATAGGCCGGGAACATAGTGTCCTCGGTGGCGGTGGCCTGTACGCGGACTTTCAGGCCCTTGATGTCGGCCACATTGTGGATCTCCTTCTTGGAGTACATGTGGCGCACGCCTTGCGAGCCCGTGGCAATGAGATGCAGGCCCTGCGTGGTCTCCTCGATCATGGACTTGAGCGCTTCGAACACTCGGGGATCGGCGAGCCCCTTGACCACATGCTGCTCGTCACGGAACAGATAATGCAGCGACATCACGCCCGCCTGCGGCGAGATCGTCGCGGTGTTGGCCGAGGAGACGATGGAGAATTCGACGTCGCCGGCTTTCACGAGCTGGAGCACCTGCGGCTCCTGTCCGAGCTGCGCGCCCGGATACTGGTCGATGATCATGGTGCCTTTGCTCAATTCCTTGAGCTTGTCGGCAAAGAGGTCGCCGGCAATGGAATAGCCGGTGTTGCGGGGCTGGTCGTAGGCGAAGCGATAATGCTTCACCTCCTGCGCCCCTGCACCCGTGACGAACAGCATGGCGGCCGCGGCCACCAACCCACGCATGGATCGTGCAATCATCGTCTCCCCCTGTTTTTGTCGCCGGCCGCTTTAAGCGGTCTCGGCTAGTGCATTGATCAGCCCTTACTCAGTCTGCTTCCCAGTCCTCTGCATAAAGTCGAAGTCGCAGCCCTCGTCGGCCTGCATGATGGTCTCGTTGAACAGCCAGGCGTAGCCTCGGCGTGCTTGATCGGGGGCAGCAGCCGGCTTCAGGGCCGCGCGCCGGCGCTCCAGCTCGGCCGCATCGACCAGCAATTCGATGCTGCGCCTGGCCACGTCGAGACTGATCTTGTCGCTGTTCTTCACCAGCGCCAGCGGCCCGCCGACGGCGGATTCCGGCGTGATGTGGAGAACGATGGTGCCGAACGCGGTGCCGCTCATGCGCGCGTCGGAAATGCGCACCATGTCCTTGGTGCCGCCGCGCGCCAGCTTCTTCGGAATCGGGAGATAGCCGGCCTCAGGCATGCCGGGCGCACCCTTCGGGCCGGCATTGCGCAGCACCAGCACATCGTCCGCGGTGACGTCGAGCTCGGGATCGTCGACCCGCAAGGTCATGTCCTCGACGGATTCGAACACCACCGCTCGCCCGGTATGCTTCAGCAGCTTCGGGCTCGCAGCCGACTGCTTGATCACCGCGCCGCGCGGCGCGAGGTTGCCGTGCAGGATGGCGAGACCGCCCTCCTTCTTGATCGGATTGTCGCGCGAGCGGATCGCGTCCTGGCCGGGCACGTCCTCCGCATTGGCGACGACGTCGCGCAGCGTCTGGCCCAAAATCGTCTTCGCGTCGAGGTCGACGAGATCGCCGAGCTGGGCCAGCAATTTCGGCACGCCGCCGGCATGATGGAAATGCTCCATGTAATGCTCGCCCGACGGCTTGAGGTCGACCAGCACCGGCACCTCGCGGCCGATCTGGTCGAACGCTTCGAGATCGAGCCGGTGCGGCGAGCGATGCGCCATCGCGGTCAGATGGATCAGGCCGTTGGTCGAGCCGCCGATCGCCTGGAGCACGACCTGCGCGTTCTTGAAAGAGGCCGGCGTCAGGAATTCGCTCGGCTTGGGTCCCTTAGCTTTGGCCATCTCGGCAGCCACCTTGCCGCTCGCCTCGGCGAGACGGAAACGCTCGGCGTGCGGCGCCGGAATCGTCGCGCTCATCGGCAGCGACAGGCCCATGGCTTCGATCATGCAGGCCATGGTGGAGGCCGTGCCCATCACCATGCAGGTGCCGACCGACGGCGCGAGGCGGCCGTTGACGGCCTCGATCTCAGCATCGTCGATATCGCCGGCGCGATATTTCGCCCACAGCCGGCGGCAATCGGTGCAGGCGCCCAGCACCTCGCCCTTGTGATGACCGACCACCATGGGGCCGACAGGAATGACGACGGTCGGCAGGTCGGCGCTGATCGCCGCCATCACCTGCGCGGGCAGCGTCTTGTCGCAACCGCCGATCACGATCACCGAATCCATCGGCTGGGCCCGGATCATCTCCTCGGTATCCATCGCCATCAGATTGCGCAGGTACATCGAGGTCGGATGCGCAAAGCTCTCGGCGATCGAGATGGTCGGGAACACGAACGGCATCGCGCCCGACAGCATCACGCCGCGCTTTGCGGCCTCGATGATCTGGGGGACGTTGCCGTGGCATGGATTGTAGTCGCTATAGGTATTGGTGATGCCGACGATCGGGCGCTCCAGCGCGTCGTCGGAATAGCCCATGGCCTTGATGAACGCCTTGCGCAGGAAGAGCGAGAAGCCGGCATCGCCATAGCTCGTCAAACCCTTGCGCAAACCACTCGTCATTATCCAACTCCTTCTCGCTTGCCATTGTGCTACAGCCTGCCCCCCGATTGTCAATAAGACAGGCGTCTATCTCGCTATTTCTGGACCCTCACACCGCCAAACAGTCAGATTATTGACAATCTGCCCCTCCCCTGCTCCCTAGGGCGGACCGGCGAGGCGCCGGAGGCTGAGGGCATGTCCGACATTCGCACCGCAGATGCCATGCCTGCCAGGCGCGACGATCCTGATGACGTCGTCGCGCGGCTGGAGGAGGACATCATCTTCGGCCGCCTCGCCCCGGGCGCGCGCCTGACCGAGGACGCGCTGATGTCGCGCTACGGCACCTCGCGCCACTTCGTGCGCCAGGCGCTGGTGGATGCGGAGCGCCGCGGTATCGTCCGCCGCGAGAAGAATGTCGGCGCGACCGTGCGGTTCTATTCGGCCGAGGAGGTCCGGCAGATTTACGAAGTGAGGGAGATGCTGACGCGGCAGGCCGCGTTGATGATCCCCCTGCCCGCGCCGCAAGCCCTGATCGACGAACTGACCGCCCGGCAACACGATTATTGCGCGAAGGCCGACATCCGCGACCTGCGCGGCATCCACGAAGCCAACGACGCCTTCCACCTCGTGCTGTTCTCCGCCTGCGGCAATCCCTATCTGGTGCGCTCGCTGCAGGACTACATGAACCTGACCCTGCCGATGCGGGCGAAGAACCTTGCGGACCGCGACGGTCTCGCGCAGTCGCGGCGCCAGCACGAGCTGATGATCGAGCTGCTGAAAGGACGCGACAGCTGGGCACTGGCCCAGCTGTGTGTCGATCACATGCAGTTCAGCAAGGCGGACTATCTGGCACGGATTGCAGGCGAGACGGAGCCCTAGAGCCCGCGTCGATAACCCGACAGCGCAGCAGCGCCATTTAGATAGAGATCCTGCCGAAAAGGGAACCGGCAGAACTCGTCCGCTCCGGCTCACTAATCCTTTTGGTGGAAGTCATTTCGTCGCACAACCTTTTAACGGGTTGTTAAATGATGCTCTCGCAGATGGTGTTGTCAACCAATAACAACCATGCCGGGTTCCCATGCCCGGAACCATCACATGAATGTACCCGGTCTCCTGATCGCCGTCGCTTTCGGCGGAGCATTTTTCGCCATTGAGTATGGGTTGTACTACCAGCCGGACTTCATCAACGCAGACGCTTTGATCAGCACGCTCTCCCCCGAACACAGGAAGGCCCGAGCAGCCGTCCGACATGCGCTGATCAATCCGGACTCGGCTCAATTCGGCACATTGCGTTCGGTCGAGGCCGACGCCGCGAGGTATGTTTGCGGTGCCGTGAGCGCAACGGACAAGTCCGGCCACTCCGTCAACGCCGCGTTCGTCTACACCGTGGCGGTCGATTATGCCCGCATCGATGACGACGCTCGGATCACTTACTATCAATCCGGATACAGGCCCTGCCCCACTGGAAAGGACAAGGTCGCGCAGCAGCGACCGGCTGTGTCGCCCGGGCTGGCGTCGGCGGCAAAAGTCATTCAGCAAGTCGCCCCTGAAGGACTGACCTCGGTCGCGCCCGTGCTGACCGCGCCCGCGCCCTCGGCGGGCGGCTCCTCGTCTGGTGGGACAATGGAGCAGCAGGTCCGCGAACTGGCCACCCGAACCGTTCCGCCGGATGCCGCTAACAGACCACAGCCAAACCCGGCCGGTACGCGCGAGGCAGCCAAGGAGAATGAGCGGCAGGCCGAGCGGCCGCCCGCCGCATGGCCCAAATTCCCTGGGGATCACCCGCTTGCGAAGCCAACCCGGAAACGAACCCCGCCCGAAGCACTGAAACTCGCTGATGACGTTGAGGACCGCTGGAAACAGGCGGAGGCGTTGGCCGACATCGCGATGCGTCCTTCTGCGGAGGACATCAACGAAGCATGCCGCGCGTTGCTGGCCATCGATCCCAGGGACGTCGATTATCCAAAGGCGTGGGCGGCTTTCACGCGGTTGCAAAAGATCAGGCGGGACATCGCCGCCGGCTGATGCCGGATGCCGATCAGCAACGCTTCAGGAGACCGCGGTCTACGCTGGCGTTGCCGTAGGCGATGCAGGCGCTCTCCGGATTCCGCAAAAGAACCTCGCGGACCGCGACGGTCTCGCGCTGTCGCGGCGGCAGCATGAGCTGATGATCGAGCTGCTGAAAGGACGCGACAGCTGGGCACTGGCGCAGTTGTGTGTCGATCACATGCAGTTCAGCAAGGCGGATTATCTGGCAAGGATTGCGGAAGAGGAGAGCTAGCGCTCGAGCTCGGCAGACTAGACACGATCAAAACTGTGAGAGAAAACGCAGCCTCACGCCAATTTCAGGAATTGCGCAAAATGGAATTTGATGACGTCATTCTCGGCCGCCGAAGCATTCGCGGTTACAAGCCCGACCCTGTCCCGCCGGAATTGATCAAGGAAATTCTGGCGCTGGCCATGCGCGCGCCGTCGTCGATGAATACCCAGCCGTGGAATTTCTACGTCATCACCGGAGCACCGCTGGATCGCATCCGTCAGGGCAACACCGAGCGCAATCTGGCGGGAGTGCCGCACTCGCGCGAATTTCGAACCGGACAGGCTTTCGAGGGTGTGCATCGCGAACGCCAGATTGGTGTTGCCAAGCAGTTGTTCAGCGCCATGGGAATTGCGCGAGACGACAAGCAGCAGCGGCAAGACTGGGTCCTGCGCGGCTTTCGTCAGTTCGACGCGCCTGTGTGCGTGATTATAACCTACGATCGCCAGTTGGCGTCCAGCGACGACACTGCTTTCGACTGTGGCGCGGTGGCGACCGCGCTCGTCAACGCGGCCTGGTCGCGGGGGCTTGGAGCCGTTATCAACAGCCAGGGTATCATGCAATCTCCCGTCGTGCGCGAACATGCCGGGATCGCGGATGATCAGGTGATCATGAAAAGCATCGCGCTCGGCTGGCCTGATCACAGCTTTCCTGCCAATGCCGTCATATCCGAGCGCAAGTCGGTCGATGAAGCGACGACTTTCGTTGGATTTGCGAGCGGAGCCTAGGAGCAGCCAGAGCTCGTGGCTGCACCGGATCAATCTCGTCAGAGTCGTTCGCCGTTCGGGAGGCCCGATCCGCAGGGCCTGACGATATTCGCGCAGGGGCTTTCAGGGCCAGGTCAGTAGCGCCTCAACAGGCCGCGATTCACGCTGGCACCCCCATAATCGGCGCAGGCCCCCTTCGGGTCCCTGACCAGATCCGCCAGGACGCGCTTGATCGTCTTGCTTGCAGCGTCGAACACCTCGGGGCGGAACTTGCCGGGATCGTAGCTTTCGCCGTCGTGAGCCTTTATCGCTGCGGAGAAGGCGTCGATCATGGCCATCGCCGCGTTGGGGCTGCCGAGCAGCCGGGCGCCGAGTTGAACGCCGCCCGCGCCATCGGCCTCAAAGCCGACGCAGCGTTGCTCCACCACCGCAGCCGCAGTGACGAGCTGGTCGAGGAACGTCGCTTCGGCGTCATTGAGCGGTGCAGCTCGCACTGGTCCCGACACGGTCAGCGCTAGGATCGCGAAGACTGACAATTTAATTTTCATTGTGGTAGCTCTCGAATAGCGATCACAAAAATCGAGAGCCAGATGATGCCAGCAGTGACGTTGATCTACATCAACGGACCGTCATGCCCGGCTTGTCCCGGGCATCCACGTTCTTTGCGCCGCGAGGCAAGGTGGATGGCCGGGACGAGCCCGGCCATAACGACAAACGTTACCGCTTATTCCAGTCGATGATCCGGCTGGTATCACCATCGAACTCATTGCTGCAGAACGCGCCGCCCTGGAAATGATCGCCGATCGGGTCCGGCTTCAGCTTGGCCTGCTCGGCCATGGCGTGGGCCACGTGATCCTCGGAGCGGCCGATCGGGCGATAGCCGAATTCGTAGGCGCGGTGGTTATCCCACCAGGCGCGTTCGTTCAGCGACACGCCGTAGAACACCTCATAATGAATGTCGGGATGCTCGAGCCCGATACGGCAGAGCTGCACCAGGTCTTCCGGCATCAGCCACATCGCAATGCGGCGATGGTCGAGCGGCCGCTCGTCGCAATTGCCGATCCTGATGCTGGTGACCTTCAGCCCATGCTTGTCGGCATAGAGCGAGCCGACCGCTTCGCCGAACACCTTGCTGACACCGTAACGTCCGTCAGGCCGCACGGTGACGTCGGTGTCGATCCTGCGGTGGCGTGGATAGAAGCCGACCGTGTGGTTCGACGAGGCGAACACCACGCGCTTGACGCCCTTGCGGTACGCGGCCTCGAACAGATTGTAGCAGCCGATGATATTGGCCTGGAGAATGTCGTTCCACGGCCCTTCGACCGAATAGCCGCCGAAGTGGATGATGCCGTCGACGCCCTCGCAGATCGCCTCGACTTGCGCGAGGTCCGACAGGTCCGCGGCCTTGAACTGCTCGTTCGGCCCGAGATCCTTCGGCGGACGGATGTCGCTGAGCAGGAGGTCCGGATAGATCGGCGGCAGCAGTTTTCGCAGGCGCGTTCCGATCCCGCCCGAAGCTCCCGTCATCAAGATTCGCGACATGTCTTTCCTCGTCTTTGGCGACCGATTTGCGGTCACGTGTCCCTAATGATAGCAGGATTGTCCAGAGGGAACGAAACGAGAGAACCGACATGAATGAGGCATCGTCCCACACCCAGGAGCGGCCAGGCTGGCGGCCGGCGACCTATTACCCGGACCCCGCGATAAAAGCACTCGCCCCCCGCTTCGAAAAATACTGGCTGAAACTGTCGGCGGTAGAGCGGCTGGCGACCGGCCTGCGCTGGGCCGAGGGCCCAGTGTGGTTCGGCGACGGGCGCTATCTCTTGTGCAGCGACATCCCGAACCAGCGCATCATCAAATGGGAGGAAGAGACCGGCGCCGTCAGCGTGTTCCGCAAGCCTTCCAATTTCGCCAATGGCAATACCCGCGACCGCCAGGGTCGGCTGGTCACCTGCGAGCATGGCGGGCGCCGCGTCACCCGCACCGAATACGACGGCGAGATCACCGTGCTGATGGATCAATTCAACGGCAAACGGTTGAACTCGCCGAACGATGTCGTTGTTAAATCGGACGGCTCGATCTGGTTCACCGATCCCATCTTCGGCCTGCTCGGCAATTATGAGGGTTACAAGGCCGAGAGCGAGATCGACATGAACGTCTACAGGCTCGACCCGGAGACCCGCAAAGCCACCGTCGTCGCAGAGGGTGTGCTCGGACCGAACGGGCTCGCCTTCTCGCCGGACGAGAAAATCCTCTACCTCATCGAATCCCGCGGCGTGCCGACCCGCAAAATTCTCGCCTATGACGTCTCGCCTTCCGGTGACAAGCTTTCGAACAAGCGCGTGTTCGTCGATGCCGGCCCCGGCACGCCGGACGGATTCCGCGTCGACATCGACGGCAATCTCTGGTGCGGCTGGGGCATGGGCGATCCCGAGCTCGACGGCGTCGTGGTGTTCGCGCCCGACGGCGTCATGATCGGGCGTATCGCATTGCCCGAGCGCTGCGCCAATCTCTGCTTCGGCGGCGTCAAGCGCAACCGCCTGTTCATGGCAGCAAGCCAGTCGATCTACGCACTGTATGTGAATACACAGGGCGCGGTCGGGGGATAGGCGCGCCACGAGGACGGTGCCGTAGGGTGGGCAAAGCGAAGCGTGCCCACCCTCTCTTGATCGTCGCGCGAGATCGTGGGCACGTCGCTTCGCTCCTTTGCCCACCCTACGGCAGCTTGCGTTGCCGAGACGCCTCACCAAAAACGAAAAACGCCGGAGCGGTTTCCCGCTCTGGCGTCTTGTTCGTTCAATCGCTGAGACTTACGCCGCGTTGAAGCCGGCGACGGCCTTCACTTCGAGGAAGTCCTCGAGGCCGTACTTGCCCCACTCGCGGCCGTTGCCCGACTGCTTGTAGCCGCCGAACGGCGCGGTGCGGTCGTTGGGCACGCCCTGGAGATTGACGTTGCCGGCGCGGATCTGGCGGCCGACACGCTTGGCGTCCTCGACCGAAGCACCGGTGACGTAGCCGGCGAGACCATACGGCGTGTCGTTGGCGATCTGCACGGCGTCGGCTTCGTCCTTGGCGCCGATGATGGTCAGCACCGGTCCGAAGATTTCTTCGCGCGAAATCGTCATGTCAGGGGTGACATCGGCGAAGATGGTCGGACGGACATAGAAGCCCTTGTTGACGCCTTCGGGCAGGCCAGGACCACCGGCGACGAGCGTTGCGCCCTCGTCGATGCCCTTCTTGATCAGCGCCTGGATCTTGTCCCACTGGCCGCGGTTGACGACCGGGCCGATGGTGGTGCCGTCGCCGCGCGGATCACCGGCCTTGGTCTTGTCGGCGACGGCCTTCGCGATCGCAGCGACTTCCTTCATCTTGGACAGCGGCACGATCATGCGCGATGGCGCGTTGCAGGACTGGCCGGAGTTGTTGAACATGTGCATCACGCCGCCGGTGACCGCCTTGGTGAGGTCGGCGCCTTCGAGGATGACGTTCGGCGACTTGCCGCCGAGTTCCTGGCTGACGCGCTTCACCGTGGGTGCGGCGCGCTTGGCAACGTCGATGCCTGCGCGGGTCGAGCCGGTGAAGGAGATCATGTCGATGTCGGGGTGCTCGCTCATGGCGGCGCCGACCTCGGGGCCGAGGCCGTTGACGAGGTTGAACACGCCCTTGGGAACACCGGCTTCATGAAGGATCTCGGCGAAGATCAGCGCCGAGGTGGGCGTGAACTCCGACGGCTTCAAAATCATGGTGCAGCCGGCGGCGAGCGCGGGCGCGACCTTGCAGGCGATCTGGTTGAGCGGCCAGTTCCAGGGCGTGATCATGCCGACCACGCCGATCGGCTCGCGCAGCACCATGGCGGTGCCGACGGGCTCCTCGAAATGATAGTTCTTGAGCACGTCGAGCGTGGTCATGAGATGGCCAAGGCCAGCGCCGGCCTGGAGCTTTTCCGCCATCGGCAGCGGCGCGCCCATCTCGTCGGAGACGGCGGCGCCGATCTCCTTGATGCGGGTCTTGTAGACCTCAATGATTTTGCTGAGCAGCGCGACGCGCTCCTCGCGACTGGTCTGGGAGAAGGTTGCGAAGGCGCGCTTGGCGGCAGCAACCGCCTTGTCGACGTCGGCCTTGGAGCCCAGCGCAACCTCGTACATCGCCTCTTCCGTCGCGGGATTGACGACCGGAGTGGACTTCTTGACGGCGGGATCGACCCAGGCACCGTCGATGTAGAATTGCATGCGATTGACCATCGTTAACCTCTTCTTGGGGCTTAGGGGGCGTTTCGGCAGGCATCCTTGCACGAAAGCGCCGGCAATTGAACCCGCCATATGCGGGGCCAGCGTTGCCGCGGGTGGAGGTTATATGAGCCGATGGCGGGAACGTGGCAAGGTGGCCGTGTCGTCATTCCGGAGCGGCTCGAAGAGCCGAACCCGGAACGACGACGCAGTTGCCCCGACTACACCGCCATTTTCCGATGCAACACCGGCGCGCCCGCGGTAAGGCTTTCCGCCGCATCGATGATGGCATTCGCGTCGATGCCGTAGTGACGATAAAGGTCCGTGATGCTGCCGGTCTGGCCGAACTGCTCGACGCCAAGCGCCTCGACGCGATGGCCGCGGACGCTGCCGAGCCAGCCGAGCGCGGAGGGATGGCCGTCGATCACGGTCACGATGCCGCAGTCGCGCGGCAGCGGCGCCAGCAGTTGTTCGATATGGCTGAGATGCTGCACGCCGCGCCGATCACGCCGCATTTTCCGCGCGGCGGTCCAACCCGCATGGAGGCGATCGGCCGAGGTGATGGCGAGCAGGCCGATGTCGCGCCTGTTCTCGCCGATAAAGCCGGTGGCCTCGATCGCCTCCGGCGCCACCGCGCCGGTATAGGCGATCACGACCTCGGCATTGGGGCCGGGCTTGCGCAGCCAATAGGCGCCGTCGGTGATGCCCTGCTGCAACTCCGGCGTCATGATGCGCTGCGCCTGCTCGATGCTGCGCGTCGAGAGCCGCAAATAGACCGAGCCGCCCTCGCCCGGATCGCGCTGCATGTGCTCAAAACCCCAACCCATGATCACGGCGAGCTCGTCGACGAAGGCAGGCTCGAACGAGGCGAGCCCATCCTGCGCCATGCCGATCAACGGCGTTGCGATCGACTGGTGCGCGCCGCCCTCCGGCGCCAGCGTGATGCCCGACGGTGTCGCCGCCACCATGAAGCGCGCATCCTGGTAGCAGGCATAATTGAGCGCATCGAGGCCGCGCTCGATGAAGGGATCATAGAGCGTGCCGACCGGCAACAGCCGCGCGCCGTTGATCTGGTGCGACAGACCGAGCGCCGAGAGCATGATGAACAGGTTCATCTCGGCAATGCCGAGCTCGAGATGCTGGCCCTTGGGCGAGGCGTCCCAATTGTAGGTCGAGGGAATTTTCTCGCTGCGGAATAAGTCCGCCTTCGCCGCATTGGCGAACAGGCCGCGCCGGTTCACCCACGGGCCGAGATTGGTCGACACCGTGACGTCGGGCGAGGTCGTGACAATGCGTTTTGCCAGCTCACTGTCGCCGCGCGCGATCTCGTTCAGCACGAGGCCAAAGCCTTGCTGCGTCGACATCTGCGGCGAGGGCTTGAACGCGAGCTGGGCGGGCACCTCGACGACGGGCGCGGTCAGCCGGCGGCCGTCCTTGTTGAACGGCACGCGCGCGAGAAAGGCGTCGAGCTCGGCGGCGCTCTGCGTCAGGCCCTCGTACTTGTCCCATTCGTGGCCGGGGCGGATGTTCTGGCTCTCGCGATATTTCTCCATCTGCGTAACAGTCATCAGGCCGGCATGGTTGTCCTTGTGGCCCTGGAACGGCAAGCCGACGCCCTTGATGGTGTAGGCAATGAAGCAGACCGGACGATCGTGATCGATCGATTCGAACGCCTCGACCATGCTGGCCATGTCGTGACCGCCGAGGTTCGACATCAGCGCGAGCAGCTCCTCGTCGCTGCGCTTGTCGATCAGTGCAGTGATCGGGCCCTGGTCACCGATCTCGTCATGCAGATGCTTGCGGAAGGCGGCGCCGCCCTGGAAGCACAGCGCGGCGTAGAGCGCGTTCGGGCAATTGTCGATCCAGCACTTCAACGCCTCGCCGCCCGGTTCGGCAAAGGCCTCCCGCATCAGGCGGCCATATTTCACGATGACGACGTCCCAGCCGAAATTGCGGAACATGGTCTCGAACTTTTCCCAGAGGCCTTCGCGCACGACGGCATCGAGCGACTGCCTGTTGTAGTCGACCACCCACCAGGTGTTGCGCAGGCCGTGCTTCCAGCCCTCGGCGAGCGCCTCGAAGATATTGCCCTCGTCCATCTCGGCGTCGCCGACGAGGGCAATCATCCGCCCTTCGCGGCGGTCCTTCATCCAGCCATGCGCCTTGACGTAGTCCTGCACCAACGAGGCGAACAGCGTCTGCGCCACGCCGAGGCCGACCGAACCGGTCGAGAAGTCGACGTCGTCGACATCCTTGGTGCGCGAGGGATAGGACTGCGCGCCCTTGAAGCCGCGAAAGTTCTCCAGCTTCTCGCGGCTCTGCCGACCGAACAGATACTGGATGGCGTGGAACACGGGGCTCGCATGCGGCTTCACCGCGACGCGATCCTCAGGTCGCAGCACGTGGAAATACAGCGCCGACATGATGGTGGCGAGCGAGGCCGATGATGCCTGGTGGCCGCCGACCTTCAGCCCATCCGAATTCGAGCGGACATGGTTGGCGTGGTGGATGGTCCATGACGACAGCCATAGCGCCTTGCGGCTGAGGGCTGTCAGGGTCTCGAGACGCGCGGAATCGACGGGCATGGCGATGCTCCGGAAAATAAGGCGGATCATACCCCTGGCGGCGGCGCCAGATTTCTCAATCTTTCGCGTCATACCCGCCGATATTAGGATAGCATACCAAGATCAGGCCATGATATACAGGTTTTATCCCAATGACCGAGCTCGACGCCATCGACCGCAAGATCCTCTTCCATCTCCAGAACGACAGCCGGATGACCATGCAGGAGCTTGCCGACAAGGTCGGGCTCTCCGTCTCGCCCTGCCATCGCCGGGTCAAGCTGCTGGAAGAGCGCGGCGTGATCTCGCGCTATATCGCGACCGTCGACCAGAAGGCGCTCGGCCTGCATGTCAGCGTCTTCATCTCGATCAAGCTGGCGCGGCAGAAAGAGGAGGACCTCAATCGCTTCGCTCGCGCGATCTCGAAATGGGACGAGGTGCTAGAGTGCTATCTGATGACCGGCAACCGCGACTATCTGCTCCGTGTGGTTGCAGCAGACCTCGCCTCCTACGAGACCTTTCTGAAGACAAAACTGACACGGCTCGACGGCATCGCCTCGATCGAGTCGAGCTTTGCGCTCAGCCAGGTCAAATATTCGATCGCGCTGCCGGTCTGACGGCCTACCGGGCCACCGCTGTCACATGGTCGCAATAAACCCCGCAGATGGTCGGGGGCGACAGGTAGTCCTGCCGAAAGAGAAGAGACCCATGACTGCATCCGACCGCACCCCTGAAATGGCCAAACGCGAGCGCATCATCCGGGAAATGACCGATGATCTCGACGAGGAGCTGGAGATGGAGCTGGATGACGCCCGTCTCGACGAGCTCTTGGACGAGACCGACGCGGTCGGTCCGACGGCCGATCGCAGGCTCTATTTCCGGGAGCTGCTCCGTCTTCAGGGCGAACTCGTCAAGCTTCAGGACTGGGTGCACAGCGAGAAGAAGAAAGTCGTGGTGCTGTTCGAGGGGCGCGACTCCGCCGGTAAGGGCGGCGTCATCAAGCGCATCACCCAGCGCCTCAATCCCCGCATCTGCCGCGTCGCGGCGCTGCCCGCCCCGAGCGAGCGCGAGCGCACGCAATGGTATTTCCAGCGCTACGTATCGCACCTGCCCGCCGGCGGCGAGATCGTGCTGTTCGACCGCAGCTGGTACAACCGCGCCGGCGTCGAGCGCGTGATGGGCTTCTGCTCCGAGGAACAGTACCAGGAGTTCTTCCAGACCGTGCCGGAGTTCGAGCGGATGCTGATCCGCTCCGGCATCATCCTGGTCAAATACTGGTTCTCCATCACGGATGACGAGCAGCAGTTCCGCTTCAGCATGCGTATCAAGGATCCGCTCAAGCAGTGGAAGCTGAGCCCGATGGACGTCGAGGCCCGCAGCCGCTGGGAGGCCTACACCAAGGCCAAGGAGACGATGCTGGAGCACACGCATCTGCCTGACAGCCCATGGTGGATCGTCGATGCCGTCGACAAGAAGCGCGCGCGCCTCAACTGCATCTCGCATCTGCTCAGCCAGATCCCGTACCAGGACGTGGCGCATGCGTCGGTGGTGCTGCCGGCGCGCGTGCGCAATCCCGACTATCACCGGGGCCCGATCCCGTCGGAGATGTACGTGCCTGCGAAGTACTGAGAAGGTCTCGGAGGTCCCGTAGGGTGGGCAAAGCGTAGCGTGCCCACCACTCTGACCAATCAAGCAGATGCATGGTGGGCACGGCGCCCTGCGCCTTTGCCCACCCTACGCCACCTCATCTCCACGGCTGCACGATGATCTTGGTGTGCGCTTCGGGGTTGGCGAGATCGGCGAAGGCCTTTGCGACACCGTCGATGCCGACTTCCTCCGTCACCATCGCCGCCGCATCCACTTGCCCTTCCGCGATCAGCCGAAGCGAGGCTGCAAATTCCTCCGGCGTGTAACCGAGCACGTACTGGACGTTGAGCTCTTTCATGATGCCGAGCATGGGCTCGTTTCTGTCGCTCTCCATGCAGACGCCGACCACGACGATCTTGGCATCGCGCGGCGCGCCCTCGAACACCTGCTGCAGCAGCCCGGGCACGCCGACGCATTCGAAAATGACCGCGGGCTTCAGCGCCGGCAGCATGGCCTGCAACGGCGACCGCGCCGCCTTCTCCGCCTCCGACATCTGAGCGTGCTCGGCCCAGGTCGCATAGGGCTGCGCCACCTTGGGATCGACGACGATATCGGCACCGAGCTTTGCGGCGAGCGCCCGCCGCGACGGTGAATAGTCGGCGGCGACAATCGGATGCAAGTCCTTGATCCTCAGCGCCGCGATCACGGCAAGCCCGACCGGGCCGCAGCCGATCACCAGAGGAACCTCGCCGCCCCTGATGTTGGCTTTTTCGACCGCGTGAACGCCGACCGCCAGCGGCTCGGTCAATGCGGCATGTTCCGGCGCAAGGCCGTTGGGCACTTCCAGCAGCAGCGGCTCGCTGAGCAGCATCCGCTCCGCATAGCCGCCGATAAAGTCGTTGGAATAGCCGATACCCTTGATGCCCTCGGACGTCAGCAAGGCGGGCAGCGAGCACACATGCGTGCCCGGCTTGAGTTTTCGCGCGGTGCCAGAGCCATAATCGAGGATCTCGCAGCAGAACTCGTGGCCGAACACGACATCGCGCGACAGATCCATCGGCGTGCGCCCGGTCTTCTTCGCCATCTCGACCATCCGCGGCGCGTGCTGGCGCGCATGCAGGTCGGAACCGCAGATGCCGCAGGCGAGCGTCTTGACCAGCACCTGGCCCGGGCCGGGCTTCGGCTCGGCCATCTGACCGACGACAATCTCACCGTTCCTGAAAATCGCAGCGCGCATCCGGCTCCTCCCAAAATGTTGGAACCGTTGATAGCACGTATCAGGACGCGCGAACTTGCGTCAGGGGTTCGGAGACCGCGCCGCCTGCACCAAAAGCTGGGCGCGGCGGACGCGCTCGCGATGGGCGATGTAGAGACCGCTGGCGACGATGAAGGCCGCACCCGTGACGGTCCAGACATCGGGCACTTCACCGAACAGGAAGAAGCCCAAAATGCTGACCCACAGCAATTGCGTGTAGGAGAACGGCGCCAGCACCGAGGCGTCGCCATAGCGATAGGCGAGCACGATGATCCACTGCCCGACGGTGGAGGCAAGGCCGATCAAGATGCCGAGCCCGATTGCGGTCCAGCTCGGCGTGACCCAGACCAACGGCACCATCACGCTGAGGATCGCGACGCCCGTAAGAGCCGAGTATGCCATTGTGGTGAGCACGGCCTCGCGACCGCTCATCATCCTCGTCATGATCAGCGCGGCGGCCCAGCAGAACGCCGAGACAATCGGGAAGAAGGCGGCGACGTGGAACGCGTTCGAACCCGGACGCAGGATGATCATCACGCCCACGAGGCCGATCGCGGTGGCGATCCAGCGTCGCATGCCGACCTTCTCGCTGAGGAAGATGATCGAGAGCGCGGTGACGAACAGCGGCGAGACGAAGCCGGTGGCAGAGGCTTCCGCGATCGGCAGGAAGCGCAGGCCGGTGATGAAGAACAGCGAGGAGCCGAGCAGTGCGACGCCGCGCATCAATTGCAGCCCGAGACGCTCGGTGCGCATCGCGTGCAGTGGCGAGCCCGGCAGCATCACCGGCGTGAACATCAGCGCAAAGGTGAGGAAGCGGATCCAGGTGATCTCGATCGATGGCAGGCTCGACGAGAGATATTTCGCCGTGACGTCGGAGCAGCCGAGGAACACCGTCGACAGCAGCACCAGCGCGATGCCCTTGAAGGGATGATCGACACGCGAAGGCGCGCGGCGAGCCTCCTGCTTCTTTTCCGGCAAGGGCATGGGAATACTGTCGAGCCTTGCGGCTACGGCGGGCGGCGGTGTCACTGGTAGACCTGGGGAAATTGCGAATCGAGACGGTCTATAAAAACGACAAATGCGCCGCGTTCACAACTTCCGAAAACAGGATGCCGATATGCGCTGACGTCCACGCGCGTCAACGCCCCGTTAATATTGCGAGTTTGTGCGCTACAGCATGGGCAGGCCGCGCGGCTTCGGGCCGCGCGGAAACGTCGCATCCAGTGCCGAGATCTCGTCGTTCGTCAGCACGAGATCGCCTGCTGCGGCATTTTCGCCGGCATGTTCCGCAGACGACGCCTTCGGGATCGCGAACACCGTAGTCGCACGGGTGAGGAAGCTCAGCGCGACCTGGCGCGGTGTCGCACGACGCGCCTCCGCAATGCGCGCCAGCACCGCGCCGGCCTTGCTACGCTCGTCCGGAAAATCATCGTGCCCGAACGGCGAATAGGCGACGACGGCAACACCGTGCCGCTCGCACCACGGGATCACCGCGTGCTCGATCGCGCGCTCCTTAAGATGATAGAGCACCTGATTGCAGGCAATCTTGCCTTCGCCTGCAACCTCGAGAATCTCGTCGAGATCGTCGGCGTCGAAATTGGAGACGCCCCAGGATTTGATCTTGCCTGATTTCACCAGCTCCTCGAATGCGGCGACGGTGTCTTCAAGATCATACGAACCGCGCCAGTGCAGCAAATAGCAATCGAGCCGATCCGTCTTCAGCCGCTTCAGCGAGCGCTCGCAGGCCGTGATGGTGCCGCGCCGCGAGGCGTTGCTCGGCAACACTTTCGACACCAGGAACACCTCGTCGCGGCGGCCGACAATCGCATCGGCAATGACGAGCTCGGCATCGCCGTACATCTCGGCCGTGTCGATATGGGTCATGCCGAGATCGAGCCCACGCTGCAGCGCCGCGATCGCGCGCCTGCGGTCGCCATGGTCGAGATACCAGGTGCCCTGCCCGATGACGGAGACGTTGGCGCCGGTTTTGCCGAAGGGACGCTTGTTCATGTTTGTTCCAATCGTCGATTTTCTTTTCCCGCACGCGGGGAGCGGTAAAGAACTACAGTCCACTGATGTCGGCGACGAGCACGCAGCCGGTCGCCGACTCCGTGATATAGAGCCGATCGCTGTTCGCGCCACCGATGGCGACATTGGTGCAGTTCGGCCCGGCGCATGACTTGATCCGCGCGATCAGCTCGCCGTTCGGCGCGAACACGAAGACGTGGCCGAGCGAGGCGTGGCCGACGAACAGGCGGCCCTTTGCATCCATGGTCATGCCATCAGGGCCTGATGTGCCGAACAACGAGCAGAATCGGCCGACCTTCGAGACGGCGCCATCCTTCATCAACGGCAACCGCCACACCGCGTTGTCGCGCGTCATCGCCACGAACAGCACGGTCTCGGTGGGATCGAGCACCAACCCGTTCGGGCTGATGCCGGTGTCGATCAGACGATCGAGGCGGCCGTTCGCCGCCAGCCGATAGACCCGGCCGGTGGGATCGTGCAGCCCGGTCTGTCCCTGGTCCGTGAAATAGATGTCGCCGTTGGAAGCGAGATGCAGGTCGTTGCAGCCGCGAAACGACTCCGAATTGCGCGAGGTGAGGATGGGCTTGATGCGGCCAGTCTTGTCATCAAACTCCATGATCCCGTGCATGTAGTCGGCGATCAGGATGCGGCCGTCAGCCGCGATCTTCAGCCCGTTCGGCCAGCCCTCATATTCGATGGCGAGCGACCAAACACCATCAGGCGCGATGCGAAAGATGCGGCCGAACGGGATGTCGACGATGTAGAGATGGCCATCCTTGTCGAAGGACGGACCTTCGATAAAGCTATCCGTCGGCGCGCCCGGCCGGTTGGCATCGGCCCAATCCGTCCGCACACCCTTGCGGCGGAATGTGTCGGGCATGGCCGAGAAGATTCTGGCTTCGATCAGGCGCGGCGGCGTTTCCAGGTACATTTTTTAGTTGTCGCTGTTGGCTGAGGTGCAACAACATAAGCGACAACACTATGGGCGTCGACCGGCACGCGGATCATGGCAGCCCATCGCCCTCACCACTATCGTCGCTGTGCTCGCAATGACGGAGCAGAGAGCCAGCTCCCGAGCGCAACTCAAGCCGCACGCACCGTCGCCAGGAACTGTTCGACTTCGCTGCCAAGTCGCTTGCTCTCGTCGAGCAGAGCGAGCGCCGCGCCATGGACCTGGCCGGCGGCCGCGCCGGTTTCGGAGGCGCCGCGCCTGACATTCTCGACGCTGGTCGACACTTCGGAGGCGCCTTGCGCGGCGTGCTGAACGTCGCGGGCGATTGCCTGCGCGGCAGCGCCCTGTTGTTCCACCGCGGCCGCGATCGAGGAGGCGATGTCCGCCATGGATTCGATGGTGCCACCGATCTCCTTGATGGAGTCGACCGACTGCCGCGTGGCCAATTGAATCTGCGCGACCTGGCGGCCGATCTCGTCGGTCGCTTTCGCGGTCTGACCAGCCAGTGCCTTCACCTCTGAGGCGACGACCGCAAAGCCCCGGCCCGCCTCGCCGGCGCGCGCCGCCTCGATCGTCGCGTTCAGCGCCAGCAGATTGGTCTGCCCGGCCACGGCCGAGATCATCCGCACGACCTCATCGATGCGGTCTGCCGTCTGCGAGAGCGCATCAATCTGGCTGTTGGTCCGGTTGGCCTGCGCGACAGCGGCGAGCGCGACCTCGTGCGACTGCGCGACGCGGCGACCGACTTCGCCGACCGAGGTGACCATCTCCTGGCACGCCGCGGCCGCCGACTGAACACTTGCCGAGGATTGCCCCGACGCGGCAGCAACCGTCGTCGACAAGGCGTTGGTCGCCTCCGCCGTATTGGACAATCCGTTCGAGGCGAGCTCGATTTCGGAGGACGCCGCTGTGACGGCATCGACGATATTGCCGACCGCGGCCTCGAAACGATCGGCGATCTCGAGCATGCCCTGCCTGCGCTGGACATCCGCATCACGCTTGGCCTGCTCGCGAGCCTCGGACAATTGTCGGTTCTCGAGCAGCTTGTGATGGAAGACGGAGAGCGAGGACGAGATCTTGCCGATCTCGTCCTGGCGATCGATGCGCTCGATCGGACGATCGAGATCACCATCAGCAAGGTGCTCCATCGCGCTGACCATGCGGGTGAGCGGCGCCGTGAGCCGGCGCCCAAACCAGAACGCCGTGGCGATCATCACGATGATGGTGATGCCGATGGACCAGACGACATAGCGCTGCACGACCAGAAGCTCGTCCCTGACAGCATCGAGCCGTGCGCCAGCTGCGTTTCTGACGCCCTCGAGATTGGGCCGCAGCCGGTCGTAGATCTGCGCCAGATCCTCTGCCTCGTCGTTCAGCGTGCTCTGGCCGGCGGAGAAGGCGAGGAAGCTGCCCTTGTAGCTGTCGATCAGCTTCCTGATCTCGGCCTTGGCATCGTCGGGCAAATCGGCTTTCGCAAGCTCGGGCAAAAACTCGCCGACGCGCTTGACCAGCTCGTCGCTGTATTTGTCGTCGCCGCGCAGCATGAAATCCTTCTCATGCCGCCGCATCATCAGCATCAGGACAGCAAGCCTCGGCTGGTCGAAGGTCTTGAGCTTGCTCTCGACCGAATGCACGGCCGCGCGGAGCTTGCCCTGGAGACCGTCATTCTCGTTGAAGCCGACGAGCTTCTGGGCGGCGACAACGTTGGAGAAGCGGGTGGCATAACTGCTGATGACCGGACGGAATGACAGCGCCTTGCGCAGCGGATCGTCCTCGGGCAGCGCGCCGGCAATCTCCTCGACTCCCGTCAAATGAGCGGTCGCGGCTCGCATCGTCTCGTCATGCGCGGCCACCTTCTTGTCGTTGGGCTTCTGAAGAAAGCCGGTTGCGATCTCGCGGCCCTGAAGCAGGCTCTCGGACAGACGTGCCGTCTCTGACTCCAGCTTCGTGAAGCGATCGGCTACAGCGCGGCTCCGGTCTTCGATCTGCCGGCCGGCAAGATAGATCATGCCGACCACGACCACGCCGGTGACACCCAGCAGAAGGACCTGCGTTCGCAGACCAAGATGGACTTTGCTCGTGCCGGATTGAAAGCGGCGCGCCAACCGAAGTCTGCTCAACATGCGTTTCCAGCCCTAACGAGTATCAATTTGTAAGAATTAATGCACGTTAGCGGGAATTGCTTAAAATTCTGGCAACCATCAGTTAGCCGGCTCCCGGCCGATACCCAAAATGGGGTGCCGGACGCGACCTACCCGGCCGCGCCCGCCAGCTTGGCCTCATCAGCCGCTGCGACTATTTCCGTTGTCGCAATCAGGCGCTTCAGTTCGGGGATGCAGGAGCCGCAATTGGTGCCGGCCTTGAGTTTTGCGCCGATCTCGGCCGTCGTGCGCGCGCCTGATACGATGGTCTCGCAAATGGTGCCTCGGCCGACGCCGAAGCAGGCGCAGACGATCGGGCCGGTCGAGGCGGCACCTTCGCTGGACCTGCCGGACAAGAGCATCCGGCGCTGATCGTCGGTGACGCGATCGGCCGCGAAAAGGCTCTTCACCACCTCCCAGTCGCCGGCATCATGCGCGGGGCCGACGAACAGACAGGTCTCGATACGGTCGCCCGAAAACGAAGCCGCGCGGAAAACGCCGCCGCCGAAATCGCGGTACTCTGCCACATCCTCGCCGGCGACACTCTCGAGCCAGGCCGGCCAGCGCGACAGGTCAGCGTTGTCGGCAAAGAGATAGCCGAAGCCGCCGCTGACCGTGACGCGTGTCCACAGCAGGTTTGGCGGCAGATTGAACTGTTTTCGCGACAGCGCAAAACCGCGGAAGACGAATTCATAAGGCGCGATCGCGGCTGGCGTCGCCTTCGTTTCCGGCTGCCCCGAGAACGGATCGGTGAAGGACTGCACCAGAGCTCCGACGCGCCCATGCGAAGCGTTCATCGCACTCCAGTGGATCGGCACGAACAGCGTACCGCGCTGCTGCCGTTCGCTGACGACGACCTTCAGGATACACTGACCGTAGTCGGTGGTAATGCGGGCATAACCGTCGTGAGCAATGCCGTATTTGCTGGCATCGCCGGGATGGATCTCGACGAAGGGCTCGGGCAGGTGCGCGCCCAGCCGCTGACTGAGGCCTGTACGCGTCATGGTGTGCCACTGGTCGCGGATGCGCCCGCTATTGAGCCTCATGGGCCGCGACGGGCCGGTCTCGCCGCGCAGCGCCGGCACCTCGGGCGCAACGAAGCGTCCCTTGCCGTCGTTGGTGAAGAAGCCACCCCCCGCGAAGAACCGCTGTTTCGGTTCTGCGCCTTCGCGCGCCGGCCACTGTACCGGCTTCAGAGCGTCGAAATCCTCGTCGGATAGCGACGTCAGCGCGCCAATGTCGAAGTCGCGGCTGCCATCGTTCTCGAAGGCCGAGAGCGCGGCGTGCTCGCGGAAAATCTCGGCAGCGGATTTGTAATTAAAACTGTCGCCGAAGCCGAGACGCTTGGCGGTCTCGCTGAGGATCCACCAGTCCGGCCGCGCCTCGCCGGGCGCGGGCAGGAACGAACGCTGGCGCGAGATGCGGCGCTCGGAGTTGGTCACCGTGCCCGACTTCTCGCCCCACGCCAGCGCCGGCAGCAACACGTGCGGGCCGGCTTCGACCGTATCGTTGGCGAGCACGTTCTCGGACACGACGAACAGCTCGAGCTTCTTCAGCGCCTCGCGCACGACATCGGCGTCGGGCATCGACACCGCGGGATTGGTGCCCATCACCCACAGCGCCTTGACCTCGCCGCGGTTGATCGCCTCGAACAGCTGCACCGCCTTCAGCCCTTCATGGGTCGCGATGCGCGGCGCCTTCCAGAACCGCCTGACCCGGTCGATATCGGGTGGCGTGAAGCTCATATGCGCGGCCAGCATATTGGCGAGGCCGCCGACCTCGCGGCCGCCCATCGCATTGGGCTGCCCGGTGAGCGAGAACGGCGAGGCGCCGGGCTTGCCGATGCGGCCGGTGGCGAGATGGCAATTCAGGATCGCGTTGACCTTGTCGGTGCCCTGCGCCGACTGGTTGACGCCCTGGGAGTACAGCGTGACCACGCGCGTCGTGTCGCGGAACATCCTGAAGAAGGTGGCGACGTCCTGCTCGGAGAGGCCGGTCGCAAGCGCAGTCGCAATGATGCTTCCGGCGATGTTGCGCGCCCGCGCCAGCGCGTCGTCGAAGCCTGAAGTATTGCGCGCTATATAGTCCTGGTCCAGCGCACCGCTGTCGGCGAGATAGACGAACAGGCCGGAGAACAACGCGGTGTCGGTACCGGGCTTGAGGCCAAGGAACAGATCGACGTCGCTTGCGGTGTCGGTGCGTCGCGGATCGATCACGATCATCCGCGCGCCGCGCTCCGCGCGGTTCTTGAGCATGCGCTGGAACAGAACCGGATGACACCAGGCGGCGTTCGAACCGACGAAAACCAGCAGATCGGCCTGGTCGAGATCCTCATAGCTGCCAGGCACGGTGTCGGCGCCGAAGGCGCGGCGGTGGCCGGCGACCGAGGACGACATGCAGAGGCGCGAATTGGTGTCCACATTAGCGGTGCCGACAAAGCCCTTCATCAGCTTGTTGGCGACGTAATAATCCTCGGTGAGGAGCTGGCCGGACAAATAGAACGCGACCGCGTCAGCGCCATCGCGCGCAACGATGTGCCTCATGCGATGCGCGACATGGTCGAGCGCATCGCTCCAGGCCACGCGCTCGAGCACGCCCTTGCAGCGGATCATCGGGTAGAGCAGCCGGCCTTGCAACCCGACCGTCTCGCCAAGCGCGGAGCCCTTCGAGCAAAGCCGGCCGAAATTGGCGGGATGGTCGGGGTCGCCCGCGATCGCAGCCCCACCTGCGCCATCGGGCGTTGCGAGCACGCCGCAGCCGACACCACAATAGGGACAGGTCGTCTTGGTGGTGCGAAGCGTGGGATCGATGACGGTCATCTCAAGCCGCCTCCATCAAGCAGCTTTGGAAGGAAGCGCGAGCGCGCGGCCGAACATCATGTCGGCGCGGATGGCGGCAATCTTCTCGCGGGTGCGGATCAGCTCGAGGTACCAGAGCGCGTCCGCCGTGTCGCCGATCAGCACGGCGCCGGTGAGGCATCCGTCCGAAATCACCAGCTTCTTGTAGGTGCCGCGCCGACGGTCCGACAGGACCAGGCTCTCGCTGCCCTCACCGCCCATGAAGTCGCCGGCCGAGAACACGCTGACGCCGGATACTTTCAGATTGGTCGACACCACGCTGCCCTGGTAGGCGGCGGGGCGGCCGCCGAGATGCCGCGCCAGAACGCGTGCCTGCTCATAGGCGGGTTCGACCAGTCCATAGCAGGTGCCGCGATGCTCGGCGCATTCGCCGAGCGCGAAGATGTCGGGAGACGCCGTCTGCATCACATCGTTGACGACGATGCCGCGGTTGACCGCGATGCCGGCGTCCTTGGCGAGCGCAATGTTGGGCCTGATGCCGGCAGCGAAGATCACGGCGTCCGCCTCGATCTGGCTGCCGTCGGCCAGCTCCACGGCTTCGACATGGCGCTCGCCGTGGATGCGGTCGGTCGAGGCATTGAGCATGACGCGGATGCCCTTGCGCTCGACCAGCGTCTTGAGCAGCTCGGCGGCCGGCCCATCGAGCTGACGCTCCATCAGCCGGTCCATCAGATGCAGCAAAGTCACGGGCGCACCGGCTTTGGCGAGGCCATAGGCCGCCTCGAGGCCGAGCAGGCCGCCGCCGACCACGACGACACGCTTCTTCGCCGCCGCCAGCGTCAGCAGCAGATCGACGTCACGCGTGTCGCGAAAAGTGTGCACGCCTGAGAGATCGGCGCCGGGCACGCTGAGCCGCAGCGGCGTCGATCCCGTCGCGAGCACGAGCTTGGAATATTCCATGCTCTCGTCGCCCTCGATCTTGAGCTCGCGGCGGCCGGTGTCGATCTCGGTGACGCGATAGCCGTAGCGCACCGTGACGCCGCGATGACGCCACCAGTCCGCCGGCCGGAGCTCGATCTCGTGCGAGCCGGTCTCGCCGGCCAACACGGATGAGAGCAGCACGCGGTTGTAAGCGAGCCGCGGCTCCTCGCCGATCACAGCGACCGCGTAGCGGCCGAGCGCGGTCTTGGCGAGCTCGTCGACCAGACGAGCGGCTGCCATACCGTTACCGACGATGACGAGCGGTTCACTCACAAGGCATCTCCTATTCGGCGGCCTGCGCAGTTGCGCCGTAGGCCTCGGACATCATGTAGCCGGACAGCACGCCGTAAGCGTCCGTCCAGGCGGTTGCAAGTTCGGGCGTCCAGGCCTCGCCAAGGCCCTTCTCCAGGGTCCACAGCAGGGTCGCGCCGACCACGGGATAGTGCTCGGCCTTGGCGCCGTAGGCGACGTGACGCTTGGCGAGCGCCGAGGCCGCGGGAAGAATCGTTTCGAGATTCGAGAGGCCGCCAACAACAGCAGCGAGCATGCCCATCAGCTTCTTGCGCTGCTCGGTCATGTCCTCGGGAAACATCGCGCGCACGGACGGCGCCACTTCGAACAAGCGGTCGTAGAACAGCACGGCGACTGCTTCTGAAATCGGTGCGACCTTGGAAAAGCTTTGCTGCACGAGGGCGATCTGCTCAGGCGTCATGATGGTCTCCTGTCTGTTTCGGTCTGCCTTTGTCCGCGTCGTTGCGGAAAAAGTTCATGGGTCAAACGTCATCAGAGCGGCTTCTCCCCGCGTACGGGGAGAAGCGTGTTTCATGCCAAGTGTCTACACGCGCGCTTCGGCAAGGCTTGGCGCGCCTTCAGTCTGCGGGCCGCGACGCAAGTAGAACCACCAGGTCAGAGCAAGGCAGGAGGCGTAGAACACGAGGAAGATCGCGAGCGCGACCTGCGGACCGCCGGTCGCGGCGATCGACTTGCCGAAGCTGCTCGGGATCAAATAGCCGCCGACGGCACCGACCGCGCCGATGAAGCCGACCGCCGCACCGCTCTCGATGCTTGCCGTCTTCAGCGCCATCGCGCGCGCCGCATCGCCCTTGCCGCGCACCTTGAAGAGGTTTTCTTCGCGGAAGATCGACGGGATCATGCGGTAGGTCGAGCCGTTGCCGATGCCGGTCGTCACGAACAGCATCAGGAACATCGTGAGGAATCCGGTGAAGTCCTTCTGGCCGACGAAGTAGAGCACGCCGATCGTCGCCGCCGCCATCGCGATGAAATTCCAGAAGGTGATGACGGAGCCGCCGATCTTGTCGGCGAGCCAGCCGCCGAGCGGGCGTGCCAGCGACCCGACCAGAGGTCCGAGGAACGCGATCGAGATCGTCACCGTCGGAAACTGCGTCTTGATCAGCAGCGGAAACGCAGCAGAGTAGCCGATGAAGGAGCCGAATGTTCCGATGTAGATATAGGCCATGATCCAGGTGTGCTTGCGCTTGACGATCGCGAGCTGGTTCTTCACCGACGACTTGGCCGAGGTCAGGTTGTTCATGAAGAACACCGCGCCGAACACCGCGATCGCGATCGGCAGCACCCACATCAGGCCCGCATTCTGCAAGTACACACCGCCGACCGGGCTCGCCTGGAACAGGTTGATGATTCCGAGGGTCATCAGGATCGGGGTCAGGAGCTGCACGCTGGAGACGCCGATATTGCCGCCAGCGGCATTGAGGCCCAGCGCCGAGCCCTTCATCCTGTCAGGGAAGAAGAACGAGATGTTGGTCATGCTGGAGGCGAAATTGCCGCCGCCGAGGCCCGCCGTAGAAGCGATCAGCAGCATCAGCCAGAACGGCGTCTCGGGCTGGCTCACGAAGTAGGCGAGCGACAGCGTCGGAATGAACAGGATTGCCGCACTGAAGATGGTCCAGTTGCGACCGCCGAAAGTCGTCACCGCAAACGTATAGGGGAAGCGCATCAACGCGCCGATCAGGCCGGGGACGGCCACGAGCTGGAACAGCTCATCAGTCGAGTAGTGGAAGCCTGCCTGCGGCAGCTTGGTCGCGACGATGCTCCAGATCAGCCACACGGAGAAGCCGATATGCTCGGCCACGATCGACCAGATCAGGTTACGCCGGGCGATGGTCTTGCCTGTCGCATTCCAGAACTCCTCATCCTCCGGTCTCCACTCTGAGATCCAGGTCGGACTGTCTTCCCTCATTGGAAAAATCCCTTTCACTAGGAAGGCGCGACACCGACAAATCGCGGACGCAAAGCGGCACGCTCGGGGAAAGCCCCCGATTGGGCGGTGTCACAGATTGGTTGATTGCTTGTGACGGCGTCGATGGCGTCAGAACTGGTAATTCAAGCCTTGTGCCAACGGCGGCCCGAAACAAAACATGTTCAAAAACAATATGTTATATAAATTGATGATTTTTAGACAGGCCTATAATTGCATCAAACTTCGGCTTCTCGCTCAATTCTTGAATGCTGATTCGCCCGTTGATTGTGCGTCGCACAAGAGTTGTGCAGCCGCCCGACTTTTCGCCACAGGCCCCCTTTGGCAGCCGACGAGAGCCAATTTTCGTGGCGCGATCGCCTGCAAATGTGGGGCAGAAGCCCTCTCCAGACAGCCGCCCCGGGCCGCCTCGCCTTTGGCACATCGATTGCTTCTTAACGTGCAGGTCAACGATGACTGCAGTGAGCCTGGGGCATCGCGCTTCCGACGGCCACTAGGATAGCGAAGCCTGTTCGCTGAACCGCGGTCATCGTGACGCTATCCCAGTGCATGCCGACATCGCCCAGTTCGCTCCCGCCCCACGGGGTGCAGTTCATCGGATTGACCGGGGCGCGCTCCGGCAACCGTCGCGCCTCGAGTTTCACACGCACAAAGGAATGGCTGATGTCGTATCTCGCGCCTTCGGAATTCGTCACCAAGATGGTGGACGCTGGGGAATCCAAGATCTTCATGTCCACTCGGGATACGGTTATCCGCGCCTACATGGCCGGCGCTATCCTGGCACTCGCGGCGTGGTTCGCCGTCACCATCAACGTCAACACCGGCCAGCCGATCGTCGGCGCGCTGCTGTTCCCGGTCGGCTTCTGCATGCTTTATCTGCTGGGCTTCGACCTTCTGACCGGCGTCTTCGTGCTCTCCCCGCTCGCGCTGCTCGACAAGCGGCCCGGCGTCACGCTCGGCGGCGTCCTGCGCAACTGGGGTCTGGTCTTCATCGGCAATTTCGGCGGCGCGCTGACCGTGGCTTTCATGATGGCGTTCGTGACGACCTTCGGCTTCACCCAGGAGCCCGACAAGGTCGGCACGGCGATCGGCAACATCGGTGAAGGCCGCACGCTCGGCTACGCCGCCCATGGCGCCGCCGGCATGGCGACGCTGTTCATCCGCGGCATGCTCTGCAACTGGATGGTCTCGACCGGCGTCGTCGGCGCGATGATCTCGACCACCGTGCCGGGCAAGGTGATCGCGATGTGGATGCCGATCCTGGTGTTCTTCTACATGGTGTTCGAGCACTCCGTGGTGAACATGTTCCTGTTCCCGTCGGGCCTGATGCTGCACGCCAAGTTCTCGATCCTGGACTATTTCATCTGGAACGAGATCCCGACCGTGCTGGGCAACCTCGTCGGCGGCCTCGCCTTCACCGGCCTGACCCTCTACACCACGCATGTGCTGACGAAGCCGAAGCGCGAAGTGGCGGCGAAGGCCAAGCCGCGCGCTGCGGCCTAAAGCAATCGCTGTTTGAGCGAGGAAGCCTTGTCTGACAAGGGAGCTTTGCCTGCTAAGGTGAAGCTCCCTTTGCATTGGTGGCGAGGATGAGCCGCGGGCTGAAGATTTCTATCGGGCAGCACTCCGACAAGGGCCGCAAGCCGGTCAACCAGGACTTTCACGGCGCGCTGATTCCGACCGAGCCGCTGCTCAGCCTGAAGGGCATCGCAATCGTGCTCGCCGACGGCATCTCGAGCAGCGCGGTGAGCCAGGTCGCGAGCGAGTCGGCGGTCAAGAGCTTCCTGACCGATTATTACTGCACCTCCGAATCCTGGACGGTGAAGAATTCGGCACGGCGCGTTCTGGAGGCGACCAACTCCTGGCTGCACGCGGAAACGCGGCGCAGCCAATATGCTTACGATCGCGACAAGGGTTACGTCTGCACCTTCACGGCCATGGTCATCAAGTCGACCACGGCCCACATCTTTCACGTCGGCGATTGCCGGATTTACCGCGTCGCCGGCAAGGCGCTCGAGCAGCTCACCGACGATCACCGCATCATCGTTTCGTCCGAGCAGACCTATCTCGGCCGCGCGCTCGGGATCAATCCGCAGATCGAAATCGATTACCAGGCCGTCCAGGTCGAGCCTGGCGACATCTTCCTGCTGGCAACGGACGGCGCCTACGAATTCGTCGATCATCGCTTCGTCACGAGCACCCTCGCGGCGTCTGCCGCCGATCTCGACGCGGCCGCGCAAACCATCGTCGAGGAAGCCTATCGGCGCGGCAGCGACGACAACATCACCGTGCAGATCCTGCGTATCGACGAAGTGCCGCAAGTCGGCTCGGTCGATATTTTCGGTGGCACGGCCGAACTGCCGCTGCCGCCGCTGCTGGAGCCGCGCGCCTTGTTCGACGGTTACCGCATCGTCCGCGAAGTGCATGCCTCTAGCCGCAGCCACATCTACCTCGCGGTCGACACCGAGAGCGAGGAGATGGTCGCGCTAAAGATTCCGTCGATCGATCTGCGCGACGACCCCGCCTATCTGAAGCGTTTCCTGATGGAGGAGTGGATCGCGCGCCGGATCGACAATCCCCACGTCCTGAAGCCGCGCTCACGGTCGAGGCGGCGCAACTATCTCTACGTCGCCACCGAGTTCATCGAGGGGCAGACGCTGAGGCAGTGGATGCTGGACAATCCGCGACCCGACCTCGAGACCGTGCGCGGCATCATCGACCAGGTCGCATCAGGCTTGCGCGCCTTCCACCGCATGGAGATGCTGCATCAGGATTTGAGGCCCGACAACATCCTGATCGACAAGACCGGCACGGCGAAGATCATCGACTTCGGAGCGGTCAAGGTCGCCGGCGTCGTCGAGGCAGCACCCAATCCTGATGATGCCGAGATCCTCGGCACGGTTCAGTACACCGCGCCGGAATATTTTCTCGGCGAAGGCGGCTCGCCGCGGTCGGACATGTTCTCACTGGCGAGCATCTGCTACCAGATGCTGACCGGAAGCCTGCCCTATGGCGCCCAGCTCGCCCGCATCAGAGGAAGATCGGATGCGTGGAAACTCAGATATCGTCCGGCCAGCCACGATGACCGCGCGGTCCCGGTCTGGATCGATGGCGCGCTCCGGAAAGCGCTGCATCCCGATCCCAACAAGCGCCACGAAGACCTGCCGGAGTTCACTTACGAGCTCCGGAACCCCAATCCAGCCTATCTCGGCACGCGGACCACGCCCTTGCTGGAGCGCAATCCGCTGCTGTTCTGGAAGGTGACAAGCGTGACGCTGGCCTGCGTCGTCGTGGTCCTGCTCGCGTTGCTGCACGCGCGCTAGCGTGATGATCGCTCAGGCCGGCTCGGCCGCTTTCGTCCCCAGCGGCTTTGGCGCGATACCACCGCCCGGCTTGAGATGGAATTCATAGCTCATCAGATGCCATTTCCCGTTCGCCTTGCCGCCGTCGGGCATCTCAGGCTCGTTGCGCGGCTCGACCTTGGCGACGAGATCGTCCTTGACGCCGAACACCACGTCGGAATCGAGATATTTGTCGCCCTCCATGAAGACGTGGGTGATCAGCGGCTCGTAACCCCTGGCATTGACCAGGAAGTGCACATGCGCGGGACGCATCGGATGGCGCCTGGTCTGCACGATCATCTCGCCCACCGGCCCGTCCGTCGGGATCGGATAACTGCAAGGCAAGATCGTCCGGAAGAAGAAGCGGCCGTCGCTGTCGGTGATGAAGCGTGCCCGCGCCGAGGCACCGACCTCGTCGTAATTCGCCTTCTGGGAATCATAGAAGCCGTCATCGTCGGCGTGCCAGACGTCGACCGGAACGTTCGCGAGCGGCTTGCCGTGCAGATCGGTGACCCGGCTCTGCACGAACATCCGTTCCCCCGTGAGATTGTTCGGCGAGATGTCGGTGCCGTGGGCAGTGACCTTGTGCTCGCCGACATAGAACGGGCCGAGCACGGTGGTTTGCGTTGCGCCCTCGCGGTCGCGATGATTGACCGCGTCGACCAGCATGGAGACGCCGAGCACGTCGGAGAGCAGGATGAACTCCTGGCGGGTGTCGGTGCATTTCTGGCCGGTGCGCGTGAGAAATTCGATGGCGTATTCCCACTCCTCGAAGGTGAGACCGGTCTTGCTCACGTAATCGTGCAGCGACTTCACCAATTCCTGGAGCAGGAATTTGGCACGTGGATTGGGCGTGTTGTCGAAGCTTTTGACGACAGCCTCGGTGAGTTCGGTCTCGTTGAACTGGGTCATGGTGCGTTTACCCTGAGTTTTCTCGTTGGCCCGGCTGGGCTCCTTGGCGTTCCAGATTGGAGCCTACACCATCAGGCGGCCTCGCGTTAAGCGAGACCCGCTTGGAATAAGGCCGTCACTTCGGCTATCAACGCCTGAGAAAACTGCCCGGAGGAACTGATGCTCGCCCCTACCCCCGCCTCGCCCGAATCCGTGGGCATGTCCAAGGCCGCGCTCGACCGTGTCGACGCCCATCTGAAGGCCAGGTACATCGATGCCGGCCGTTTCCCGGGCACGCATCTCCTGGTCTACCGCCGCGGCAAGGTCGCCCACAGCACCGTCCAGGGCTTTGCCGATGTCGAGCGCAAGGCACCGGTCAAGGACGACACCATCTACCGCATCTATTCCATGACCAAGCCGCTCACCAGCGTCGCCTTCATGATGCTGGTCGAGCAGGGGCTGGTCGCGATCGACGAGCCGGTCGCAAAATACATTCCGGAATGGAAGAATCTCGGGGTGTTCGTCGCCGGCAGCCATCCGAACTTCCTGACACGGCCGCCGTCCCGGCCAATGCTGATCGTCGACCTGCTCCGGCATACGTCCGGGCTGACCTATGGCTTCCAGCAGCGCTCCAATGTCGATGCCGCCTATCGCGCCGAGAAGATCGGCGAGGTCGAGAAATCAGGCACGCTTCAGGGCATGATCGAGAGCCTCGCAAAGATCCCGCTCGAATTCTCGCCCGGGGAGGCCTGGAACTACTCGGTCTCAACCGACGTGCTCGGTTACCTCGTCGGCAAGATCTCAGGGATGCCCTTCGAGCAATTCCTGAAGCAACGCATCCTCGATCCGCTCGGTATGACCGACACTGATTTCCACGTCCCGGCCTCGAAGGCGCATCGCTTCGCCGCCTGCTACAACGCCGATCCCGGCGGTGGATTCACCATGCATGCCGGCCAGCGCCGCGAGGGCCTGACGCTTCAGGACGATCCGGCCAGGAGCTCGTTTCTGGCACCGCCCTCTCTCATTTCCGGTGGCGGCGGGCTCTGCTCGACCATGGCTGACTATCTCACCTTCTGCCGTGCGCTGCTCAACGGCGGCGAGCTTGGCGGTGTCAGGCTGATCGGGCCGAAGACGCTGGCGCTGATGACGACCAACCATATTCCGGGCGGACGGGCGCTGCCGGACGTGTCGCGCTCGCTGTTCTCGGAAGCGACCTACAACGGCATCGGCTTCGGTCTCGGCTTTGCAGTGACGATGCGCCCCGCGGAGACGCTGATCGCCGGCAGCCCCGGCGAATACAATTGGGGCGGCGCCGCCACGACCTCGTTCTGGATTGATCCGGCGGAGGAACTGATTGCCATCTTCATGACCCAGGTGCTGCCGTCGAGCGCCTATCCGATCCGGCGCGAGCTGCGCAGCATGGTCTACGCCGCGATCACCGACAGCAATCTTTGACGTTCCTAACATTTTTTGCAACGGGCTCCTCGATTGATCGCGGAGCCCGTTGCTATTTTCAGCTCAGTGGAAATGGCCGATCAGATAGATGCCGCCGCCAACCACCAGCACGGCCGGCACGGCCCACAAAATCAAGACTGGCATGTGCATCCTCCTCAGTTCGACGTGCAGACCTTGACGGTCTTCATGCCGCTCTCAGCCTCGGTGCGCGATTTGTAGATCGTGCCCGAGGGGCTGACGACGGTCGTGCTCGTGTCCGTCGGCTTCTTGTCGACGATTGTGCACTTCTTAGTCTTGACGTCCTGCACGACGTAGAACTCGTCGGCCGCGAACGCCGGCAGTGAAAACGCAGCAACCATCAGTGCCGCGGTTGCGATCCTCAGCTTCATTCTCTCCTCCTCCAATTGCCGGGCGTTCCGCGCCCGGTCGATTTGCAAACGGGAAAAAGTAGCAATTTGTTCCTATCGATCGGGAACGTCACTTTTTGAGAGGAGTTGACGGAGGGATCGCCCTCTCGGAGTCGATGACATGACAACGCAACGAGAAGCCCGGATCGCCGGGCTGAGCCTGGCCACCGTGTACGCGGTGTGCCTCCTGCTCACCGCAATCAGCATGAGCTGAAGCGTCCGCAACTGCGCTGCAAAAATCCGGTTCGGCCTGCTGGAGCGATCCGAAAATCGTGGCGCCCCGCACGTCCTGCCCGTATTGTTCTCTTCAAAATCATAATCCGGCGCAGCTGCGCTGGAACCGGGACGCCCGCGTTTGTCAAAGCTCACCCTGCCGGTCCGGCTCGCTCTCCTGGTCACGGGAACGATGTTGCCGCTGATCGTCTTCGCCGTCGGCATCGCCTATTCCAATTATCGCCAGGACCGCACCGACGCGGCGCGCCGGGTGCTCGAGACGGTACGCAGCATGCGCCTCGTGCTCGACTCGGAGGTGCAAAGGATGACAGGCGGGCTGCAGGTGCTCGCGCTCAGCGAGTCCTTGAGGAGGGGCGACTTCGACAGCTTCCGCCGCTTGGCAGCCGGGTTCATCAACCAATATGGCGAGGACAGCGTCCTGCTGCTGGCCGACAGGTCCGGGCACCAGCTGTTCTCGACGCTGACGACGGATACCGCGAGCTTACCGACACGCAGCAACCGCGAAATCGTCGAGCGAGTCTTTGCGAGCAAAACACCGCAATTCTCGGATCTGTTCACCGGCTCGTCAAAGAAGCGTCCGATCGTCACCGTCGAAGTTCCCGTGCTGCACGACGGCGAGGTGGTCTATACACTCTCTTTCAGCCCGCCGATCGACATCTTCCAGCACTTGGTCGAACGGCAGCGCCCCGACGAGCAATGGACCGTGTCGCTGCTCGACAGCAAGGGTATCGTGTTTGCGCGTGTCCCCAATCTGAACGAGACATTTGGTAAGCAAGCTTCGCCATCGCTTTACGAGGCGATGTTCCGCACACCCGAGGCAACGCTGTCGAGCGTCTCTCTCGACGGCGTCGCGCTCGCGTCGGCCTATACGCGATCGCGGCTGACCGGCTGGACCGTCGCCGCCGGCGTCACCGAGAGTTCGCTGATCGCACCGCTTTGGCGCAACATCGCGATCACCAGCCTGATCGGCGGCGTGATGCTGCTGATCGGTCTCACCTTTGCGGTCAGAATGGCAACCACCATCGCGCGCGGCGAGATGCTGCACAATCTGCTGATCGATGAGCTCAACCATCGTGTCAAGAACACCTTGGCCTTGATGCAGGCGATCGCGGTGCAGACTTTCCGCAGCGCCAGCCGCGACGAGCGGACCAAGTTCGAGGGACGCCTCGGCGCGCTCGCCGAAGCGCACAATCTTCTCAGCCAGGAGAAATGGGCGGGCTCGGAGCTGCGGGACGTGATCGCCCGCGCGCTTCAGCCGTTCCTGCTGACCAATCCCGACCGCATCCGCATGGCCGGACCCTCGGTGCCGCTGTCACCGCGGCTCGCCGTGGTGTTGTCGATGATCGTGCACGAGATCGCCACCAACGCCGCGAAATACGGCGCGCTCTCCAACGAGACCGGCCGGGTGACGCTGGACTGGGAGGTCATCGCCGATGCACCGAAGCCGCGGCTCCGGCTGATCTGGACCGAGATCGGCGGCCCGCCGGTGACGGAGCCGGTGCGGCGCGGCTTCGGCTCGCGCCTGATCGAGCGCAGCGCCCGCGACCAGCTCGGCGGCGAGGCAACGGTGGACTTCCTGCCGCGCGGCGTGGTCTGCACGGTGACCTGCGCGCTGGACGAGACGAGGTGAGCAGAATACGGCGCGCGGGAACCTGCTCGTTGCGCGGCCCTACCCGATCGTCTGCAACACGGGAAACATCTCCAGCAGCCAGATGCTCACATTCGAGACCGCGCCGGTGAGGAAGCCGATGCCGGTGATGACCATCAGCACGCCCATGGCGCGCTCGACATTGACGAGATGGCCCTTCATCCGCGCGAACAGTCTTGAGAACTGCTCGATCATCAGCGCCGCGATCAGGAAGGGAATGCCGAGGCCTGCCGAATAGACCGCAAGCAGCCCCGCGCCCTTCGTCACGGTCGCCTCGGCCGCCGCGATCGAGAGGATCGCGGCGAGGATCGGACCGATGCACGGCGTCCAGCCGAACGCGAAGGCAAGACCCATGATGTAGGCGCCCCAGAGCCCGACCGGCTTCGGAATCGGGAGCCGGCCTTCACGCATCAACAGGCCGATACGCGTCAGCCCGAGGAAGTGCAGGCCCATCACGATGATGACGATGCCGGCAAGGATCGACAATTCCGCCGACCAGGCGCGGATCAACCCACCGATCAGCGAGGCGCTGGCGCCGAGCGCCACGAACACCGTGGAGAAGCCGAGCACGAACAGCAGCGCCGACATCATGATCGCGCGCTTCGAGGCGGCAGCCGGTTCGTCGCTTTCGACGTGCTCGATCGTGGCGCCGGTGAGATAGATCAGATAGGGCGGGACCAGGGGTAGGACGCACGGGGAGAGGAAGCTGACGAGACCGGCAATCATCGCCGCGGGAATCGAAACATTTTGCATGATGCAGTCGGAGCCATCTGCGGCCGCCAAGCTGCGCGCGGGGAATGCGCGCGGGGCCGGGGCCGCACCAGCTCTGGTGTAGCCGATGCCGCGGAATGCGCAACAGAGGCGCGATCAAACCAAGGCTCCTCCCGATGCCGTCTGCGATCACAGATGCGGCATCGGGACGCGCACAAATCTCGCCAAAAAGCGAGATCAGGCGGCGCGGCTACTTCACCACGCGGAGCAGCGGACGCCGGGGCTGGTCCTGCGTCTGCTTGGAAGGGGGCAGCGGCTCGCTGGCAGCGCTCCGCAGCATTTCGTCGCACAGGGCCTTGAGATCGGCACTGTCAATTCCTTTGAGCTTCATCCTGACATCGAGGATGACGATCGAGAGCAACTCGGCCGACTCACGGCTGTTGCTCTCGTTGAGAACCTTGCGGCACTCCTCGAGCGTCTCGAGCACCGACTGCAATTGTTCGTCTGTATGCGACACCGGCGTTCTTTCCGTTATTTCGGGCTGCGAGACGTGCTTGAAACGATGTCCTCGGCCGCCAAAGAGACCATAGGATAGCACGAGGATTCCGAGCCCTCGAATACGATTACACTGCGTTTTTGCGTCGAAACAGCGGTTCCCGACCGCGTCGCTCCGCGGCGCAAGTCGGAACGGTCGAAGATGAAACGCAGGTCGAGGTGTGATTGATCCATTCCAAGGGAACTTCGACGAGAACGCGCGTCATATCTCACGCCGTCCTGAGATCCACATGGACCCGGCAATCCCGCAGCCACATCAAGGCTCGCAACGGAACGCACAACTACCCCTTTTCCGAGCAACAATTTGCCCGATTCCCTACGCTAGCAACACTCCAATACCACATCGGGCGCGGTAAGTATGGCGTTCAAAACTCACCGTTCCCCAACCCGTCGTGGTTGTGGTTTGCGCTAGATTCTGCCAGTTTAGCGGTCCGAAGGGACTTGTATGCACTCCTTGGCGGAAAGGGGCGTTCCTCTGGAGGAACGCCTGAAAACCAACATCAGCGGCCTCTCCGATTGGGACGCGGCCCGTATCTTTCTGGAAGTCGTTCGATGCGGAAGTTTTCGCTCGGCGGCCGAACGCTTGTCCCTGTCGATCAACGCCGTCCGCCGCCGGATCGATGATTTCGAGCGCCAGACCGGCACGACCCTGTTCACCCGCGACGTCCACGGAACCCATCTGACCGATGAAGGCGCGATGGTGGTGTCCGCCGTCGAGCGCATGGAGGCGGCGGCCTTCGACGTGTTGCGCACCAGTGATTCCGCCGCCAACGCCCTCACCGGCGAGGTCCGCGTCGCCGTGACGGAAGGGCTGGGGACGTTCTGGCTCGCTCCGCGGCTGGTCGAATTCCAGCAGGCCTATCCGAAAGTGCTGGTGGATTTGCATTGCGCGATGCGATCGGCCGACGTCTC
This sequence comes from uncultured Bradyrhizobium sp., assembly GCF_936928535.1. GTDB lineage: Bacteria > Pseudomonadota > Alphaproteobacteria > Rhizobiales > Xanthobacteraceae > Bradyrhizobium. Next base: position 33,214 of record NZ_CAKZHY010000096.1, on the reverse strand, counting down.
CCGCCACGAGGCCGACGTCGCCATCCACCTGTCGCGTCCCTCCGCCCTCGACGTCAAGCTGGTGCGGCTCGGCCGCATGCATCTGATGTTCTGGGCTTCGGAAAAGTACCTTGAGAAATACGGCACGCCGCGCTCGGCCCACGAATTGATCAAGCACCGCCTGGTGCTGCAATTCGCCGACCAGCTCGCCGCCAAGGAAACCTTTGAGAGCTTCTTCCCGGGCGTTCAGGAACGTGACCTCCTGGTCATGAAGACCAACGTCTCAAGCGCCAACTACTGGGCGGTCGCGAACGGCGCCGGCATCGGCGTCTTCCCGAGCTACGCCATTGCGCTTGGCGGGAAATTGATTCCACTGGAGGTCGAATTGAACCGACCGCTGGATATCTGGTTGTCTTACCATCCCGGTAGCGGTCGGATTCCCCGCGTGCGGCACATGATTGACTGGCTGATCGACGCTTTCAATCCGGCTCGCTTCCCGTGGTTTAAGGAAGAATTCGTGCACCCGCATGAATTCAAGGACTCGTATATGGGCGAACCCCTGACCCAGCTCTTCGGGGGATTTTCAACCGAAGAACAAAGGTGAAAACTAAGATGAAAGCAGCGGCGAAGAGAATGAAGCAGCGCAGTGCCGGCAAGCCGGACATCGAGCTTGGCAAGCGAATCCGCTTGCGGCGCGTCGAGATGAAGATCTCGCAGGCCGAGCTCGGCGAAAAGCTCGGCGTGAGCTTCCAGCAGGTCCAGAAATACGAGAAGGGCGTCAATCGCGTCGGCGCGGCTCGGCTTCAGCAGATCGCCTCCGCCCTCGACGTGCCCGTGACCTTCTTCTACGACGGCGACAACAAGGCCCGCGAAGTCGAAAGCCTCCTGTTCCTGGACTCGGCTTTCAGCCTCCGCCTGCTGCGCGCCTACAGCAAGATCAAGGATCAGACGGTGCAGCGTCAGCTCGTCTCGCTGATGGAATCGATCGCAGCGAACGAAAGCTGAGCCGACCTGCGGTCTGGCCTTCGTGGCCAATGTTCAATCCGCCGCGTCGCGGGGACGCGGCCGGATTGGCGAGACCTGACGGATTCGAGTTGGGCCTGCGCGCCATTCGCGCGGGGCACGGCTTCTCGGGGCGGCCTGGCCGCCCCTTTTTCTTTGCCAAATTTGTCCCGCCATTCGGCGTTGATTTCGCGAACCCATTCCTGCTTTGCAGCGACCAATCGAGAGCCTCCGCGCCGCAAGGCGCGGGGTTTTTGATTCGCCGTGCTTAATGGGGCCTCAACCCTGATGACCTAGATTGCCGCCGATTTTACCGATTTGGCGCACGGCACGGCGGCCGGGAATTGCCAATGCGAGCGTCCGTTGCGGGCCTCGTCCTCATGGGGAAAACAACACAGATGTCGAAACGCCATGCCGTGATCATTACCATGAATCTGTTCGCGACGGGCCTCCTCGCCAGCGCGTCCGCGTTCGCGCAGTCAGAGACCACGGGCCAGGCCGGCCCCAAACCTGCCGCTCCGTCCGGTACCGTGCCGGCAACCGCGAGCCCAGCTCACGCCGCCGCGCCCAAGGCCGCTACCGCAGCCCCGGCATCAACCGCCGAGAGCCGTTCCGCCGCGGCGCTGGCGCTGACGCATGAGCCGACCTTTGACGAAGGCACCGCCCAGCGGATCAAGGACGCGGCGCTGAGCTATTCCGATCTCGCGGTGCGCGGCGGCTGGCCCACGATTCCCGCCGACGCCAAGTTCGCGCTCGGCGTCCAGGGCGCCAATGACGACCTCCTGCGCAAGCGACTGATCCTGAGCGGCGACCTCGCGGCCGACAAAGCGAACGGCGCCTTCGACCAGGATCTGGCTGATGGCGTGAGGCGCTTTCAGGCCCGCCATGGCCTGGCGCCCACGGGCACGATGACGCCGCGCACGCTGGCCGCGATGAACGTGCCGGTGCAGAAGCGCATCCGCCAACTCGAAGCCTCGCTCGAGCGGCTGGAGAACACGAATTTCTCCTTCGGCCAGCGCTATGTCGTGGTCAACATTCCTGCCGCCTTCGCCGAAGCGGTCGAGAACGACGTCGTGGTGCGGCGCTATCGCGTCATCGTCGGCAAGACCGAAAAACCCTCGCCGACGCTGACGGCGCAGATCACCGGCGTGGTGCTCAACCCGACCTGGACGGTGCCGTCCTCGATCGCCAAGACCGAGATATCAGCGCATATGCGCAAGGACCCGACTTACCTAGCGCGCATGCACATGGAGGTGCTTGACGCCCACGACAATCCGATCGATCCGCATTCGGTCGACTGGTCGGGCACGCACACGCCGAACTTCACCGTGCGCCAGCAGAACGGCACCTTCAACGCGCTCGGCGCGGTCAAGATCGACATGCCGAACTCGTATTCGGTCTACATGCACGACACCAACCAGCGTAGCCTGTTCAGCGACGACTACCGCTTCGATTCCCATGGCTGCTCCCGCGTCGACAATGTGCATGATCTCGCCGCCTGGCTGCTCAAGGACCAGCCGAAATGGACGCGCGCCGCGATCGACGCGGAGATCGCCACCGGGCAGCACCTCGAAGTCCCCATGGCCAGGAAGGTGCCGGTGGCCTGGATCTATCTCACGGCCTGGATGACCAAGGACCAGACCATCCAGTTCCGTAACGACGTCTATAACCAGGACGAGCAGTTGCTCGAAGCAACCGCCGAAGAGGCGGCATTCTTCAGCAATGCCGGCAACCATCCGCTGACCGCGCATATGGCGCAGTAGGCATGCAATCGCGGCACGGGCGGATGCAGGACTGCATCCCCCGCCGCGGTTGACCCGGGCCACGGCCTGACAGCACATTGCGCCTCGCCAAACGACAAGCGAGCGCGCGATGCCTGATCTGTCCCAAGCCACTCCCTACGCCGACGGCAAGATCCTCAAGCAGGTCACCGACGGCGTCGGCGTGATCACGTTCAACAATCCCGACAAGCGCAACGCGATGTCGCTGGAGATGTGGGAGGGATTCGGCGAGGCGCTGACTGATTTGCGCGACGACGAGGCGGTGCGAGTCGTGATCCTGCGCGGTGCCGGCGGCAAGGCGTTCGTGTCGGGCGCCGACATCAGCCAATTCGAGAAAACCAGACACAACGCGGCGGCGTCCGAGGAATATAGCAAGCGCAGCGCGGCCCAGCGCGCGCTGCTCGCCGACTATCCCAAGCCGACGATTGCCTGCATCCAGGGTTTTTGTCTCGGCGGCGGCATGCAGGTCGCGATGCTTGCCGACATCAGGATCGCCGCGCATGACAGCCAGTTCGGCATTCCCGCGGCGAAGCTCGGCATCGCCTATGGCTACGACGGGTTGAAGCACCTGGTGTCGCTGGTCGGCCCATCCTGGGCCCGGCTGTTGATGTATACGGGCATGCGCATCGATTCCACCGAGGCGCTGCGCATCGGTCTCGTCGAACGCGTCATCCCGGATGACCAGCTCTGGGGCGAGACCATGGCGATCGCCATGACGATTTCGCAGAACGCGCCGCTCGCGATCAAGGCCGCCAAGATCACCATCGCAGAGGTGCTGAAGGACGAAAGCGCGCGCGACATGGGCGCGATCAAGGCGATCGGCACCGCCTGCATGGACTCCTCGGATTTCCGCGAGGGACGGCAGGCCTTCATGGACAAGCGCAAGCCGCAGTTCCAGGGGAAGTGATTTTCTCGTCGTTGCGAGTGAGTCCGCCCTCTCTACCGTCATTGCGGGGAGCTCTTGCGACGAAGCAATACAGAATCTTTCCACGCAGAGATTCTGGATTGCTTCGCTACGCTCGCAATGACGACGTGGAGAGAGCGTCGGCGACCTCGAACGCCTCGACCCCGAACTTCGCAAGTCAGCAGATCTGAACACCCATTCACGAAGATTAAATTCCTCGTCTTCCCGCATCGCGATAGCAACCAATTGATCCGCTGCAGGTTCTCCCGCCACCAACGAGGGAGATCGCGATGAAACTCAAGCTTGCTGTTCTAGGTCTGGCTGCACTCGGCAGCGCCGCGCTGGCGTCGGGACAAGCGCTGGCGGCGATGCCGAACGGCATTCCGCAGGCCGATCAGGTCGCCGGCGGTCCGGCCGTACATGTCGATCAGGTGCGGATGGTCTGCAATGCCTGGGGCCGCTGCTGGTGGCGTCCGAACTATTATGGCGCCTACGGTTACTATGGCGGACCGCGACGGTTTTACGGCCGTCCGTGGGGCTGGGGCCATCGTCACTGGCGCCGCTGGTAGATGACGAAGGGGCCTTGTGGCCCCTTTTTCTTGCAAGACCTCGCAAGCCGTCAATCGCCAAACACCTCAATCAGGCGGAAGCGTTCACACATCAGCATCATATCTTCGCTGAAACGTCCGAGCCGTCCGAAATAGTTGCGATGAGCGTTGCGCCAGTAATCAAGGCTTCGGTCGCCCTCACCCTCGTCGCAGGCAAAGGCGGCGTCGACGTCGTGAAACCTCCGATACGAGACCTCGACGGTCTCGATGACGCAGCGCGGGTCCCCCCGTCCGTCGAGCACAACCCAGCGCTCGCCGGGCCTCGACGTGTTCGGTTCGTCTTCAGTGCTGCACGTCGCGGTCTTGACGCCCGTGACGACGAGTTTGAGCAATTCGTCCGCCAGCGCGGGACTGTCGCCGAATGTGAAGGTCCGGAGGTGTCGATAGTGCTCGGGGACCGGCTTGCTCATGACCTTCCAGCCCCCGATCTCGACCTGCGTTAGCTAAAGCGACGCGAGCACTGCCTTGGTGATATCAGCCGTGCCGTTGCTGCCACCGAATTCCATCGGCTTGAGGCCGCCGGCGTAGACCTGGTCCACCGCCCGCTCGATTCGTTCGCCGGCTTCCGCCGCGCTCTCGACGCCGTGCTTGTCGGCGAGCCAGTCCAGCATCATCGCCGCCGACAGGATCATGCCGGTGGGATTGGCCTTGCCCTGCCCCATGATGTCGGGCGCGGTGCCGTGACAGGGCTGGAACACGGCGTATTTGTCGCCGATGTCGGCCGACGGTGCCATGCCGAGGCCGCCGATCAGGCCAGCAGTGATGTCGGAGAAGATGTCGCCGAACATGTTCTCCATCACCATCACGTCGAAATCCCAGGGACGCTTGACCACCATGGCCGCGCAGGCATCGACATAGAGCCGGTCGGTCTTCACGTCAGGGTGCTTCTTCGCGATCTCGTCAAAGATGCCGCGGAAGAACGCAAACGCCTTGAACACGTTCGCCTTGTCGACGCAGGCAAGGCTTCCCGGCTTGCCGCGCGCCTTGCGCCGCTCGGCGAGGCGGAACGAGAATTCGAAAAGGCGCTCGGACGTCTTGCGCGTAATCACCATGGTCTCGCGCGCATCGTCATGGGTGACGACGCCCTTGCCCATCGAGGCGAACAGGCCTTCGGTGGACTCGCGGATCACGACGAGATCGATGCCGCGCTTGTCGGCGCCGACGATCGGGCTCGGCACGCCCGGAATGAGACGCGCCGGCCGCACGCCGGCATAGAGATCGAAGATGAAGCGCAGCTCGATCTGCGGTGCGATCTCGGTATTATCAGGGTAGCGCACCGAGGGCAGGCCGCAGGCCCCAAGCAGGATCGCATCGGCCTCTTCGCAGAGCTTGATCGTGCTGTCCGGCATCGACTTGCCGGTCGCGAGGTAATTGTTGGCGCCGGCGGGAGCCTCGGTGAAGCGGAAGCGCAAGTCCGATTTCGTCTCGATCTTGCGCAGCACCTCGAGCGCCGGTGCCATGACTTCAGGGCCGATGCCGTCACCGGCGAGCACGGCGATGTGGAAAGCGTTGTTTGCGGACATGTGAAGGAAATCCTGAAGGGAGAAGGTGTAGCCTCGTCATTGCGAGGAGCTCGTGACAAAATTGCAAAGCAATTTTGCACTGAAGCGACGAAGCAATCCAGACTGTCTCCGCGGCGGGATTTCTGGATTGCTTCGCTTCGCTCGCGATGACGGAGGAGAGAGCGTCGGATTACGGCGTCAGCACCGTGCGTCCAACCACCGCGCCCTGCTGCAACTGCAACAGCGCGTCGTTGGCCTTGCTGAGCGGCGCCGTCGTCACCGGGATCGGCGGCACCTTCTTGGCCCGCACGAGGTCGAGCAGCTCCTGCGTCTCGCGCAGATTGCCGACATAGCTGCCCTGGATCGTCACCGCCTTGATCGGAATCAGCGGCAGAGCCCAGGTTGCGCCGCCACCGAACAGACCGACGATGACGAGCTTGCCGCCCTTGGTGAGGCAGTCGAAACCAAGCTGCGTCGTTGCGGCATTGCCGACAAGGTCGATCACCGCGCGGATCGGACCGCCCGCTTTCTTCGCGAGCTGCTCGAGCGCGTCGCTCGCCTTCGGATCGACGGTCGCGAGCGCGCCGGCCTTTTCCGCCGCTTCGCGTTTCCTGGCGTCGATGTCGACCATGATCGCGCCCTTGCCGCCCATGGCTTTCAGCAGCGACAGCGCCATCAGGCCGAGGCCGCCGGCGCCGAACATCACGATCGGCGTGTCAAAATACTGCTCGACCTTCTTCAGCGCGCTGTAGGTGGTGACGCCCGAGCAGGCGTAAGGCGCAGCCGATGCGGGATCGAGCCCCTTCAGATTGAGCAGATAGCGCGGATGCGGCACCAGCATGTGGTCGGAATAGCCGCCGTCGCAATAGACCCCGAGCGAGCGCGGCGTCAGGCACATGTTCTCGTCACCGGCGAGGCACGTCGCACATTTGCCGCAGCCGATCCAGGGATAGACGAGGCCGACATCGCCGTGCCTGAGATCGCCCTGGTCGGTCGGCTTCACGTCAGGACCGAATGCCAGCACTTCGCCGACGGTCTCATGGCCCATGGTCAGCGGCAGGTTGATGCCGCGGTCCTTCAGCGACAGCGGCTTGCGGCCGTGGCCGAGGTCATAGCCGCCCTCCCAGATGTGGAGGTCGCTGTGGCAGACGCCGGCGGCCTTCACCTTGATCAGCACCTGCGTGCCCGTGGGCTGCGGCGTCGCCTCATCGAACTCCTGCAGCGGCGCCTTGAAATCGGCGACCTTGAAACTCCTCATGGCATCCTCCCGGCACGTTTCTCGTCGCGCCACCATGCCATGGCTGGTGGGGCGAGACAAACGCACGACCTTGCTCCAGACTTGTCCTCAGCCTTGCGCGGCCGTTCTGCCCGACGGAATTGGCGCTGCACTGGGCAGGCCAATCTCGTCACGCAGTTCATCCGTGTGCTCGCCAAGCGCCGAGATCGTTTTGCAGGGCCTCGTGTCGGCGCCCGTCATCCGGAACGGCAGATTGAGCACGTTGAACGAACCGCCTCCATCCTCCACGGATGACAGCGCCTGCCGGTGCGCGAGTTGCGGATCATCAAGGGCTTCCTTGATGGTGCGATAGGCCGAGGCCGGTACGCCGGCGGCGCCCAAGGAGACAAGGCAGGCGTCGGTCGACAGCTGCCGCGACCAGGCCTCGACGCCGTCCATCATGTCGGCCCAGTTCTCGCGCCGTGGAGCGTAAGAAGAAAAGCGCGGATCGGAGATCCATTCGGGGCGGCCGATCACACCCATCAAGGCCTGAAAGGTCTTTTCGCTCGCGACCGTGATCATGACGTAGCCATTGGCCGTCTCGGTCGGGCCGAACATCGGACGCGGCGGCGGCTTCACCGCGAACTGCGAATTCTGTAATTCGATCACCGTCAGCGTGAGCATCGACTCCAGCATCGAGACGTCGATGTGCTGCCCGAGTCCGGTCACGGTACGCTGATAGAGGGCAGACGCGATCGCGCCAAAGCCATAGGTCCCGGTGACGACGTCGGCGTGGTAGATGCCGCAATAGTCCGGCCTGTTGCGGCCGGGCTGGTGGGCAAGATGCGCCATGTCGTAGCCGGAGGCCGCATGGATCACCGGTGCGTAGGCCGGCAGCTCGGCCGAGGGACCGGTCTGGCCGTAGCCCGAGATCGAGCAATAGATCAGCCTGGGATTGACCGCGCGGAGGCTATCGTAGTCGAGCCGCAGCCGGCGCATCACGCCCGGGCGAAAATTCTCGACCAGGATGTCTGCGGTCGCGACCAGACGCCGCACCGCCTCCCGCCCGTCCTCGGACTTGAGGTCGAGCACCACGCTCTTCTTGCCGACATTGAGCTGACCGAACACGGTGCTGCAGCCGTTGCGCAGCGGCGGCCGCGTCCGCATCGTCTCGCCCTCCTCGGTCTCGATCTTGATGACCTCGGCGCCCATGTCGGCCAGCATCCGCGCGCAATGGGGGCCGGCGATGGTGGTCGAAAAATCCAGCACCCTGAGGCCCGCAAAGGCCTTTGTCGTCGTGGCTTCGTGCTTATCTGGTAGATGCATCCCCGGCCCGTCCCTTAGGAACTATCGTTGTTCTGTCTTGTTGATGCGCCGACCCTAGAGGGCGGCGGCTGAGTAGGAAAGTCTTTACCGAACGAACGCGTCTCGTGGGCGGGCTGAGATTTCCAGGGGCAACTGGACCCGATCTTGCATAGCAGCAATCGGGATCGGAAGAGGGCACCAGTTCTTGAGGGTCTTATTCGTCACGACAGAGATGGACGACTTCGTCCGCGTCGGCGGACTTGGTGCTGTTTCCGCTGCCCTCCCAAGAGCGCTCCGCCCCTTGGCCGATATCCGGATCATGCTGCCCGGCTATCGCGACATCATCGAGCAACTCACGCATATTCAGATCGTTGGACGCTGCCCGGCATTCGCGGAGATGCCGGCCTGCTCACTTGGACGGGCCGCGACCAAGGACGGACTGCCGGTCTATGTGCTGTTGTGCTCGCAACTCTACGATCGTCCCGGCAACCCCTATGGTGACGAGTCCGGGCACGACTGGCCGGACAACGACATCCGCTTCGCGCGCTTTGCTTCGGCGGCCGCTGAGCTTGCCATGGGCAAGCTGGACAAGAATTGGGCAGCAGACCTGATCCATGCCAACGACTGGCAGGCCGCGCTCGTGCCGGCCTATCTCGCCTGGCAAGGCGCCAAGCTGCCGTCGATCCTGACCATCCACAACCTCGCCTATCAGGGGCTCTTCCCAAAGGAGTCGCTGCGGCGGATCGGCGTCCCCGAAAGCTCCTTCCACATTGACGGGGTCGAATTCTACGACCAGCTGTCTTTCCTCAAGGCAGGCCTCGTCTACGCCTCGCACCTCACCACCGTCAGCGGCACCTATGCGCGCGAGATCACGACGGAGGAATTCGGCTGCGGCCTCGAAGGCCTGCTGCGCGTCCGCTCGGACGCATCCGAGCTCACCGGCATTCTCAACGGCATCGACGAGAGCTGGGACCCGCGCTCCTGCGCCCAGCTCGCCCAACAATTCGGTGCCGGCGACTGGGTCGGCAAGAAGGCCAATGCGGACTATGTGCGCAAGCAGTTTGGCCTCGCGGTCTCGCGCGGACCGATGTTCGGCATCGTCGCGCGCCTCGTGCACCAGAAGGGCATCGACCTCGTGCTGTCGGCTGCCGACGAGATCATCGACGCCGGCGGGCAGATCGTGGTCACCGGCTCCGGTGAGCCGGCGCTCGAGCAGGCGCTGATCGACGCGCATCGCCGCCGCCCCGACGCCATCGGCGTTGCGATCGGCTTCAACGACGCGCAGGCCCGCCGCATCTTTGCCGGCAGCGATTTCACCTTGATGCCGTCGCGGTTCGAGCCGTGCGGCCTCAGCCAGATGTACGCCCAGCGCTTCGGCTCGCTGCCGATCGGCCACCAGACCGGTGGCCTTGCCGAGACCATCACCGACGGCGAGACCGGTTTTCTGTTCTCACGCCCATCGCACGAATCCTTCCTCGGCGGCGTCCGCCGCGCCTTCGAGGCGTTCATGGCCCATGACCAGCTCGACACCATGCGCCGCAGCGCGATGGGCCGATCGTTCTCGTGGAGCATCTCGGCGGGAAGCTATAGCAGGCTGTACAGGAAGCTGGCGGCGGCGTGAGGCCGAGGTGCATCTGCAAACACCGTCATTGCGAGGAGCTCGTGACAAAGTTGTGTAGCAGCTTTGCACGGATGCGACGAAGCAATCCAGAGTCCCCCCGCGGAGATAGTCCGGATTGCTTCGTCGCTTCGCTTTTCGCAATGAAGATGTGGGAGCAGCCGGCACTCATCCATCACCGTCACCCTGAGGTGCGCGTTCAGCGGCGCGACAGCGCCGTTGAGCAAGCCTCGAAGGGCGACGGCCCGGCTGCGGCGGCGGGGCCGTGCATCCTTCGAGGCTCCTGGCGCGATGCGTTGCATCGCCCCACTCGCACCTCAGGATGACGGATTAACTGCTGAGCTCCCTCACCCCTTCCCGCGCACATCCATTTGCGGGCGGCCGATCCAGGCGCGATTGAGGCAGCGGGTCATCCAGTCCGGCTGCGGCTCGCCGCGCAAGCGCGCCTGCGCTTCGTGATAAGGGCTGGCATAGCGCAGCCTGTCGGGCAGTTTCGGATAGACGCGCCGGATCCATCGCAGCGCTGTGTCGGCAGACCTCGCGTCCCGCTCGTCAAGCGCAAGGCCGAAGTCAGCGCGGAGACGCTCGGGCAGCATCTTTGCGGTGTGCGCCCGATACCAGCGCGGCGGTCGCAACCAGGGCCGCGCGCCGCCAAGGATCTGCGCGGCGATCTCGCGCGCGGCCGAACTGACGGTCAGCGTCTCCGACTGCATCATCTCCGCCGTATACGCCGCAAAGCCAGCCCAGTCCGCCGGCAGATCATCATCCCTCAGTCCGAACAGCGCGCCATAGGTCCGGCTCTCCGCCCAGTAGCGCTCGCGCTCCTCGACAGTCAGCGGCGGCAGAACCAGGTCATGCGCCATCAGCGCCGACCCGACCAGCGTCGCATGAACCCAGCGCAGCGACGGGATGTCGTTGGCGCAGTAGCGCGACCCGGCCGCAAACGGGCCGACGGTTTCGGGCATCTCACCGACGATCATGGTGTGGCGTCGGTAGAGTTGCCGGGCCGACAGCAGCGCCCTGTCCAGCGAGCCGAACACCATGGCAAAGACGACGTCGAACGTGCGGTGAAAGCGGCCGATCGGATCGACAAAGGTCGTCGAGTGCTTGGCGATGGCGGCCGCGACCCAGGGATGCGCCAGTTGCAGCAGCAGCGCGCGGCCGGCGCCGAGAAAGACAGCGGCTTCGCGGTCGATCCGCCACGTCACGGAGTCCGGGCCGAACACACCGGCCACTGGCCCAGCCGCATCAGCGCGGACCTTATCGAGAGCGGCTTCCAGATCATTCTCGGATACCAATGCCGGACCTTTCGATTGCGGACCTCTGACGATCCACAAGGCCTGTGGCAATTCAATGAAGCGACGCTATTCTGCGGCGATCGGCATCTCGTCTATAGACTCGTGCAGCACGACGCCCGACAACGGATCGAACTCGCCGATCCACGGCGCGCGCGTCAGCACCGATCTCGTGTGTGCATAGCCGGCGTCCCAGCGCTGCTTGATGCCGGATGGGCTGAAGTCGATGTCCTTGGTATGAGTCTCGCGCGCGAGCTGCGGCGCCAGCAGCCGCACCACATGCATGCGCGTCGAACAGCCGTAGCCGATCAACTCCCTCACCGTGGGATCGTCGCGCTCGCCCTCGGGCAATCGCGCCGCAAGCTGGTTGATGACGTGACGCAGGCGATGGGCCTGCTGTTGGCGCTCGATCTGGCTCGCGATCCGGCTGGAATATTGCACGTCCTTGTGCCGGGTCAGGACCTCGCCCATCGTCGTCGGCTCGCTGCCGACGGGATTCCACAGATGCACGGAGAAGATCAGCGAATCCCGGCGCGGATTGTCGTCGAACACGGCTTCTGTCGGCGAATTCGAGAGAATGCCGCCGTCCCAATAAAGCTCCCCGTCGATCCGCACCGCCGGGAAGGCCGGCGGCAGCGCGCCCGAGGCCATCACGTGCTTCACCGTCAGCGCGCAGTCGCGGCTGTCGAAATAGCGCATCTGGCTGGAGCCGACATGCGCCGCGCCAACCGTGAGGCGCGGCGCGCCGCAATTGGCGAGGCCGAAATCGACGAGCTCGCGCAGCGTGCTCTCCAGCGGCGCGGTCGAATAATAGCCGGCGCGATCGGCGCCGAGCGGAAAGGATTCGCCGGCATGCGCCAGCGGATTGGGCTGGAAGAAGCCAGCAATGCCCTGGGCGACGGTCGACCAATATGCCAGCGTGTCATCGAAGCCGGGAATGCCGGTCGACAGCGGCCAGGCCGGCTTCTGCTCCATCCGCTTCCAGAACTCCTTCAGGCGCGCGAGCCGGTTCTCAGGCGCATTGCCGGCAATCAGGCTCGCATTGATGGCGCCGATCGAGGTGCCGATCACCCAATCCGGCTCGATGCCGGCCTCGTGCAGGGCCTGGTAGACGCCCGCCTGATAGGCGCCGAGCGCGCCGCCGCCTTGCAGCACCAGCACGATCTGTCCAGGCAGGTCGCTCGGCCTGCACATCCCGGCATTTCCCTGCATGCCCGTCGCACTCCTGCTCCTGAGAGCCTTACGCAAATTCCTCCGTCATTGTTACGCCCGACGGCCATCGGCCGTCCAGCAACCATCGTCCGGGAGGGAGTGCAGAAGGCTTGCGGAACCAGGGATGCGTTAACGCTTTGCTGGCGCTTCTTGCGGCGGCGGGTCGTCATCCGCAATCGCGCGCCAGGCGGCACCGTCAAGATCGTCGTATTGGCCGCTTTTCAGCGACCACAGGAAGGCGACCAGGCCAGCCCCACCAAGCATCAGCGCCAACGGCACCAGGAAGACCAGGATTTCCATCACACGATCTCCCGCGAAGCGCTGCGGGCCCGCAGCGAGTTCAGCATGACAAGCATCGAGGATCCGCTCATGGCGGCTGCGGCAATCAAGGGCGTCACCACGCCGCTGATCGCGACCGGCACGGCCAGCACATTATAGCCGATCGCAAGCCACAGATTCTGCCGCATCAGACGCAGCGCCTTGCGCGCGGAATCGATCGCCGCAACGACAGGGGCCAGCGGCCGGCCGAGGAAGACGAGATCGGCGGTGGCCTGGCTTAGATGAGCCGCCGAGATCGGCGACATCGAGACATGGGCTGCCGCCAGCGAGGGCGCATCGTTCATGCCGTCGCCGACCATCAGCACCTTGGCGCCGCGCCGCTTCAGCTCCTCGATCCGCGCGATCTTGTCGGCCGGAGTCACGCCGGCACGCCATTCGGCGATGCCAAGCGCCTGGGCCGCCGCAATCACGGCAGGCGCCCGGTCGCCGGAGAGGATCTCGACGCCGATGCCACGATCCTTCAGCGCAGCGATCACGGCCTGCGCATCCGGCCGCAGGCCCTGCCGCACCGAGAGGATGAACTTTTCGGCATCCTTGCTGAAGGCCACGATTGACGCTTCCGGATCGAGATCGGCGCCGACGACCAGCGCCTCGGCGCCGCAGAAGGAGGGGCGACCAAGGCGGATCTCGACACCGTCCACCACCGCACGGACGCCCTGCCCGGCTTCCTCGACCGCGCCCACGATCGGCGACTTTGCAACAGCGGCCTGTGCGACCGCGGCCGCGACCGGATGATGGCTCGACAGCGCGAGGCGGCCGGCAAGTTCAAACATGTTGGTGGGAATGTCGGCCGCATTGGTCACATCGAGATCGGGCAGCGTCAGCGTGCCGGTCTTGTCGAAGATGACATGATCCGCCTCGGCAAGACGCTCGATGGCATCGCCGGAGTTCAGCAGCACGCCGGACTTGAACATCGCGCCCGAGGTCACCGTCTGCACGGTCGGAATTGCAAGCCCGAGGGCGCAGGGACAGGTGATGATCAGCACCGCGACGCCTGTCACAATGGCATCATGCCAGCTCGCGCCCGCGATGACCCAGCCCAGAACCGTGATCAGCGCCGTCGCATGCACCACCGGCGCATAGAGGCGCGAGGCGCGATCGGCGAGCCTCATATAGCGCGATCGGGCGGCAAGCGCGTTGTCGAGCAGGCGGGCGATCTCGGCAAGCAGCGTTGCTTCCGAGGCGGCCGACACCCGCACCCGCAGCGTGCCGGAGATGTTCATGGAGCCGGCATAGACAGGCGTGCCGTGCTCGGCCGTGACATAGAGCGTCTCGCCGGTGATCAGGCTCTGATCGATTTCGGAGCGTCCCTCGATCACGGTGCCATCGACGGCGCAGCGCTCGCCGGGCCGCAGCAGCACGATGTCGCCGGGGTGGATCGCGGCGACCGGCACCTGGGTTATCTCATCGGGCCCGACGAATTTCGCCGCGGTCTCCGCCTTCAGTGCCGCGAGATTGCCTGCGACCGCGCGGGTCCGCCGCCGCATGTTCTGGTCGAGGAAGCGACCGACCAGCAGGAACGTCAGCAGCATGATCGCCGCGTCGAAATAGGCATGCTCGGCGTGATTCACGGTCTCGACCACGGACATGCCGAGCGCAAGGCACACGCCGATCGAGATCGGGACATCCATGTTGGTCGTCTTGTTCGACAGCGCCCGCCAGGCGGAGCGGAAGAACGGTTGGCCCGCATAGGCCGCGGCCGGAAGCGCGATCAGCGCCGACAGCCAGTGGAAGAAATCGCGCTGCTCGGGCAGCATGTCCGAGACGTTGCCCGACCACACCGGGATCGACAGCATCATCACGTTCATGGCGGCAAAGGCAGCAACGCCGAGACAGCGCAGCAGGAAACGCGATTCCGCGACTTCGGTCGCTTCCGCGCTCTCGGTCTCGTAAGGATAGGCCTTGTAGCCGAGCTCCTCGAGCCGGTCGATGAAGCGGGCGGGATCGAGCGTGCCCTCTTTCCATTCCAGCGCGACGCGCCGGTCGGTAAGGTTCACCCGCGCCAGCGTGACATCGGGAATCGCGGATAGGCCACGCTCGATCTTGGCCATGCAGCCGGCACAGTGAACGCCCTCGACCGCGAGGTCGATGTGCTGGTGGCCCGCGCCCGCGGCGCGGACGTAGTGGGAGAAATCGCGTGTCACCTGCATGGCAAGACCTTCATCGCAAGACCTTCAATTCAGGATCACGCGGTTGCGCGACAGGAACACGCGCTCACCCTTCGCATCGCCCTCGATGACAAGATCCCACAGGCCCGGCGCGACGGAAGCGGCATTGCCGCGATAGATGCCAATGCCCGATTCCGCGAGCTCGACCGCGAGATCCGCGCGCTTGTCGGTCGGCCGTTCCAGGCGGCCGCCGAATTTCAATCCGGTCACCGGTTGGCCTGCTGCGTCACGCGCCTCGACCTGAAGCACGGCATTGCCGTCGGCGCGCCGCTCGATATGGGCGTTGACCTGCCATTTGCGCGCGGCCTGGTCCTGCGCCGCCGAGATCTCGCGGTCATAGGCGAGGCCCGCGGCATAGGGGCTGTCGACGTCGGTGCCGGGCAGCGTCGCGATCGCGAGCTTCATCATGGTGACGTTGACACCGATCACGACGCCGAAGAAGGCGACGAGCATCAGGAAGACCTTTGTTCCGGTCAGCGGCTTGGTTGCCATGGCAGTCTCCAGGTCCTACGGCGCGACGAAATTGTCTGTGGTGGATGCAGCCTCGCCGAGTCCGATATCTGTGACGCGGAAGCGAACCGGAATCGACTTCTCCGGATTGCCCTCGGCCGGCGCCGTGACGAGCAGGCGCAGCTCGCTGGTGGTGTCGCGGGGGATCACGATCATCGGGCGATCCGGCGTCACGGAATCGACACCGACGACATGGATCGTCGAATTGACCGGGCCGTCGACATCGATCGCGATCACGCGGTCATGTCCGCTCTTGTTCAGGAGCCGCGCGGTGTAAGCATTGCGTATCGACCCGTCGCTGAGCCTAACCGCAACCGGGTTGCGGTCGTGGAGCACGTTGATGTCGAGCAGAGTGCGGGTCGCCAGCACGTAGATCATGATGCCGCCGACGGCCGCGATGATCGCGCTGTAGGCCATGGTGCGCGGACGGACGACGCGATAGATCGGCGCCTTGCCTTCCTGGCGGCGGTGGATGTTGATGTCGTTGTCATAGCCGATCAGCCGCTTCGGCCGGCCGATCTTGGTCATGACGTTGTCGCAGGCGTCGATGCAGAGCCCGCACTGGATGCATTCGAGCTGCGGCCCGTTGCGGATGTCGATGCCGGTCGGGCAGACCGCGACGCATTGATAGCAGTCGACGCAGTCGCCGACATGCTCGCCGAGCGCGCGCAGCTCGGCGGCCTTCTTCACGGATGTGCGTTTCTCGCCACGGTCGTAGCGATAGGTGACATTGAGCGCCCATTCGTCGGTGAGTGCGGCCTGGATGCGCGGCCACGGGCACATATAGGTGCAGACCTGCTCGCGCATGTAGCCGGCGAGCACGTAGGTCGTTGCGGTCAGGATGCCGATCCACGTGTAGGCGATCATCGGCGCCTGAAAGGTCAGGAGCTCCTTCACCAGCGCCGGGGCATCGTTGAAATAGAGCACCCAGGCGCCGCCGGTCCACCAGGCGATCATCAGCCAGGTCGCATGTTTGAGCACGATCTCGGAGAGACGCTTGGGCGTCAGCGCGCCGGCCGATTTGTCCTTCCGCATCCGCTCGCGGCGATCGCCTTCGAAGAAGCGTTCCACCGCATAGAACAGGTCGGTCCAGACCGTCTGCGGGCAGAGATAGCCGCACCAGATGCGGCCGCCGACCGAATTCATCAGGAACAGCGCGACCGCGGCGACGATCAAGAGGCCGGTGAAGTAATAGACCTCCTGGGGCCAGAGCTCGATGAAGAAGAAGTAGAAGCGGCTATTGGGCAGATCGATCAGCACTGCCTGGCTGGGCGCACTCAGGCCTCTGTTCCAGCGCACGAAGGGAAGGAAGTAGTAGACGCCGAGACAAAAGGCCATCAGGCCCCATTTGATCCGGCGGAAGGTGCCGGAGACGCTCTGCGGATAGACCTTCTTGCGGGCTGCGTAGAGCGGCCCAACGTCGTCATCCGATGTGAGGTCTTTCGGGTTCACGGTCTTGTTCATCGCTCAAGTCGCCTCAGGAGGTGCGATTAAACCTAGACCCGACGTCGCTGGGTCAGTTGATCCAGCGCAAACGGGGGCGATTTAATTCGCCCCCGCCTGCCGCCGATCGTGATGTTTCAGGCTATTTTCCGCCACCCAGCGAGTGGACGTAGACGGCCATCGCCTTGATAGTGGCGGGATCGAGCCGCCCTTCCCAGGCCGGCATGACGCCGCCGCGACCATTCGTGATGGTTTCGATCAGGGTCGCCTCGTCCGAGCCGTAGAGCCAGATCTTGTCGGTCAAGTTCGGCGCACCGAGCTCCTGATTACCCTTGCCGCCGTCGCCATGGCAGGCGACGCAATTGTCGGCAAAGATCTTCTCGCCTTTGGCAGCATCGTAACCCGTCCGGGTCGGAAGGCCCGACAGCGAGCGGACATAGTTGGCCACCATGACGATCTCGTCGCCCTTCAGCACGCCGTCCTTGCCGAAGGCGAGCATCTGGCCCTCATGGGTCTTGGCATGACCCGAGCGTGCGCCGAACTGGATGGTCTGCATGATCTGGTCGAGCGTGCCGCCCCACAGCCAGTCGTCGTCGTTCAGGTTCGGAAAGCCCTTGGCGCCGGCCGCACCGGAGCCGTGGCACGGCGCGCAATTGTCGCCGAACACGGTCTTACCCTTGGCACGCGCGAGCGCCAGCAACGCCGGATCCTTCTCGATGTCTGCCAGCGAGGCCGCACCCAGCGCCACCATCTTGTCGCCCCTGATCTTGTCGAGGTTGGCGAGCTCGACCGCGACGTCGGCGCGCGAGGAGTAGCCGAGCACACCGCGCGTGTTGCTGGAGATCAGCGGCCAGGCCGGATAGATGATCCAGTAGCCGATTGCCCAGACGATGGTGAGATAGAATGTAATCACCCACCAGCGCGGCAGCGGCGTGTTGAGCTCCTTGATGCCATCCCACTCATGTCCGGTGGTGGACCTGCCGGTGACGGAATCGAATTCACCTTGATGATCGGTCATGGTTTCTTACTCCTCCCGCAACGGCAGACGGGCTGCCTCATCGAAGGCGGCCTTGTTGCGGGGCCAGAATGCGTAGGTGATGATCGCGAGAAAGATCGCGACGAAGACCGGCGTCCAGATCGTGGTCACGAGACTGGAGGCGAGATTGTCGAGTGTCAGGATGGCTTTCATCGGTGATGCCTTCTCAGCGAAGATTGGCTTTCTCGTTGTAGAGCTTGAAGTCGACCAGCGTGCCGAGCATCTGCAAGTAGGCGATCAGCGCGTCCATCTCTGTCGGCGTTCCGGATTTGCCGTCGAAGTTGCGCACGACGGCCTTGGCATAGCGCTTGGTGAAAGCATCCGCGCCGGCATTGTCCGGGTCGGCCTGGGCCTTCATGTCGGCGGCCGCGTTGGCGATTTGGTCGTCGGTATAGGGAACGCCGACGGTCCGCAGCGTGCGCATATGATCGGCGATGGTCTCCGGATCGACCTCCGTCGAGGCGAGGAAGGGATAACCCGGCATCACCGATTGCGGCACGATCGCGCGCGGATTGGTCAGATGGGTGACGTGCCAGTCGTCGGAATATTTGGCACCGACGCGGGCAAGATCAGGACCGGTGCGCTTCGAGCCCCACTGGAACGGGTGGTCGAACATGCTCTCGGCGGCGAGCGAGAAGTGGCCGTAGCGCTCGACCTCGTCGCGCAAGGGCCGGATCATCTGCGAATGGCAGAGATAACAGCCTTCGCGGACATAGATGTTGCGCCCCGCGAGCTCGAGCGGCGTGTAGGGCCTGACACCGTCGACCACCTCGATCGTGCTCTTGAGATAGAACAGCGGTGTGATCTCGACGAGACCGCCGATCGCAACCACGAGCAGGATGCCGACGACCAGGATGATCGAGTTCTTTTCGAAGACTTGGTGGCGTGTCCAGAACGACATGGGAAGCTCCTCATTCCGCCGGCTGAAGAGCGACGGGCATCTGGACTTCCTGTTCGCCGACGCGGACGGTCATCCAGAGATTGTAGGCCATGATCAGCGCGCCGATCAGGAACAGGGCGCCGCCGGCAGCACGAATGACGTAGAAGGGATGCATCGCCTCGACGGTCTCGATGAAGGAATATTCGAGGAAGCCGAGCGAGGTGTAGGCGCGCCACATCAGGCCCTGGAGGATGCCGGACACCCACATCGCCGAGATGTAGAGCACGATGCCGAGGGTCGCGATCCAGAAGTGCCAGTTGACGAGCTTCAGGCTGTAGAGACCCTTGCGATTCCAGGCCCACGGCACCAGGCAGTACAGCGCGCCGAAGGAGACGAAGCCGACCCAGCCGAGTGCGCCGGAATGCACGTGACCGATGGTCCAGTCGGTGTAGTGGCTGAGCGAGTTGACTACCTTGATCGACATCATCGGCCCCTCGAAGGTCGACATGCCGTAGAAGGCGACGGAGACCACGAGCATACGCAGCACGGGATCGGTGCGCAGCTTGTCCCAGGCACCCGACAGCGTCATCAGGCCGTTGATCATGCCGCCCCAGGAGGGCATCCACAGCATGATCGAGAAGGTCATGCCGAGCGTCTGCGTCCAGTCGGGCAGCGCGGTGTAGTGCAGATGGTGCGGGCCGGCCCAGATGTAGAGGAAGATCAGCGCCCAGAAATGGATGATCGAGAGCCGGTAGGAATAGATCGGCCGCTCCGCGCGCTTCGGGATGAAATAATACATGATGGCGAGGAAGCCGGCGGTGAGGAAGAAGCCGACCGCGTTATGACCGTACCACCACTGGAACATCGCATCCTGGATGCCGCCCCAGGCGATGTAGGATTTCGAGCCCAGGAACGAGACCGGCAGCGCGGGGTTGTTGCCGAGATGTAGAACCGCGATCGTCACGATGAAGGCGAGATAGAACCAGTTCGCGACGAAGATGTGCGGCTCCTTGCGCTTGATGATCGTGACAAGGAAGACCAGCAGATAGGTCACCCAGACGATCGTCAGCCAGAGATCGGCATACCATTCCGGCTCGGCATATTCCTTGGACTGCGTCACGCCGAGCAGATAGCCCGTGCCCGCGATCAGGATGAAGAAATTGTAGCCGACGACAACGAACCAGGGCGCGAGATAACCGGCGAGCCGAACATGGCAGCTCTTCTGCACCACATAGAAGGAGGTGGCGAGCAGCACGTTGCCGCCGAAGGCAAAGATCACCGCGGAGGTGTGCAGCGGCCGCAGGCGGCCGAACTGGATCCAGGGCAAGTCGAAGTTCAGCACGGGCCAGGCGAGCTGCGAGGCGATGATCAGGCCGACCAGGAAGCCTGCAATGCCCCAGAACATCGCCATGAAGGAGGAGAACTTGATCGGCCCCATGTTGTAGTTGGGCCGGCCGTTGATCTCTTGGGCGGGCAAAGCCGCCGGGCGGTCGTAGTAATTGTTGATGATGAAGAACACCGCGGCGATGCTGGCCAACGCGCCGAGCGAGGCGTGGAAGGCGAAAGGAGCATCGAGCGCCTTGGCCGCAGCGATCACGCAGAGGAAGGCGGTGACTGCGAACAGGGCAGCCAGTCCGCTTTCACCTGACGTCATAGATTTGGAGATGGAGAGCTGGGGCATCGCGGATTCTCTCTGAAAGAACACGCTGCCAAAAACCACATTCACCCTCGCGGGGAATTGATTGAAATCAAGATATGCGTTTTTAGAGCTCGGAGCTGAGTATCTGGGGACAATCTTCAGTATTGCTCCCGTATTTCTGCGGAGCAGCCAGTTGAAGGTGCCCGCTGTTCCCGCATCGTCATTGCGAGGAGCTCTTGCGACGAAGCAATCCAGGATCTCGCTGAGGCGGCAATTTGGATTGCTTCGCTGCGCTCGCAATGACGGAGGCTGCGAGCGAGCCTCAGTCGGTCGCGGTCGCCTTCAGCGCCGCGATGACGTCCTCGCGCGCGATGATTCCGACCAGCTTCTGGGCGCCGTCGAGCACGATGATGCTGCGGATGCGGTGCTCGACCATGATCTGGAGAACACGCGTCAACCGCGTGTCGGGACTGACATAGATGAACTCCGGAGTCATGACGTCGCCGACCTTCCGGCTCATCAGGTCATGGTAGCGCGGCAACATCTGGCTCGGCGTGAAGGCAAAGCACTTCAGGATGTCGAACTTGGTGACGATGCCGACGACCTGTGCGTCGTCCTCCACGGGATAGGAATTGAAATCGTCCTGCTCGAACATCTCGCTGAGCGCGAGCAAATTGTGGTCACGCTGCACCGTCCTGACGTTGCGCGTCATGTAGCCGCCGGCGGTCTGCTCAAGAAATTTGTACACGGCACGTCCTCATCGATTTGTCTGTACGGCCTCGCCTTCAATGCGACAGCAGCACACAGCGCGCGGATTGCGTGACCAGATATTGCGTGACGCCGCCGAGAATCAGCTCGCGGAAGCGGGAATGGCCATAGGCACCGGCGACGATCAGACCGGCTCCGACGTCGCCCGCGATCCTCTCCACTTGCGCGGCGGCAGTTTCGTTCCCCGCCTCCACGACGCGCGCGGTCGCCGTGACGCCGTGGCGGGCGAGCCAGGCCGCGACGTCGCTGACCCGCGCCGCGACGACCGAACGGTCGTCGTCCGCCTCCGGAACCTCGGCGATGGTGACCTCCTTCGCCTTGCGCAGCATGGGCAGCGCGTCAGCCACCGCTCGCCGCGCCTCGGGGGTGTCCTTCCAGGCCACGAGCACGCTACGCAGATCGAGCCAGTTGACCCCGTCGGGCACCACCAGCAGCGGCCGGCCGGTCTGCATCACCAGATCCTTGGGGCTTGCGAGCGCAAAGGAATCGGAGAAAGCCGGGCTCTGTCCGCCGCTGACGACGATGTCGGCACAGCGCGCCTGCGCCAGCACGAAACGTGCGGGAAAGTCCATGGCGCTGCGCCATTCGATCCGGCCGCCGCGGGCCTTGGTTGCGGCGCGGAATTGCGTCTCCAGATCGGCAAGGCGCCGCTTGATGGAGGTTTCTTCCTGATCGATGAGCCGCTGAGCTGCGGTGCCATCCGTGAAATAGAGCGGCGGGGCGAACTGCGCCGCGGCGACCCCGACGATCGCGGACTCGAAACGTTCGGCAAGCTCGCCGGCGACCTGAAGGCGCGCATCGTTGGGCTGGCCGAGCGCCAAGCTGACCATCACCGTCGCGTATGTCATCGGAAGCCTCCAGTGCAATGTGTTTGTTACAATGTACGCCCGCCTGAATTCCCGGAGATGAGATAGATCAAGCGCACCCCGGCGTGGCTCGCGCTCCCCACCGACCAGCGACGGAACTTGCCTCCGGGCCGGGCTTGGGCGACATTACGGCAGCGGTAACGGCGTCAGGCGCCACCGCATCAGGATCAGGAGCATCGCTTGTCGCCGACCCGGGTAACGCATCCCCCAGATGACCGTCGAGGCGAACATTTTCGCGTCCGGATCGAGGGATTCGGCGTCGGCACGTGGGATCTCGACCTCAAGACGATGGAATGGGAATGGTCCGAGACGTCCCGGGCCCTGCTTGGCGTCGCACCAGACCAGCCGGAGAGCTACGAGCTCTTCCTATCGTGTCTCGAGCCGAAGGATCGCGAGCGGGTCGAGAGCGCGATCCGTCGCGTCTCCGAGCACGGCGGCGGCTTCGATGTGTCGTTCAGAGTGTCCGGGGCGATCGGCGGGGAGAAATGGATCAGGGCCCGCGCCGGCCTGATCCGCGATGAAGCCGGCGCCGCCCGTCATCTCAGTGGCATCTTCCTCGATATCGACGAGGAGAAACACGTCGAGGAAGCGCTGCGCACGCGTGAGACCCACCTCCGCTCCATCCTTCACACCATTCCCGACGCCATGATCGTCATCGACGGTCGCGGCATCATGCAGCTGTTCTCAACGGCGGCCGAGCGCCTGTTCGGCTGGTCCGAGCAGGAGGCGATCGGCCAGAACGTCAGCATCCTGATGCCGGAGCCCGATCGTTCCCGCCATGACAGCTATATCGCCCGCTATCGCTCCACCCACGATCCGCACATCATCGGCATTGGCCGCATCGTGACCGGCAAGCGCCGCGACGGCACCACCTTTCCGATGCACCTGTCGATCGGCGAGATGCAGTCGGGCGGCGAGCCCTATTTCACCGGCTTCGTCCGCGACCTCACCGAGCATCAGCAGACCCAGGCGCAGCTCCAGGAATTGCAGTCCGAGCTCGTCCATGTTTCGCGACTGAGCGCAATGGGCGAGATGGCGTCCGCGCTGGCTCACGAGTTGAATCAGCCGCTTGCCGCGATCAGCAACTACATGAAAGGATCGCGGCGGCTGCTCGCCGGCAGCGCCGACCCGAATCTTTCGAAGATCGAAAGCGCGCTGGATCGCGCCTCGGAGCAGGCCGTACGTGCAGGCCAGATCATCAGGCGCCTTCGCGATTTCGTCGCACGCGGTGAGTCCGAAAAGCGGGTTGAAAGCCTCTCCAAGCTGATCGAGGAGGCCGGCGCGCTCGGGCTCGCTGGTGCGCGCGAACAGAACGTCCAGCTTCGGTTCAGCCTGGATCAGAATGCCGACCTCGTCCTCGCCGACCGGGTCCAGATCCAGCAGGTCCTGGTCAATCTGTTCCGCAACGCGCTGGAGGCGATGGCGCAATCGCCGCGGCGGGAGCTCGTCGTCACCAACACCCGCGTCGGTGACGACATGATCGAGATCGAGGTTTCCGACACCGGCGCCGGCTTCCAGGACGACGTCCTTCCGAATCTGTTTCAGACCTTCTTCACCACCAAGGAAACCGGGATGGGGGTGGGATTGTCGATCAGTCGTTCGATCATTGAGGCTCATGGCGGACGCATGTGGGCCGAGAGCAACACATCGGGCGGGGCGACGTTCCGCTTTACCCTGCCTGCAGCCGACGAGAGCTGAGCCATGACGACCAACGGAATTGTCTACGTTATCGACGACGACGAAGCGATGCGCGATTCGCTGAATTTCCTGCTCGATTCATCGGGTTACAGCGTAACCCTGTTCGATGACGCGCAACGCTTCCTCGATGCCCTCCCCGGCCTCGCGTTCGGTTGCGTCCTCTCCGACGTGCGCATGCCCGGCATCGATGGGATCGAGCTTCTGAAGCTGATGAAGGCGCAGCACTCTCCGTTCCCGATCCTGATCATGACCGGCCACGGCGACGTGCCGCTCGCGGTCGAGGCGATGAAGCTCGGCGCCATCGACTTCCTGGAAAAGCCTTTCGAGGACGACCGCCTCATCACGATGATCGAATCGGCGATCCGGCAGGCCGAACCGGCCGCCAAGAACGAAGCCATATCCCAGGACATTGCCGCCCGCGTCGCATCCCTCAGCCCGCGCGAGCGCCAGGTCATGGAAGGACTGGTCGCAGGCCTGTCCAACAAGCTGATCGCCCGCGAATACGACATCAGCCCGCGCACCATCGAGGTGTACCGGGCCAATGTCATGACCAAGATGCAGGCCAACAGCCTTTCGGAGCTGGTCCGGCTGGCCATGCGCGCCGGCTTGCTGAAGGATTGAGGCAGGTCAAGGCGGTTGCCTCGGCTTGTGCTAGCCAGTTCGAATGATCGAAATCGGCTCGCACCATGCAAGGCTCCCCATGGCGTCATCGGCAAGCCCTACCGTCTACGTGGTCGACGACGATGACGCGGTGCTCGGGTCCTTGCGTTTCCTTCTGGAGTCCGACGGCTTCGCCGTGCGGACGTTCAGGAACGCCACCGCGCTGCTCAACGCGACCGATCCGTCTGGCGCGGACTGCTACGTGATCGACTACAAGATGCCTGACATCAACGGCATCGAGCTCGCCGGCCGCTTGCACCAGTCCGACCGCGACACGCCGGTGATTCTGATCACCGGCTATCCCGACAAGAACATCTCAGCGCGGGCGAAGGCGGCGGGCGTGAAAGACGTGATTTTGAAGCCGCTTCTCGACGAGAATCTGGTCAAACGCATCCGTCGCGTCATCAAGAACAGCCGCGGAAACTAGGCGCTTCCGTAGAGCGAAATCTCGCTGGGTGGACCATAGATTCGCGTCGGCTCGCCGCCGTGAGAGCTGTCCCGTGGCCCGGATGTGGCGTAGCGCAATCCCGCACGACAGTCGTGAGCAGCCCCGGATTTGCTCCGCCACCAACTCCGCGACCTACGGGATTCTACGTAAGGCGCCCCCCTTAAGATATCTCGCGAAATTTTCGAAGCACCCGATACCGCGTAGACAAGCGTCATCACAACGGAGATGGCGCAGATGCTGACCCAGACGATCAACACCCCGGCGATCAACACCCAAATCGGTGGCAGGATTGCCCCTGCTCATCCCGTTTCGGACCAGTTCGGCGCGATCACCGGCCACGTCGGCCTGGTCGCCACCGAGTTCTCCTACCGCAAGGACGAGGAAATCTACGGCGAGGACGAGCCGGCCGAATATGTCTATCAGGTCGTCTCCGGCGCGGTCCGCACCTACAAGCTCCTCTCGGACGGCCGCCGCCAGATCGGCACCTTCCATCTTCCCGGCGATGTGTTCGGCCTCGAATCCGGCGCCAGCCACCGCCTCGCCGCCGAAGCCATCATCGACACCAATGTGCGCCTGGTGAAGCGCATCAGCCTCGAAAGGGCCGCTGGCACCGACGTGCAGGTCGCTCGCAAGCTCTGGGCCATGACGGCCGGCGAGCTGCGCCACGCCGAAGACCACATGCTGCTCCTCGGTCGCAAGACTGCGATGGAGCGGGTTGCGACCTTCCTGCTCGAAATGGACCGCCGCCTCGCCGTTGCCGGAATGATGGCACTGCCGATGTGCCGCCGCGACATCGGCGACTATCTCGGCCTCACGCTCGAGACCGTGTCGCGCGCGCTGTCGCAGCTGCACAGCCAGGGCATTCTCGGTTTCTCCGGCGCCCGTCAAATCGTCCTGCGCAACCGCCAGCGCCTGCACAATCTCGACGCCTGATCGTTTCGTCCTCCCCACCCACTTATGGCCGGCTGATCTCGTTCAGCCGGCCATTTCTTTTGCCGCAATGCCGGTGCGCCGGGTCTCCGGCATCACGAATAGGACCAGCAAGAGCCCTGCCGCTGCGATGCCCGCGAGCCCAAAGAAGGCGGTGGCATTGCCGAACTTGTCGCTGACATAGCCGCCAAGCGCCGTGCTCAGCGACGCGCCGATGCCGGTCGCTGTGCCGACAATGCCCTGGGCGAGATTGAAGTGCCCGCTGCCGAAGGCCACGTCGGCAACGATCAGCGGGATCATCACCGCGAACACCGCCGCGGTGATGCCGTCGAAGACCTGCACCGCGACCAGCAGATAGGGATCGCGCACGGTGGCAAACAGAAGACCACGAATCGCCAGCGCGCCGAACCCGATCAGCAGCAGCGGACGCCGTCCCCACGCTTGAGCCTTGCGGCCGACGGTCGGCGACAGCAGTGCCACGATCGCCTGGGGGACGACAATGCAGAAAGCCACCAGCACCGTCGCCCACTGGCTCGACCGCGCCGTCACTGCGCTCGCCATCAACGGCATCATCGAGGCATTCGCCAGCTGCAACAGCAGCACGCTCAGCGCAAAGACGATCAGCGGCCGTTGCCGGATCAGGTGCCAGATGTTGGTGTCGCCTGGAACGGGCGCTTCGCGCGGCATCTCGCCGTGACAGCGCGCGATATCCACTTCCTCCTCGCGGATGCGCGACAGCGCGATCAGCGTCGGGATCGCGAGCAGGAAGGTGACAAGGAACACCGAACGGCTCGAGAGAAGATAGCCGGCCGTGCCCATCACAGCAGCGGCGACGCCGTTGCCGAGCGAGGCAAAGCGCGCATTTCGGCCGAGCCGCTCGCCGATCTTGAGCGGGCCGACCAGGCCAAGGCTGATCGCCGCGATCGCCGGCCCCAACACACAGCTCGCCGCCGCATGCAGCGTTGCCGCCGTCACCACCACAGGGAAGATCGGCATCGCCGCATAGGCGAGCGCACAGCAGCCAATGGTCGCGATCGCGAGCGCCGCGACCAGTCGTTCCGATTTCGCGGCATCGATGATGGCGCCGCCCGGCATCTGGCCGATCAGCGCGACGATGCCGCCGATCGACAGCACGAAGCCGATCTCGACCTGCGTCCATTTCTGGGTCGTCAGATAGACCGCGATGAAGGGGCCGAAGCCGGTCTGCACGTCGGCGAGGAAGAAGATGAACCAGTCGAGACCGCGCAGGCTTCGTCGCGACGGCTCCGGAATGACCGCAAGCAGGGGCGCGGCGACGTTGTCCTGTTCAACGCGTCCCTGACGATCTGCATGATCAGGCTTCCTCGACAAGAGCACAGGCGGTCAGCCCTCCCCCCTCCTCACTGGATGGCTTGCAGCGGTTGAAGACTGCCGGACGCACCGAGAACGACCATCGGCGTGTCCTCCTTGTATTCTGGCGCGGCCGCGACCTGCGCCTTGGTCAATTCCAGCGTGATGCTTTCCTTCTTGTTGGCAATCTTGCCGAACCGCAGCGCGTTCCAATCCACCACGATCTTGCGGCTACCGACGCCGAGGAAGCCGCCGAAATCGATCACCGCGGCGCGGACATGCCCCTCGCGATCGACGATGACGTCGACGATTCGCCCCATGTCCTCATCCGCCGCACTGCGCACGTCACGCCCGAGCACGCCATGGGCGTCGCTGGCGCCGATGATGGTCACCGATGGCGGCGGCGCGGCATCCTTCGGGGTGACGGGCACGACCGAAGCCGGCGGCGCCGCCGTCGGCGGTGCGTTCGCCTCGGTCGGGGCTGCATTGGCGGAGGCGGGCTGCTCCTCCGCGGCACGCGATATGGCAATCGTCAATCCCGTGACGACCGCGAAGCACAGGGACAACCATCCAGCGTTACGCATGACACCCTCCTCGCCGGCGCCGCTAGCGCGCCAGCACGATCGAAACCTGGATCTGGCCGCGCGTGCGCAGCACCTCCAGCGCCACGTCGTGGCCGTGGCGGCTGACGCGCAA
Organism: uncultured Bradyrhizobium sp.; assembly: GCF_936928535.1. Classification (GTDB taxonomy): domain Bacteria; phylum Pseudomonadota; class Alphaproteobacteria; order Rhizobiales; family Xanthobacteraceae; genus Bradyrhizobium. The sequence goes on along the minus strand of NZ_CAKZHY010000096.1, from coordinate 5,382 downwards.
GTCCACGCTGGATTCGCCCAGGTGCAGGTCGCGCAGAATGACCTCGTTCAGAAATGCCGGCAGATGCGGATTGCGCAGCCGGATCTCGCGGCGCGCGACGTCGAACTCGATGCCGAGCGCCGCCTCCAGCAGCGTGAACGGCGTTGCGCTGGCCCAGGCCTGCGGCGCGCAGGCAACGGGATAGAGCGTCGGGCCGCGCCGCTTCTCGCGACGGAAGCCGCAGAACAATTCCGGCAACCGCCTCAGATCCATGTAGGTCGCGGCGTCGAACAAGCCCTTGAAGACGTGCGCGACCGAGTGCTTGAGCCCGTAATGGGCGAGCCCGAGCGCAATCAGTGCGTTGTCGTGCGGCCAGATCGACCCATCGTGATAGGACATCGGATTGTAGCGAACTTCGCCGCGGGCGACGGTGCGGATGCCCCAGCCCGAGAAGAAGTGCGGGCGCATCAGATCGGCGGCCACGAGCCGGGCGCGGTCTTCACGGATCATGCCGCTGAACAGCACCTGCCCGGCATTCGAGGTGCGGACCTCGCAGCGCCGCTTCTGACCATCGAGGGCGACCGCATAGGTGCCAAGCTGTTCGCACCAGAACGCCGCCTCAAAGCGTTCAGCGAGCGACTTGGCCTCCGCCTCGAGCTTCCGCGCGAGATCGGGTTTGCCGAGCTTGTGCGCGCATCGCGCGGCGAGCTGCTTTGCGACATAGACATAGCCCTGGACTTCGGCGAGCGCGATATTGCCTTCCGCGAGCTTGCCATCGGCATGGAAGATGGCGTCGTAGGAGTCCTTCCAGCCCTGGTTCGCGAGCCCCTTTTCGGTTGCGCGCTGGTACTCGACAAAGCCGTCCTGATCGGGATCACCAGGACCGTCGATCCAGGCAAGCCCCGCCTCGATCGCAGGCCAAAGCTCGGTCAACGTCTTCTCGTCGCCAGTGCGCTCGAAATAGCGCCCCGCGAGGAGCACGAACAGGGCGGTCGAATCCACGCTGCCGTAATATTGCGAGAACGGCACCTCGCGCAGCGCCGCCATCTCGCCGCCGCGCATCTCGTGCAAAATCTTCCCCGGTGCGGCATCGGCAAGCGGGTCGACCGTCTTGGCCTGGAAATGTGCAAGCCGGCGCAAGACGCCTTTCGCTACCCGCGGATCGACCCACAGCATCTGGAGTGCCGTGATCAGGCCATCGCGGCCGAACGTCGTCGAATACCAGGGAATGCCGGCATAGGGATAGCGCCCCTGCGGCGTCTCCGTCATCAGCATGTTGAGGTCGGCCATGGCCTGGCACAGCACCTCGTTGAAGATGTTGTTGGAGGTCTCGATGCTGGCCGCGCCGATCGTCGACTGCCGCATCTCGCGGCGATGCGCCAGCAGGCCCCGGAAGAAGCGTGCCGGCTTCTCCGCGAGAGGCCGGTTGCAGGACACGGCCACGAACAGCGACTTGGCTTCGTGCGGATCGAGCTCGAGCTGCCAGGTCGCGGCATTCACCGAGAGCCGGGTCGGGCGCGGGTCGAAATGCAGGCCGGTGGTGCGCTCGGCCTCGTCGAGACCGCGATATTCGAACAGCACGTCGGTCGGTCCGAGCAACTTGCTGGTGCCGGTGCCGCGCCGCGGGCGCCGCTCGCCGCGCACTTCGAACAGATCGGCAAAATCATTGTCGAACAGCAGCGTCACCTCGAAGCTGGCACGTTGCTCGCCGTGATTCTGCAGCCCGATGCGCTGATAGGCCGTACCGCGCCACAGAAAGATCGTGCGCACGATGTGCAGCAGGTCCTTTTGCAGGACGATGCGGCCCTGGCGATAGATATCGGGGTTGGTGAGGTCGACCGTCAGACCCGAATTGTCGTCGCGCAGGTTCGAGCCGAGCAGCAGCGGCTGGAGATCGTCGAGCACCAGCTCCAGTCGCGCCAGATAGCGCGTGTCGTGGTTGAACAGGCCGTCCGGGCCCCCGGCGGAGGCGCCGATATCGCCATGGCTGTCCAGCACGATGAAGGTGTCGTCGTGCTTGAGCGAGCGACGGGGCCGCGCGGCGGGCCCCGTCATCGGAATGTAGAACGGCTGCTCCGCGACGGTCTCGATGGTCTGTGGTGCCGACATGATCTTGGTTGCGGCTTCGGCTGCCATGAGCTGCTCCCCTGCTGCCAGTGTTTCGAACGCGACCAACGCAAACGCAACTGTTGGGTTTACGCGGCGAACTTCGCGAGCCGGCTCATTTCCTGCGTCACCAGCTCACGGTACGGGCCGTGCCCCTGCATCAGCCGGTCGGGCGCACCGTCCTCGATGATCTTCCCGTTCCTGAGCACGACCACGCGGTCGAAATTGCGTAGCGTCGCGAGGCGATGGGCAATCGCGATCACGGTGCGGCCGCGCATCAGGCGTGACAGCGCCTCGCGGATCGCCTCCTCGGATTCGCTATCGAGCGCCGCGGTGGCTTCGTCGAGCAGCAGGATCGGCGCGTCCTTCACGAAGGCGCGCGCGATCGCGATGCGCTGGCGCTGGCCGCCGGACATCTTGACTCCGCGGTCGCCGACCATGGTGTCGAGACCGTCAGGCAGGCTATCGATGAAATCGCAGCGTGCCGCGATCGCCGCGCGCAGCACCTCGTCGTCCGTCGCGTTCGGCCGGCCATAGCGGATATTCTCGCGGATCGAACGATGAAACAGCGAGATATCCTGCGGCACCACGGAGATCGCCTCGCGCAGGCTCTGCTGCGTGACCATGGAGATGTCCTGGCCATCGACCATCACACTGCCCTCGTCGACATCGTAGAAGCGTTGCAGCAGCGTGAAAAGGGTAGACTTGCCGCCGCCGGACTGCCCGACCAGGCCGACGCGCTGACCGGGCTGGAGCCGCAGGCTGAAGCGTTCAAAAATCTTCTCGCCGCCCGGATAGCCAAAGGTGACGTTGTTGAACGCGATCGCGGCGCCGCTCTTGACCAGCGGCTCGGCCTCGGGGTGATCGCGCAGCTCGTGCGGCACCAGCAGCGTGGCGATCGCCTCGGTCAGGCGCGCGACGTGCTGGGTGACATCGACCAGCGCAACCGCAAGATCGCGGGTCGCGCTCAGGATGGAGATACCGAGGGTACAGACCAGCACGACGTCGCCGGTGGTCGCCTCGCCCTGCTGCCAAAGCGTGACGGCCCAGGCCATCAGGGCGATCGTCAGGATCACGGTCACGGCCGCATGCAGCAGCCGCAGCTTCTCCAGATAACGCAGGCTGCGTCCGCGCGCGTTGACTTCCCGGCCCACCGTGGCGTCAAATCGCTCATGCTCGTGGCCAATGCCGCAGAAGGCGCGGACCAACGGCATGTTGCTGATGACGTCGATCATCTCTCCGTCGACGGCGGCCGCCTTGTCGGCGAAGTCGTCATGCAACGGTTTGCCCGCCGCGGCCAGGCGGAACATCGCCACCACCATGCCGCCTGCGATCACGATCAGGCCCGCCGCCATGTATGGACTTACGGTTCCAATCAACCCGATCGCCGCAATTGTGGCAATGCACGGCGGCAACACATTCCAGACGAACATGTTCTCGACGGTGAACACCGCGTTGGATGTGGCCGTGATGCGGCTCGTCAGCATGCCCGGCATGCGGTCCAGGAAGTAACTCGGCGCGTGTCCGGTCAGATGACGAAATATATCACGACGCAAATCGCCCGTGACACGGACGAAGGTGAAGCTCGCCGTCCAGCTCGCGATCCGCCACAGAAAATTGTCGGCGGCGATGAGCGACATGAGCAGGATGAATGCCAGCCATACGCTTCCGCCATGTGAGGTTCCCGCCGACAAGGCGTCGACGAGAGATTTGACGCCGTACTGCGTGCCTACGGAGCAGGCAACCGCTGCGACCACGGCGGTCAGGATCACCAGATGCGACGCCAGTCGTCGCCGTAGATAGCGCAAGACAAAGGCAAATGGCCTGCGCGCGTATCCAGAAAGATGATCCATGTGACACTCGACCCCGTCGTGATGATTTCAATTGTTCTGACTGATCGAGTGAACATCGACCAGTTCGCCTCGGTTCCCGGGCAACGTCATCACGACATGCGGATGCGGACGATCTGAGAAGATCAGATGGCAGCATCGAGACGCGCGCGCGATGTGTCGAATAAGTAACGTTTGTTGAGAGGAACTTCGCAACTGCGGGAACGTTCCCTTGTCGGCATGCCGGTGCCGATACACGGCGGGGGTTTCAACGTTCACATGATCGCATAGGAGATGGTGAGATGCGCATCGCGCAGGTAGCTCCGTTGACGGAGGCTGTTCCACCCAAGCTGTATGGCGGCACCGAGCGGGTGGTGCATTGGTTGACGGAAGAATTGGTCGCGCTCGGGCACGACGTCACCTTGTTCGCCAGCGGCGACTCCCAGACCTCGGCGAAGCTGGATGCGTTATGGCCCCGGGCGCTTCGCCTGGACGGTTCCGTGCGCGACCCCAACGCGCTGCACATGGTGCTGCTGGAGCGCGTGCGGCAGAAATGTGACGACGAGGAGTTCGACTTCCTCCACTTCCATCTCGACTATTATCCGTGGTCGCTGTTCTACCGGCAGCCGACGCCGTTCCTGACCACGCTGCATGGCCGGCTCGATCTGCCGGAGCATCAGCCTGTGTTCAACACTTTCTCCAAGATGCCCGTCATCTCGATCTCGAACGCGCAGCGGCGGCCGGTGCCGCAGGCCAATTGGGTGACGACGATCCATCACGGCCTGCCGGAAAACCTTCTGACGCCGAAGCCGGCCAAGCAAGAATATCTGGCGGTGCTCGGCCGCATCGCGCCCGAGAAGGGTGTCGACCGCGCCATCAAGATCGCGATGCATTGCGGCATCCCGCTGAAGATCGCGGCCAAGGTCGATCGCGCGGACCAGGACTATTATGACGAGCTGATCAAGCCCATGATCGTGGGTAATCCGCTGGTCGATTTCATCGGCGAGATCAGCGATCACGAGAAGTCGGACTTCCTGAGCGGCGCGCTTGGCCTGTTGCTGCCGATCGACTGGCCGGAGCCGTTCGGCCTCGTGATGATCGAAGCCATGGCCTGCGGTACGCCGGTGGTCGCCTTCAACCGCGGCTCGGTGCCTGAAATCATCGACGAGGGCCTCACCGGCTTCGTCGTCGAGGACGTCATCAGCGCCGCCGGCGTCGTGAGCCGCCTCGCGCAACTCGATCGCGCCGCGATCCGCAAGCAGTTCGAAACGCGCTTCACCGCGCGGCGGATGGCCCTCGACTATCTCGCCGCCTACCGCAGCCTGACCGAGGCCCAGGCACCGCGGATCAAGCTGGTGAGCAGCGCGGAGTAAGCAGCCTCACCAACGGTGTCGTCCCGGACGAGCGCGCCTAAAGCGCGCGCCGATCCGGGACCCATACGCCGCAGCGATCGTCTTGCGAAGATTCG